>CANBRQ010000156.1 GCA_947371955.1 Paracoccaceae bacterium | reverse complement strand
ACAGGCTAAGCCGGATCGCCCTTGGCCACCTGCGTCGGTTCAAGGGTTTCGAAATTGTCGCCCGCGGCCACAAGGCAGGTCATTCCGTTGGGCAGGGTGACCGTCAGTGTCCATGTGCCCTTGTCCGAGGCGTAAAGCTCCATCACGGTGGTGTCCTGCGCCAGACCGATGGCATGGGGTTGTTCACTGAACTGGCGGGCCAGTTCTGCCGCCACCGTGTCATGCGCAGAGCATTGCACAGGGCTGGCGCGGCCCAGCGTTGGCAGCAGCAAAAGCCCGGCGAGGCCGAGCGACAGGGCGAAGACATTCCGGTCCATCTTTTGCCTTTCCGGGCGCATGCTTCGCCCTTTGGTTGTAGAATGGTCAGCCTGCGCCGCGCTGGCAAAGATCGGGTTAATGGGGCGCACGTCGCGGGCAGTGCGAGACATCGTTTCGGACAATTGCGCTCAAAGGTGATTTGCACGGTCTTTTCTGCGGTGCGGCAAAAAGCCCCTTGCGGGAAGTGACAAAAGTATGCCTTTTGGCGCAATAAAATTGCTTGGTGGAATCATGGAAGCTGCAAGACCCCTGCGTTCGGTGCTGTATATCCCCGCCTCCAAGGCGCGCGCGCTGGAGAAGGCAGCCGGGCTGGCGGCGGATGCCATCATCTTTGATCTGGAAGATGCGGTGACGCCCTCAGAAAAGGAAGCGGCGCGGGCTGGCCTCGATGCGTTTCTGCGCGAGACCGACTATGGCCGCAAGCTGCGGCTGGTGCGGATCAACGGATTCGATACCATTTGGGGGCGGGCGGACGCGGCGGCTTTTGCTGCGCATCCGGGGGTAGACGGCATTCTGGTGCCCAAGGTGAACCGGGCGGCGGCGCTGGACGCCGTGGCGCAGGTGGCGCCGGACAAGCCCCTCTGGGCGATGATGGAAACCCCGCTGGGTCTTTTGCATGCCGCCGAGGTTGCAGCCCATCCCGCGTTGCGCGGGCTGGTGATGGGGACGAACGATCTGGCCGAGGAACTCGGCACCAAAGCGCGTTCGGATCGGATGCCCTTGACGACCGGCCTTGGCCTCTGCGTGCTCGCAGCGCGGGCTTACGGACGGGTGGTGATCGACGGCGTCTTCAACGCCTTTCGCGACGAACAAGGGCTGGAGGCCGAATGCCGGCAAGGCCGCGACATGGGCTTTGACGGCAAGACCCTGATCCATCCCGATCAGCTTGGCGTGGCCAACCGGGTCTTCGCGCCTTCTGCCTGCGAACTGGATCTCGCGCGGCGGCAGGTCGAGGCTTTTGCGGCGGCAGAGGCCTTTGGGCAGGGGGTTGCGGTTCTGGATGGAAAGATCGTCGAGAACCTGCATATCGTGTCGGCGCGGGCCTTGATGGAAAAGGCCCGCGCAATCGCGGCAATGCAGGGGTGAACATGCTGTTTCTTGTCTTGGGGGTCCTGCTTTGGGCCTATTCTCATCTGATGAAGCGGGTGACGCCGGGGTTCCGGGCGAAACTGGGTGACGGGCCGGGCAAGGGTGTGGCCACGGTGCTGGCGCTGCTGGCCATCTATCTGATGTACGCGGGCTATCATCAGGCCAAACTGGACCCGATCATGGTCTGGACGCCCCCGGCCTTCCTGCGCCACATCAACAATCTGTTGATGCTGATCGCGGTGATCCTGCTGTTCATGCAGGCCAACCGGGGCACGTTGCGCACCTATCTGCGGCATCCGATGCTGACCTCCGTCAAGGTCTGGGCGCTGGCGCATTTGCTGGTGAACGGCGATCTGGCCTCGATCATCCTGTTCGGCGGGCTGATGGCTTGGGCGGTGTTCGACGTCATCAAGATCAACCGGATGGAGCCGCCGTGGGTACGCCCGGCCAAGGGGCCCGTCGTCAATGACGTGATCTATGTGGTGATCTGCGTGGTGGCGCTTGCCGCCATCGGATGGGTGCATGGCTGGATTCTGGGATATCCGGTGCTTGGGTAAGGCCATGAAACTCTACCGGTTTCTGTCGGACGATGACACCTCGGCCTTCTGCCACAAGGTGTCGAACGCCTTGAACAAGGGGTGGGCGCTGCATGGCGCGCCCACCTATGCCTTCGATGCGGCGCGGGGTGTGATGCGCTGCGGGCAGGCGGTGGTGAAAGAGGTTCCGGGGGACTATTCCCCGGACCTGAAGCTGGGCGACCAGTAGGGTGGGGTTGTAACCCCACCCTACGGGGGCAGGCGATTTGGGGTGGGCGATCGGGGGGCACATGAAGACCAATCCGGGGCGGTTCTTTGAGGATTACGCGGTGGGGCAAGTGATCCCCCATGCCGTACCGCGCACCCTTTCGGGCGGCGAGCGGGCGCTTTACCATGCGCTTTATCCGGCACGCGGTGCGCTGTACTCTTCTGACGCGTTTGCCCGCGCCTGCGGTCTGCCGCAAAGCCCGATGGATGATCTGATCGCCTTTCACACCGTCTTCGGCAAGACGGTGCCCGACATCAGCCTGAACGCCGTGGCCAACCTCGGCTATGCCGAGGGGCGCTGGCTGGCGCCGGTCTGGCCGGGCGACACGCTGCGCGCCGAAAGCTGGGTGATCGGGCTGAAGGAAACCTCCTCCGGCACCACGGGCGTGGTTTGGGTCCGCACCCGGGGGCTGAACCAGCACGACGCCGTGGTGCTGGAATATGTCCGCTGGGTCATGGTGAAAAAGCGCGGGCTGGGCCCGGCGCCCGAGCCTGTGGTGCCCAGCCTTGCCCCGGCTGTCGACCCTGCGCAACTCATCGTGCCCAAGGGTCTCGACTTCACCCGCTACGACTTCACCCTCGCCGGAGAGCCGCATCGCCTCGGTGACTATCAGGTGGGCGAGTTCATCGACCACGTCGATGGCGTCACCGTTGAGGAGGCGGAGCATATGCTGGCCACCCGCCTTTGGCAGAACACTGCCAAGGTGCATTTCGACTCGACCCAACGCCCCGACGGCAAACGGCTGATCTACGGCGGCCATGTCATCAGCCTCGCCCGGGCGCTGTCCTTCAACGGGCTGGCCAATGCGCAGATGATGGTCGCCCTGAACGCGGGCGCCCATATCAGCCCCTGTTTTGCCGGCGACACGGTCCGGGCATGGTCCGAAGTGCTCGCCAAAGCCCAGACCGCCGCCCCCGGCGTGGGGGCCATCCGGCTGCGGCTGGTCGCCACCAAGGACGGCACGCCGCCCTTCCAGCTGCGCGACGGCGCTGGCAAATATATTGCGGGGCATTTGCTTGATCTTGACTACTGGGCGTTGATCCCGCTGTGACAGCGTGCAAATCTTGCCCCGCATATCCGGGGGGACACAATGCTGCGCTTTTTCACGACACTAAGCTGCCTTCTGGCCTTGGCCGGACCCGCCTTGGCCGGGGAAGCCTACCAGTTTCCAGAGGATCAGGACGAAAGCAACTTCATCGCCAACGAGGTCATTGCAACCTTCTACCATGAACTGGGCCACGGCTTGATCGACGTGATGAAGATCCCGGTTCTGGGCAAGGAAGAAGACGCCGCCGACACGCTGTCGGTCATCTTGATGAATGACGTCTGGGAAGAGCAGGCCGCGACCGAGATCCTGACCAGCGACGCCACCGCCTATGCGCTCGCCGCCGCCGATCCGAACGCCACCCCCGATGAAAGTGCTCTGGCCGATGTCCATTCGCTGGACATTCAGCGCTATTATGCCGTCGTCTGCCTGTTTTACGGCGCCAACCCTGACGTGCGAAAGCAACTCGCCATCGATCTGGAACTGCCCGCCGAAAAACTAGACTCCTGCCCCGGCGAATACCAGCAGGCCGCAGACGCGTGGAGCGCGGTTCTGCAAGGCACTGAACCCGGCCCTGACAAGAAGGGTCTGGTGATGGGCCCGGGTCAAGAGGGCGTGCCGCTGGCCGATGTCCTGGCGGACGAGGTCAAGGCGATGAACGAAAAGTTCGGCCTGCCCGAAGAGATTACAGTGATCGTGGCCGATTGCGGCGAAGCGAATGCCTTCTACTCGCCCTCCGACAAGACCATCACCATGTGCAACGAATATGCGCAGGATCTGCAACGCCGCTGGGAAGCGCAACCAAAGTAGCATTTGCCCACCGATCCGGCAAATCTGCAGACTTGGGCGTGAATGCGGCGTTTGTGATCACAAATCCGCAGATCCACCGCTGTGATGCTGGCAATCGTCAACCGCTTGTGATTTTTGATGCGGATGATACCATATGTCACCCGCTTTCCAAAGCGGGTCATCCCCATTGCGCACGTCCGCAGCCCGAACTGGAGTGTCCCGCATGCGTCTTGCTGTTCTGTCAACGATCCTACTGGCGGCGTTTCCGCTGCAACCGGTACTGGCCGATGGTCTGACCGTTCTGGGCGGCGTGGCATTGTCCTTCGCACCGGGCGGCGACCGCGCCACGCGGGACGACTTCAATGCCTATCTTGAGGCCGATCTGGCGAATTTCTACCTTGGTGCCTCGACCGACTTCTACAACGACAAGGTCTCGGACGAAGTTGACCTGTCGCTCGGCTACCGCAACACCACGGCGGGCGGATTGAGCTATGACGTGTCCTATACCCGCAATATCTATCCCCATGATGGCGGCGATTGCTGCGGAGACTACGCGCTGTCGCTCAGCATGCCGTTGAATGACAAGCTGACCGGCACCATCGATGGCAACTACTACACCACCGACCAGACTTCAGACGCGCATGCGACGCTCGATTTTGCGTTGAACGACAAGGTCACGCTCACCAGCAAGATTGGTGTGGTGCAGAACGCCGGCGCGCCGGACACCAAGGAATGGGAGCTGGCGGGGTCCTATGCGCTGGGCACCCAGACGGCGGTCAAGCTGCACTACTACAAGGGCACCGACTACAAAGGCTATCTGGGGCTGGACCTGACCTGGGACACCACGCTGCTCGGCGGCTGATTTTCAAGCCTGTGATCACAGAATTTCTTGCTGTGATCACAAAGCTGAAAATCTTGCTATGATACCGCAAGCAGTGTGCTTTTGGGGCCTTCAAAGCAGGTGACAGCGCGAATTTGAGCGCTAAAGAAAAACCAAGCAAACTCTGCAGCGCAGCATTTCGCGGCGCTGTGGTCCGACAACGCGGAAAGGGCATCGATATGGCCGAAGCAACGGGGTCTTCCAAGCGGGTGGAGCGTCCACTTTCGCCGCATATCCAGATCTACAAGGTGCAGATCACCTCGGTATCTTCGATCCTGACGCGGATCACCGGGCACGCTCTGATGGCCGGTGTCATCCTTGGCGTCTGGTGGCTGGCCGCCGCCGCCGTTTCAGACGATGCCTTCGCCACGGCCAATGCAGTCGTCACCTCATGGTTCGGCAAGCTGGTCTTCACAGGCTCGCTCTGGGCGATCTGGTATCACTATCTCGCAGGCCTGCGGCACCTGTATTACGACGCCGGCCACGGGCTGGAGATCAAGACAGCCG
The DNA here is from genome assembly GCA_947371955.1 of Paracoccaceae bacterium. Taxonomy (GTDB): domain Bacteria; phylum Pseudomonadota; class Alphaproteobacteria; order Rhodobacterales; family Rhodobacteraceae; genus Stagnihabitans. The sequence continues at coordinate 4,742 of CANBRQ010000156.1, read as the reverse complement.
AGATGCTGGGCTGGGTCTGCGTCATAGGCTCCGTCGTGCTGACCATCCTGACCCTCCTGATCGTGTGAGGCATCCATGCGCTATCTGACCGACCGCAAACGCGCCACAGGCAAAGGCGCCTCCCACACTGGGACGGAACACCACTGGGCGATGACCGTCTCTGCCGTGGCCTTGGCCTTCATGGTGCCGACATGGCTGTACATCTTCGGCCACGCCATCGGCGGCACGCGGGCCGAGGTTCTGGCGACCTTCGCCCGTCCTTTCCCGGCGATCCTGACCGCCCTCGTGCTGGTCGTGTCGATGCGCCACTTCGCCAAGGGCTCCACCACGATGGTTCAGGACTATGCCCATGGCACGGCGCTGAAAGCCGGCATCGTGTTCGTCTATTCGCTGGCCGCCGTGATCGCGGCCACGGGGCTTTACGCCCTGATCCGCATCGCGCTTTGAGGTTATGATGAACGCTTATCCGTATGAAGTGCATGACTATGACGTGGTTGTCGTGGGGGCCGGCGGTGCCGGTCTGCGCGCCACGCTGGGCATGGCAGAACAGGGCCTGCGCACGGCTTGCGTGACCAAGGTCTTCCCGACACGCTCGCATACTGTGGCCGCACAGGGCGGCATCGCGGCCAGCTTGGGCAACATGGGTCCGGACTCGTGGCAATGGCACATGTACGACACCGTCAAGGGGTCTGACTGGCTGGGGGACACCGACGCGATGGAATACCTCGCCCGCGAAGCGCCCAAGGCCGTGTACGAGCTGGAACACTACGGCGTCCCCTTCTCGCGCACCGAAGAGGGCAAGATCTACCAGCGCCCCTTCGGCGGCCACACGACCGAATTCGGCGAGGGCCCCCCGGTCCAGCGCACCTGTGCGGCCGCTGACCGCACCGGCCACGCGATCCTGCACACGCTCTACGGCCAATCCTTGAAGAACAACGCCGAGTTCTTCATCGAATACTTCGCCATCGACCTGATCATGACCGAAGGCCGCTGCACCGGCGTCGTGGCATGGAAGCTGGACGACGGCACCATCCACGTCTTCAACGCCAAGATGACCGTCCTCGCCACCGGCGGCTACGGCCGCGCCTATTTCTCGGCCACCTCGGCCCATACCTGCACCGGCGATGGCGGCGGTATGGTCGCCCGCGCAGGGCTGCCGCTGCAGGACATGGAGTTCGTGCAGTTCCACCCGACCGGCATCTACGGCTCGGGCTGCCTGATCACCGAAGGCGCGCGGGGCGAAGGTGGCTACCTCACCAACTCCAACGGCGAACGCTTCATGGAGCGGTACGCGCCGCATTACAAAGACCTCGCCCCGCGCGACTACGTGTCCCGCTGCATGACGCTGGAAATCCGCGAGGGCAGGGGGGTTGGCCCGAACAAGGACCATATCGACCTGAACCTGAACCACCTGCCCAAGGCCACCCTTGACCTACGCCTGCCCGGCATCTCCGAATCCGCCCGCATCTTCGCAGGGGTTGATCTGACGAAAGAGCCGATCCCGGTTCTGCCCACTGTGCACTACAACATGGGCGGCATCCCCACGAACTACATGGGCGAGGTTCTGAACCCCACCCATGACAACCCCGACGCGATCTTCCCCGGCCTGATGGCCGTGGGCGAGGCCGGTTGCGCCAGTGTGCATGGCGCCAACCGTCTGGGATCAAACTCCCTCATCGACCTCGTGGTCTTCGGCCGCGCCGCCGCGATCCGCGCCGGTGAGATCGTCAACCCCAAGGAACGTGTCGCCCCGCTCAACAAGCCGGAAGTCGACAAGGCCCTGTCGCGCTTCGACGCGCTGCGCCATGCCAACGGCGCGATCCCGACGGCCAGCTTGCGCGATGACATGCAGCGCACCATGCAGGCCGACGCTGCCGTCTTCCGCGCCGACAAGACGCTTGCCGATGGCGTGATCAAGATGGAAGCCGTGGCCGGGAAGATGGCTGACATCAAGGTCACCGACCGCTCGATGGTCTGGAACTCCGACCTGATGGAGACGCTGGAACTCACCAACCTGATGCCCAACGCCTTGGCCACCATCGTCGCTGCCGAAGCCCGCAAGGAATCCCGCGGCGCCCATGCGCATGAGGATTACCCGACGCGCGACGATGTGAACTGGCGCAAGCACTCCTTGGCTTGGGTCGACGGGCCGCAGGTCAAGCTAGACTACCGCGCCGTCCACAAGGACCCGCTGACGACCGAGGCTGATGGCGGCATTAGCCTGAAGAAGATCGCCCCGGCGGAACGGAAGTTCTGATGGTGGGCTATTCCGGCACCCCTTTGGCGCGCAAGCTCGGCCTCAAGGCCGGGCAGGCGGTTGCCTTTGTGGGCTTGCCGGACAGCCTGCACCATCTGCACGATGCGGCCGAATACCGCCGCATCGAACTTGCGCCCGACTGGCGCGCCCTGCCGGAAGGCGCGCGCGACGTGATCCACATGTTCACCACGCAAGCCCGTGACCTGCAGGCCCTTCCCGTGCTGCGCGATCTGATCACGCCCGAGGGCATGATCTGGATCAGTTGGCCGAAGAAGGCCAGCAAAGTCCCGACCGATATCACCGAAGATGTGATCCGCAACGCGGCCCTGTTGGATGTATTGGTGGATGTGAAGGTCTGTGCCGTGGATGACATCTGGTCCGGTCTGAAACTGGTCGTCCGTGTCGAGGCGCGGGCCTCCCATGCAAACGCAGGGGTAACGCCATGAAACGTTTAGCCTTCCTTCTTCTGACCCTCGCCGCCTGCGACCCGCAGGTCGTGGTTGACAAGACCATCGCCCGCACGGCGGAATCGGTCATCGCCAATGTCACCGGATCGGATGTGGCCGTCTGCGTGGTTGACAACGCCCAGCAGCCCGAGTTGGAAATCCTCGCCCGTGATATCGGCGTGCAGGCGGGCACCCGTACCAAGGCGATCATCCGGGGCGTCCTGTCCCGGCCCGAGACGCAAAAGTGCCTGACCCGCGCCCATCTTGCCACCCCGGACCTGACATGAAACGCGCCCTTCCCCTTTTGCTGCTGCTGGCCGCCTGTGGCCCGATGGCGCTGCCCGATGCTGAACGCGCCTGCATCAAGGACGCGCAACTGGCCCAGCACCCGCGCGGTTCAGTTGGCTTCGGCATGGGCTCGAATGGCCGGGCGGCGGCCAATTTCGAAATCGGCATCTCGTCCGACTACCTGCTGCGCCGCGACCCCGATCAGGTCTTTGCCGCCTGTGTCCAGAACCGTGCGGGCCAGCAGCCCTCGCGCCCCTTCTCAACTATGCCCGAATCCAGAAGCTAATCCCGTTCGTGACTCCGAAAGGCTGACAAATGGTCCAGTTCACCCTGCCCAAGAATTCCAAGATCCGTACGGGCAAGACATGGCCCCGGCCATCCGGCAGCAATGTCCGCAAGTTCCAGATCTACCGCTGGACGCCCGATGACGGCGAAAACCCCCGGGTCGACACCTATTTCCTTGATATGGACAAATGCGGGCCCATGGTTCTGGACGCGCTGATCAAGATCAAGACCGACATCGACCCGACCCTGACCTTCCGCCGCTCCTGCCGCGAGGGCATCTGCGGGTCATGTGCCATGAACATCGGCGGCATCAACACGCTGGCCTGCATCTATGGGCTGGATGAGGTGAAGGGCGACATCAAGATCTATCCCTTGCCGCATATGCCCGTCATCAAGGACCTTGTGCCGGACCTGACGCATTTCTACGCCCAGCACGCCTCGATCATGCCCTGGCTGGAGACCAAGACCAACCGGCCCGAAAAGGAATGGCGCCAGTCGATCGATGACCGCGCCAAGCTGGACGGCGTCTATGAATGCGTGATGTGCGCCTGCTGCAGCACGTCTTGCCCCAGCTACTGGTGGAACAGCGACAAATACCTCGGCCCCGCCGCCCTGCTGCACGCCTACCGCTGGATTGTGGACAGCCGCGATGAAGCCACCGGCGAGCGTCTGGACGACCTTGAAGACCCGTTCAAGCTCTACCGCTGCCACACGATCATGAACTGCACCAAGACCTGCCCCAAGGGTCTGAACCCGGCCAAGGCGATAGCCGAAATCAAGCACATGATGGTCGAACGGGTGGTCTGACATGCAACTGGCGCTGATCCTTGCGGGATTGGCGCTGACCTGTCTTGGCATCTTCGGCTGGCTCTGGCTGTGCGCCGGCTTTCGCGTCGAGGGCTGGCGCGGCATCGCAGGCAGGCTGGCGCTGCAAGTCTCGGGCCTTTTTCTGGTCTATGGCCTGCTGCGCGGTCGGACGTCCTTTGCCATCTTCACAACGATCTTCCCGCCTTTGGGCGCGTTGGACGTCCTGCAAGCGGGCCGCTATCGGCCCTTTCTGACAGAGCTTGCAGCCGACGTTGCCCCCTATGTCATCGGCGCGGCGGTGCTTTGCTTGATATGGCGCCCCCTGCGGCCTTGGGCCTTGGGCATCTCAGGAACGACGGCTCTGCTTGCGAGCCTGTTCGTCGGCGATCAGATCAGCCAGACCGCTATGTGCACCTCGGCAGCCAAGCGGGGCTTCGATCACTTCGAACGCACCTCTTTTGCCACCAGCCTGGCCTTCGCCCCCGTGCCCCCACAGCCCTACCTGCACGCCAAGGCGCAATCGGGCGGGCAAACCCTAATCTGGTCCTACGCCACGCAGGACTGGAGCGTGCTTCCGCCCGACATTGCGCCCAACGTCCGGGCGGATCAGCCTTTCACCTGCCCAAAGCCCTAAAGCCTGCGCAACTGGTCCTGCACGT
>CANBRQ010000155.1 GCA_947371955.1 Paracoccaceae bacterium | reverse complement strand
GCTTTGGGGACGATCTGGCCGTTGACGTAGATCAGGATGGATTCGTTGCGGATATCGTCTTCGGCCTGGTGGGTGGATACGTCGGTCATGGGGGCCCCCTTTTGGGCCTCAGGTTAAGGGGGGCTTTCGGGGAAGGGAAGGCTTGGATAGGGTTTGTGCCAACCTTGGGGGCTGATGTGCAAGACGACGTGACACCAATGATGGCGCAGTATCTGGAGATCAAGGGGCGCTATCCGGGGGCGCTGTTGTTCTACCGGATGGGCGATTTTTACGAGATGTTCTTTCAGGATGCAGTGGAGGCGTCTGAGGCGCTGGATATCGCGCTGACCAAGCGGGGGACGCATGGCGGAGCGCCGATCCAGATGTGCGGGGTGCCGGTACATGCGTCGGAGGGGTATTTGCTGGGGCTGATCCGCAAGGGGTTCCGGGTGGCGATTGCCGAGCAGATGGAGGATCCAAGCGAGGCCAAGAAGCGCGGGTACAAGTCCGTCGTGAAGCGCGATGTGGTGCGGTTGGTGACGCCGGGGACGCTGACGGAGGACAGCCTGCTGGAGGCGCGGCGGTCGAATTATCTGTGTGCCTTTGCGGAGGTGCGGGACGAGGGGGCTTTGGCCTGGGCGGACATTTCGACGGGGGAGTTTCGGGTGATGGTGTGCCCGGGGGCGCGGCTGGCGGCGGAACTGGCCCGGTTGGCACCTAAGGAGGTGCTGGTGTCGGAGGCTCGGGAGGGGGTCTGGGCCGAGGTGGTGCGGGAGGCGGGGGCGGCTGTGACGGCGCTGTCGCGGGGGAGTTTTGATTCTGGGTCGGCGGAGGCGCGGGTTTCGGGGTTGTATGGGGTGGCCAAGCTGGACGCCTTCGGCGCGTTTGGGCGGGCTGAGGTTTCGGCGATGGGCGCGCTGGTGGATTATCTGGAACTGACGCAGCGGGGGAAGTTGCCGTTGTTGCGGGCTCCGGTTCGGGAGGCGAGCGGCGGGACGGTGCAGATTGATGCGGCGACGCGGCGGAATCTGGAGCTGACGCAGGCGTTGTCGGGGGGGCGGGAAGGGTCCTTGCTGGCGGCGATGGACCGGACGGTGACGGCGGCGGGGGCGCGGTTGCTGGAGGTGCGGTTGAGCAGCCCGTCGCGGGATTTGGCGGTGATTGGGTCGCGCTTGGAAGGGGTGCGGTGGTTGGTCGAGGGGCCGCGGCATGAGTTGCGTGCAGCGCTTCGGATGGTGCCGGATATGGATCGGGCGCTGTCTCGGCTGGCGTTGGAGCGCGGGGGGCCACGGGATTTGGCGGCGATCCGGGCGGGATTGGCGCAGGCTTCACGGATTGAGTTGATGGGGGCGCCGGAGGGGTTGGCTTTGGCTTGTGCCTCGCTGCGCGGGCAGGAGGATTTGGTTGCGTTGCTGGACCGGGCTTTGGTGGCGGAGCCGCCGTTGATGGTGCGGGATGGGGGGTATGTGGCCGCGGGCTATGACGCGGAACTGGATGCGACGCGGCGGCTGCGCGATGAAGGGCGGGCGGTTGTGGGGGATATGCAGGCGGAGTTTGTCGAGGCGACAGGGATTTCTTCATTAAAGATAAAGCATAACAATGTGTTGGGGTATTTTATCGAGGTCACTTCGTTGCATGCGGAGAAGTTGTTGGGGGGAGGGCGGTTCATTCATCGGCAGACCAATGCGAATGTGATGCGGTTTTCCACGGTTGAGTTGAGCGAGATGGAGACGCGGATCCTCAATGCGGGGAATCTGGCGTTGGAGCAGGAGAAGGCGCATTTTGAGGCGTTGCGGGCGGAGGTTTTGCGGCGGGCGGCGGCGATTGCGGCGGCCGCAAGGGGGTTGGCGGAGTTGGATCTGACCGCTGCCTTGGCGGATTTGGCGGTGGCGGAGGATTGGGTGGCGCCGGTGGTCGATGACTCACGGGCGTTTGATGTGGTGGGCGGGCGGCATCCGGTGGTGGAGCGGGCGTTGAAGCGCTCGGGGACGGCGTTTGTGCCGAACGACTGTCGGCTAACGGAGGGGGGGACTCCGGCGATTTGGCTTTTGACGGGGCCGAATATGGCGGGGAAGTCCACGTTTTTGCGGCAGAATGCGGTGATTGCCTTGCTGGCGCAGATGGGGAGTTATGTGCCGGCGAAGGCGGCCAGGGTCGGGGTGGTCAGCCAGTTGTTCAGCCGGGTCGGGGCGGCGGATGATCTGGCGCGGGGGCGGTCGACGTTCATGGTGGAGATGGTCGAGACAGCGGCCATTTTGAATCAGGCGGATGATCGGGCGCTGGTTATTCTGGATGAAATCGGGCGGGGGACGGCGACGTATGACGGGCTGAGCATTGCCTGGGCGACGCTGGAGAATTTGCACGATGTGAACCGGTGCCGGGCGCTGTTTGCCACGCATTACCATGAGATGACGGCTTTGGCGGGCAAGCTGAAGGGCGTGAAGAACGCCACTGTCACGGTCAAGGAATGGGAGGGCGATGTGATCTTTCTGCATGAAGTGCGGGAAGGGGCGGCGGATCGCAGTTACGGGGTGCAGGTGGCCAAGCTGGCCGGGCTGCCGCATGCGGTGGTGGAGCGAGCCAAGGTGGTGCTGGAGGCCTTGGAGAAGGGCGACCGGGAGCGGCCGGGGCAGCGGGCGTTGATTGATGATTTGCCTTTGTTCCGGGCTGTGCGGGTTGAGCCGCCGGCGCGGGGTGTGGCCTCGGCTGTGGAGGCGCGGTTGAAAGGGATCAGCCCGGATGAGTTGTCGCCGAAGGAGGCTTTGGGGCTGATTTATGAGTTGAAGGGGTTGCTGGGGTAGAGGGGGTAGCGGGGCTTCAGCCTTGGTCCAGAACCTCGACGGCGAGGATGGTGGGCAGGTGGCGGGCGACTTCGGTCCAGGTGTCGCCCTCATCCAGGCTGGCGAAGACTGAGCCGCTGTTGGTGCCGAAATAAAGGCCTGCCGGGTCGCGGGTGTCTCCGGCCATCGCCTGGCGGAGGACGGTGAAGTAGCAGGCGGTTTGCGGCAGGCCCTCGCGCAGGGCTGCCCAGCTTTTGCCGCCGTCGCGGGAGCGCCAGACGGCGGCGGCAGCACCCGGCGGATAGCGCCCGGCGGAATCGCCGTTCAGGGGCAGGGTCCAGAGCGTGTTCGGGTCGCTTGGGTGCACGCGGATGGGGAAACCAAAGGTCGAGGGCAGGCCTTCGGTGATGTCATCCCAGCTGCGCCCGCCATCGGACGAACGCCAGACGCCGTGGTGGTTTTGCTGGTAAAGCACATCCTCGGAGCCCGGGGCGCGCATCATGTTGTGGACGCAGTGGCCGGTGTCGCCATCGCGCGGGGCGGCGGGGTGGTCGTGATGGGTGTGCGGGACGGTGTTGGAGAGGCGGTTTCGGCGGTCCCATGTGGCGCCGGCATCCTCGGTGGCGAAAACGCCGGCAGCGGAGATACCGATCCACAGTTTCTTCGTGTCGTTGGGGTCGCTGACGATCGTGTGAAGGACGAGGCCTGCTGCGCCGCCGTGCCAGTTGGAGGCGGAGGGGTGGTCGGTCAGGCCTGGGACAAGGGCCCATGTGGCGCCGCGGTCGTGGCTGGCAAGGAGGCTCGCGGGTTTGGTGCCGGCGTAGAGGGTGGGGCCGACCTGACCCAGCGACCAGATTTGCGAGAATGTGTCGGTGAAGGGCAGGGGCGTATCGGTCCAGCCGATGGTGCGGGCGAAATCTGGGTCATTGGCGGCCCAGTCGTCCATCTTGCCCTTGGTCAGCTTGGCAAGCGTCCAGTTTGATCCATGATCGGTGGAGCGCCAGATGCCGGCACCGCTCCAATCACTGCCGCCACCGGCCCAGATTTCGCCGGTTTCGGGGTCACCGATCATGTGGTTGATCACCCAGCCGTCGCAGTAGGGGCCTGACACTGCCCAACCGCTGCGGTCAGCGCCGCCGGAGATCAGAAATGCGCCTTTTGTCGTGCCAACAAGTAGGGTCAAATGCTTGGCCATGGGAGACTCCCTTGGAGAACCTCGGCCAGATTAGCATGCGGGCCGTAGCCCGCAACGCTTTTGCAATCAGATTTGGGCGGTTCAGCCTTGAGTGTTGGACGAGACACCGACTTGCGCGGGGCGCAGGAGGCGGTCGTGCAGCATGAAGCCCTCTGTCATCACCTGGATGATGGTGCCGGCTTTGGTGCCGGGCAGAGGGGCTTCGAACATGGCTTGCATGGTTTGGGCGTCGAAGACGTCGCCGTTTTGCGGCGAAATCGGTTTGACGCCGTGTTTGGTCATCACCGAGGTCAGTTCGCGCAGGGTGAGGTCGACGCCTTCAAGAAGGGCGCCGGCGACGACTTTAAGTTCGTCCGGCACGGCGATCAGGGCGCGCTTGAGGTTATCATAAACCGGCAGCAGGTCGCGGGCGAGGCGGGTGGAGCCATATTGCTCTGCCTCGCGGCGATCCCGCTCGCCACGCTTGCGGGCGTTCTCGGCATCGGCGAGGGCGCGCATGTAACGGTCGCGCATTTCCTCTTTCTCGGCCTTGGCGGCGGCGAGTTCTTCGCTTTCCATGAAGGTTTCCAGCTCTTTCAGGTCGATCTCTTCCGGAGCGGATTTGTCGTCTGCCATGTCATTCACCCTTCTACTTCACGCTTTGCCGCGCCCGGAGACCATGCGGCCAACCAGTTGCGCGGTGTAATCCACGATCGGAACGATCCGGCCATAGTTGAGCCGGGTCGGGCCGATGACGCCGATGGCGCCAATGATCTTACGGTCGGTGTTCATATAGGGAGAAACGACCAGAGTGGAACCCGAAAGTGAGAAAAGCTTGTTCTCGGAGCCGATAAAAATGCGTACACCTTCACCGGTCTCGGTCATTTCCAGAAAATCGGCGATATCGCGCTTGCGTTCGAGGTCATCGAACAGGGTGCGGATGCGGTCGAGGTTGAAGGATTCGGTGCCGGATTCGATCAGGTTGGCCTGGCCGCGCACGATGAGACGCTCGCCACGTTCGCCCGCGTTTTCCCAGAGGGCGAGGCCACCTTCGACGAGATCCTGTGCAAGGGTGTCGATCTGCTGGCGGTTGAGGGCAATCTGCGCGGCGATCAGGGGGCGGAGTTCAGAGAGGCGGCGGCCTTCGGCGATGGAGTTCAGAAAATTGGCCGCCTCGCGCATCGAGGAAGGGGTTTGGCCGGGCGGCGGGGTGAAGACACGGTTTTCCACATGACCATCGACGAAAACGAGGACCACCAGTGCGCGTTCGGGTGAGAGGCTGACGAACTCGATATGGCGGATGGCGGTTTCTTGTTTTGGAGCAAGGACCAGCGAGGCCGAACGGGTGATGCCGGAGAGGGCGGCGCCAACCTGATCCAGCAGGGAGGTGACGTCGGGCCCGTCGCGCTCCACCGAGGATTCGATCTTGGCGCGGTCGGCGGAATCGATGGTGCCGACCTCCATCAGGCCGTCGACAAACATGCGCAGGCCGAGTTGGGTGGGGATGCGGCCCGCGGAGACATGGGGGCTGTCGAGCAACCCGAGGTATTCCAGATCCTGCATCGTGTTGCGGATTGTGGCGGCGGAGAGTTTTTCCGTCATCGAGCGGGTGAGGGTGCGGGAGCCAACCGGGTCACCGGAGGACAGGTAGGATTCAACCACGCGGCGGAAGACCTCGCGGGAGCGGTCGTTCATCTCGGTCAGGAGGGAGGGTTTGTCTGCCATGCCCCCATTTAGGGACGCGAGCGCCGGGGCGTCAATCGGGGTTGCGTCGTGGGCGCGCTGCGTCATATCTGGCTTTTAGATACTGATGCAGCAAAAGGTGCTAACATGCGTCCCTCTGGCCGGAAATTGGATGAATTGCGGGCGGTTTCGATTGAAGCCGGGGTGATGAAACACGCGGAAGGCTCGTGCCTGATCAAGATGGGGGAGACGCATGTATTGTGTTCCGCCACCATCGAAGACAAGCCACCGAGTTTCCTGAAGGGGACGGGCTTGGGTTGGGTGACGGCGGAGTATGGCATGCTGCCGCGCGCGACCGGGTCGCGGACCAAGCGGGAGGCCGCGATGGGCAAGCAATCGGGCCGGACGCAGGAAATTCAGCGACTGATTGGGCGGGCGTTGCGGGCGGGGGTCGACCGTTCGGCGCTCGGCGAACGGCAGATCGTAGTGGATTGCGATGTCTTGCAAGCGGATGGCGGAACGCGCTGTGCCTCGATCACCGGGGGCTGGGTCGCGTTGCGGTTGGCGGTGAACAAGCTTTTGAAGGCGGGGACGATCATTTCGGACCCGATGATTGATCATGTCGCGGCAATTTCCTGCGGGGTTTATGCCGGGCAGGAGGTGCTGGATCTGGATTATGCGGAGGATTCTGTGGCGGGCACGGATGGGAATTTCGTGATCACGGGCCGTGGCCGCATGATCGAGGTGCAGATGTCGGCGGAGGGCGCCACATTCTCGCGCGATGAGATGGGGAAGTTGCTGGATCTGGCGGAGGCCGGGGTGAAAGCCTTGGTGGCGGCGCAGAAGGCGGCGGTGGGCTGATGCGCATTCTGCCGGGCGAAAAGCTGCTGGTGGCGACCGGGAACAAGGGGAAGATGGCGGAGATTTCGGCTCTGTTATCGCCCTTTGGGGTGTCTGTGGTGGGTTTGGCCGACTTTGGCTTGGCGGAACCCGAAGAGACCGACCGGAGTTTTGCCGGGAATGCTTTGCTGAAGGCGCGGGCTGGCGCAAAGGGGTCTGGTCTGGTGACTTTGGCGGATGACTCTGGGCTGATGGTCGAGGCTTTGGGTGGGGCGCCGGGGATCTATACGGCGGATTGGGCGGAGGGCGCCAAGGGGCGCGACTTTGGCCGGGCGATGGCGAAGACTTGGGGGCTGCTGGAGGGGGTGGGGGCGAAGGCGCCTCGGCTGGCGGCGTTTTGCTGCACTTTGGCGCTGGTGCGCCCCGGAGGGGAAGAGCGGGTCTTCGAGGGGCGTGTGGCGGGGCAGATTGTCTGGCCGAAGCGCGGGACCTTGGGGCATGGCTATGATCCGATCTTTGTGCCCGATGGGTATGAGGAGACGTTTGGCGAGATGGATGAGGCTTTCAAGAACCGGATCAGCCATAGAGCGGATGCATTTGGCAAACTGATGAAGGAATGTTTCACGTGAAACGTATCTCAACCGGATCGCCGTTCGAGGCGACGATGGGCTATAGCCGCGCGGTCGTGAAGGGCGGGTGGTGCTTTGTGTCAGGCGTAACGGGCTATGATTACGCGACGATGACTCTACCCGAAAGCATCGCGGATCAGGCGCGCACCTGTTTTGGGACGATTGAGAAGGTGCTGGAGCAGGCTGGTTTCGAGATGGGCGATATCGTGCGGGTTCAGTACACCGTGATTGATGCCGCCCTTGTCGATGACCTTGTGCCGGTACTGGGTGCTGTTCTGGGTGATATCCGGCCGGCGGCGACGATGGTAATCGCGGGATTGATCCGGGCAGAGATGAAGGTTGAGATTGAAGTCACGGCGTTCAAGGGGTGATGAGGACCTGAAGTGATGGAAGATTGGCGCAACGGTGGATTCGGCCTGTATCTGCATTGGCCGTTTTGCCAATCCAAATGTCCCTACTGCGATTTCAACAGCCATGTGGCGGCGCATATTGACCAGAAACGCTGGCAAGCAGCCTATCTGAGCGAGATCGCGCGGGTTGGGGCAGAGACCAAGGGGCGCGTGCTGAACTCGGTCTTCTTCGGCGGTGGAACCCCCTCGTTGATGGAACCGGACCTGGTCGGTGCGATTCTGGAGGCTGTGCGGTCTACCTGGGCGCAGGCGAATGACATCGAGATCACCATGGAGGCCAATCCAAGCTCGGTCGAAGCGGGGCGGTTTCAGGGCTATCGCGATGCCGGCGTCAATCGGGTTTCGATCGGGATGCAAGCGCTGAACGACGACGATTTGCGGCGTCTGGGGCGGATGCACAGCGTGGCGGAGGCGAAGGCGGCTTATGGGATTGCACGGAAGACCTTTGACCGGGTCAGTTTCGACCTGATCTACGCCCGGCAAGATCAAAGCGAGGCGGCGTGGCAGCGCGAATTGCGCGAAGCGCTGGAGATGGAGCCTTCACATCTGTCACTTTATCAGCTGACGATTGAGGACGGCACGGTGTTCGGCGCAAGGCATGCGCTGGGGCAGTTGCGTGGGCTGCCGGAAGAAGACCAGTCCTCGGATATGTTCCTGATGACCCAAGAGATGTGTGAGGCGGCGGGGTTGCCGGCCTACGAGGTTTCGAACCATGCAAGGCAGGGGCAGGAATCGAGACACAATTTGATCTATTGGCGCTTGGGCGACTATGCCGGGATTGGGCCTGGCGCGCACGGACGGCTGACGGTGAACGGTTGGCGGATTGCCACCGAAGCGCCCAAACAGCCGGGCGCGTGGTTACACCAGGTCGAATCGGGTGAGGCGGGCGAATTGCCACGGTCCAGCAGCATCGCCTGGGATCAGGCCGCGGAGTACCTTCTGATGTCGCTGCGGCTGCATGAGGGCAGCGACATGGAGCGCTTTCGCACGATCAGCGGCCGCAGCTTGCCCCTAGCAAAACTTGCGGAACTCGTTGAGGACGGGTTGCTGCAAATTGACGGAAACCGGGTGCGCACAACCCGCCCCGGACGGCTGTTGTTGAACGCGATCCTGCGGGAATTGCTGGTCGACTGATAGCCGGACTAGAACGTACGGTCCGGCATCATGTCGCGCGGGATCTTGGACAGGACATCGCACAGCAGATCCAAGTCCTCCAGCGTACGATAGCTGATGCTGAGAACGCCACCTTCGTCGATGCTGCGGTGGTCTATGCGAACCGCCATGCGCAGATTGGCGGACAGGTCAGCCTCGATCGCGCGGGTATCTGCGTCTTTTTCCACCTTGCCGGGGCCGCGGGGCTGCTTGGTACCAATGGTCTTCGCCAGCTTTTCCGTCTCACGCACGGAAAGGCCGCGGCGGACCACCTGGGCAGCGAGCACAGCCGGATTGGGTGCGGTGATCAGGGCGCGGGCGTGACCGGAGGTCAGTTCGCCTTTGCGCAGCATGTCTTGAACGGGCTCTGGCAGGGTCAGAAGGCGCAACAGATTGGTAACATGGCTGCGGCTGCGCGACAGGGCTTCCGCCAGCTTTTCCTGCGTATGGCCGAAGCGCTCGATCAACTGGCGATAGGCCATCGCCTCTTCGATCGGGTTCAGATCCTCACGTTGGATGTTCTCAATGATCGCGATTTCAAGAACTTCGACATCAGTGAATTCGCGGACGACGATTGGAATCTCATGCAGGCCGGCGATTTGTGCAGCGCGCCAGCGACGTTCGCCGGCCACGATTTCGTACTGACCGTCGGCGCCGATCACGCGGACAATCAGGGGCTGGACGATGCCCTTCTGGCGGATCGACTGCGCCAGTTGCTCCAAAGCCTCGGGGTCGAATTCGCGGCGCGGCTGGTTGGGGTTCGGCTGGATCCGCTCCACCGGCAGAACTTGCGTGGGGCGCGGCGGGTTGGGGCTGTCACCGGCGGGCTCGGCCATATTGACATCAGCCAGCAATGCCGACAGCCCACGGCCCAACCCACGACGATCCATCTTCTTCTCCATGCCTTATGCCTTTTGCGGGATTTTGGTGAGGGGATGCCGGGCAAGGATCTCGGCCGAGAGCGCGCGGTAGGCCTCGCTGCCCTTGGACGCGCTGTCATATTGCAGCACGGGCATGGCGAAAGACGGCGCTTCACTGAGCCGGACATTGCGCGGGATGACGGTCTTGAAAACCAGATCGCCCAGGGTGGCGCGGGCATCGGTTTCAACCTGCTGGCTGAGGCGGTTGCGCCCATCATACATGGTGATGACCACACCCTCGATCCGCAGAGTGGGGTTCGCGGTCATGCGAATCTTGCGCACGGTGAGCATGAGTTGCGACAGACCTTCCAGTGCAAAGAACTCTGCCTGAAGCGGGATCAGGACGAAGTGGGCCGCCACCAGCGCGTTGACCGTCAGAAGGCTGAGCGAGGGCGGGCAATCGATCAGGACGAAGTCGAAGGCAAGCTGTTCGGCAGCCGGCTGGCGGAGTGCGTCGTGCAGAAGGTAGATACGCTTTTCGTTGGCGACAAGATCAATATCCGCCGAGGCAAGGTCGGAGTTTGCCGGGCAGATCATCAGGTTCGGGATGGCCGTCGGCATGACCACCTCGGCAATCGGCCGTTCTTCGATCAACAGGTCATACGTCGTCGCGCGTCTGGCCTCGACTGCAATGCCGAGGCCAGTGGAGGCGTTGCCCTGCGGATCAAGGTCAATCAGAAGGACTTTCGCGCCAAGATCAACCAGACCGGCTGCCAGATTGATCGCGGTCGTGGTCTTGCCGACCCC
>CANBRQ010000154.1 GCA_947371955.1 Paracoccaceae bacterium | reverse complement strand
CGCGTTGGTGCGGGTGTCAGACAGCATCACCACGCCTTCGTTCAGCAAAAGCCCCACGCAATAGGTCATAGTCTTTTCCCTTTTAGGTGCGGCGACCCTATTGTTGCGTTGCCAGAACCGCAACCGTCACATTCAGACTTTCCGCGCCGTTCGACCGGGCCGACCCGCGAATGGGGGCAGCCTCACGCGAATCGAGGCCCGAACCCAACCTCACATAGCGGTCATCCGGGCAACATTCGTTGGCCGGATCAAAGCCAACCCAACCCAAGCCCGGGATATGCAGTTCTGCCCAGGCATGCGCCGCCTCATGAGCTTCGCCATCCGCATCGGCCAACAAATAGCCCGAGACATAGCGCGCCGGAATCCCGTTGGCACGGGCGATGGCGCAGAGGACATGAGTGTGGTCCTGACAGACGCCCACGCCCAGTTCCAAAGCCTCGGCGGCGGTGGTGCGGGCATGCGTGGTGCCGGGCTTGTATTCAATGGCTTCCGACACCGCCCGCGACAGGGCATGTGCGGCGGCAAGCCGGTTGTCCGCCCCCTCCGCCGCCTGCGCCAGCACGGCAAGGCCGCCGGCCAGTTCGGTGGCCGCAGTTTCGGCCAGATAAACCTCGGGTGCGACGATTTCTCGGTGGCCCTTCAGCACGCCTGCCATATCGGCGGTCTGCACCCGGCCCCGGACATGCACGGCAATCTCGGACACCGGGCCCTTCACACTCCAGCCCTGCACCCAGTCTCCCGCGCCGTCGCGAAAGCCACCGCCCTTGACACCACCCG
The DNA here is from genome assembly GCA_947371955.1 of Paracoccaceae bacterium. Taxonomy (GTDB): domain Bacteria; phylum Pseudomonadota; class Alphaproteobacteria; order Rhodobacterales; family Rhodobacteraceae; genus Stagnihabitans. The sequence continues at coordinate 9,548 of CANBRQ010000154.1, read as the reverse complement.
AGACGGAAACCTCCCACTCCAGCACCTTCTGCCCCTCGCAGCCCGAGGGGGTCAGACGGTGGCTTTGCACCACGCCCCGCACCGGGCTGTCATAGCGATAGAGCGTCACATGGTCGATCAGCAGCAGCATCAGCGCATGTCCCCAGAAAGGTAGGTGTTGTGTACCATGCCCGCGATTTCAGCCGTGTGACGAATGAAGCGCGACAGGAATTCGTGCAGACCTTCCTCGAAGATCGCGTCGGGGGTCAGGGTGTCAAGTTCCGCCTGCAGGGCTTGCGCTTTGGCCTGCACATCGGTGGACTTGCCGTACATCTTGGCAATCCGCCCCAGATGGCTGTTGGTGTCTGTGACGCAGGTGATCAACGCGCGTGGGCAATGCGGGTTCAGGATCAGGAAATGCGCGATCTTGGCCGCACTGACATCGCCGCCATAGGCCCAGTGGAAGGCCCGGTTCAGCGACAGTGCCCGCAGCATCATCGACCACTGGTCATTGTCGACACCCGAGCCGACGCCCATCCGCGGCAGCAGCACATAGTACTTCACATCCATCAACCGCGCCGTCGCATCTCCGCGCTCCAGGGCGTAGCCGAGGTTCAGGAAGTCATAGCCATCGTCGCGCAACAGCGTCGCTTCGATGCCACCGCGTACCATGGCCGCGTGCTTCATCGTCCAGTCGGTCAAGCGCGACAGCTCCAGTTCGGAGCGGGGTATGCGTTCGATCTGGCGCAGTTCCTGAAAGGCGGTGTTCAGCGCGTCCCAGACTTGTCCCGTCAAGGCCGTCCGCACGATCCGGCCGTTTTCGCGCGCCTGGGTGATGCAAGAGGCCACTGAGGACGGATTGTCGCGGTCAAAGAACAGAAAGCTTTCGATATTGCGCTGGATCGCCTCGCCATATTTGGCCCCGAAAGCGCCCTGCGTGCCGGTCGATTGCAGGATCGATTCCCACTCGTTCCGGTAGCCCTGCGCCGTGGGCAGCAGCGATATCCGCGCCCCCACTTCCAGCAATCGGGCTGCGGTTTCGGCGCGCTCCATGTAACGGGCGATCCAATACAGGTTGTCGGCAGTTCTAGACAGCATGCTTTACTCCGCCAACACCCAGGTATCTTTGACGCCGCCACCCTGCGACGAGTTCACCACCAGTGACCCCTCCGTCAAGGCCACCCGGGTCAGCCCGCCGGGCACCAGTTCGATGCGCTCGCCTACCAGACAATAGGGCCGCAGGTCTACATGGCGAGGCGCCACACCTTCGGCCACAAAGGTCGGCGTAGACGACAGGGCAAGGGTCGGCTGAGCGATGTAGTTGCCGGGGTCCTTCAAGATCTTGTGGCGGAAGGTCTCGACCTGCTCCTTGGTCGATTTCGGCCCGACCAGCATGCCGTACCCGCCCGAGCCGTGGACTTCCTTGACCACCAGTTCCGGCAGGTGATCCAGCACGTATTTCAGATCGTCCTGCTTGGCGCATTGCCAGGTGGGCACGTTGTTCAATATCGGCTCCTCGCCCAGATAGAACCGGATCATCTCTGGCACGAAGGTGTACACCGCCTTGTCATCCGCCACACCCGCCCCCGGAGCCGAGCAGATCGACACGCCACCCGAGCGGTAGACATCCATCAACCCGGGTACGCCGAGCATCGAGTCAGGGCGGAAGCACAGGGGGTCGATGAAGGCGTCATCGATCCGTCGGTAGATCACATCCACCCGCTTGGGCCCTTCCGTCGTGCGCATGTAGACGAACTCGCCCTCGACGAACAAATCCTGCCCCTCGACCAGTTCCACGCCCATCAGGTCTGCAAGGAAACTGTGCTCGTAGTAGGCCGAGTTATAGTGCCCCGGCGTCAGGATCACGACGGTCGGTTCATGGTTACACTTGGCTGGCGCCACTGAAGTCAACGTGCGTCGCAGCAGTTCGTGGTAGCGGTCAACGGGTTCGATGCGGTTTTCCCGGAACAGGTCGGGGAACATCCGCATCATCATCTCACGGCTTTCCAGCATATAGCTGACGCCCGACGGGGTACGGCAATTGTCCTCCAGCACGAAGAAATCCGTGGGCCCGGTGCGCACGATGTCGATGCCGACGATGTGGGAATAGACCCCCTTCGGCGGGACGAAACCGGCCACGGCCTTCTCGTATGCCTCGTTCTGATAGACCAGATTGGCGGGAATGCGGCCGGCGCGAATGATCTCGCCACGGCCATAGACGTCTACCAGAAACGCATTCAACGCCCGCGCCCGTTGCTTGATGCCACGCTCCAGCCGCGCCCACTCGTTGTGCGTAAACACCCGAGGGAACATGTCGAAGGGGATCAGCCTGTCCGGGTCACCGCCCTCGCCATAAACGGCGAAGGTAATGCCGATGCGGCGGAACAAAGCCTCGGCCTCGGCCTGCTTTTGAATGCGCAGGTCGGCGGGCATCGTGCGCATCCATGCCTCCAGCCGGGCATAGGGGTCGCGCACCGCAGCGTCGAGGTACATCTCGTTGAAGTATTGGGTCATGGGGACGACCTTTCCTGAATGGCGCCAGTAAATCCACCCCCAGTGCCCAACGAAAGGGGGTGACGTGGGAAAACGGCGTTAACTTGTAAAATAGCGCAAATATTGGGCGAACTGCTTATTGCTTCCGCGTGGGATCAGCCGGAAAGCGCCGCAGCTGCGGAACAAAACGGGATTATATCCCGGCCCGCTTCGGTCTATGCTGCGGCCATGACACGCGCGCCTTTGATCATCGCCACCCCGCAGGGGCTCTACTGTCCTGCGGGGGAGTTTCACATCGATCCGATGGGGCGCGTTCCCCGCGCGCTCGTCACTCATGGCCATTCCGACCATGCGGCGCGGGGTACGGGGACCTATCTGTGCACCCATCAGGCGCTTCCCGTGATTCGCCACCGCCTTGGCCGGATCAACGCAGAGGGCATTGCCTATGGCGAACGCCGCCAGATCGGCGAGGTCACGGTCAGCTTTCACCCCGCTGGCCATGTCCCGGGCTCTGCCCAGATCCGGATCGAGCATCGTGGCGAGGTCTGGGTGAACTCTGGCGACTACAAGACCGCCCCCGACGCGTTGTGCGAGGCCTTCGAGCCGGTGCAGTGCCACACCTTCCTGACCGAATGCACCTTTGGCCTGCCCATCTTCCACTGGCAGCCCGAGGCTGTGGTTCTGGCCGAGATCGCCCACTGGTGGCAGGCCAATGCCGCCGCCGGGATCACCTCGGTCCTGCTGGCCTATTCCTTCGGCAAGGCGCAGCGCCTGATGGCGGGGCTGGCGCGTTTGGGTCCGATCTGCACCCATCCGGTGGTCGAGGAGATCACCGCCATCCTGCGCGCCCAAGGCTACGCGCTGCCCCCGACGTTGCCGCTGACCGGCCCGCCCCCGCCGGGGGCCTTGGTCATTGCCACGCCCAATGCCATGGCCTCTGACTGGGCGCTGGGGCTTGGGCCGCATGCGGTGGCGGCGGCCTCTGGCTGGATGGCTTTGGCCGCCCGGCGCAAGGGCACGGCGGCGGCCTTCACCCTGTCGGATCATGCCGATTGGCCCGGCCTCAACGCTGCCATTGAAGCAACAGGCGCTACGCAAGTGCTGACGATGCACGGTTACACCCTGCCTTTCAGCCAGTGGCTGACCGCCAAGGGCCTACAATCCGGCGTCATCGCATGATCCGCTTTGCCAACTTCCTTGCCCTCGGCACCCCCACGCCCGCGGCTTTCGCGGCCTATTCCGCCAAGGTCGGGCCGGTGGAAGTTGCCACCGCCCATGCCCTATTGTCCGGCCAACGCCCCAAGCGCATAGCAGCCCCGCAGATCCTGCTGGACTGGGTGGCCGCGGCTGCGCAAACCCCGCCCTTCCTACTGGACGCCTGTCTGGCCGTGACCGCCGACAAGGCAGAGGTCGCGGCCCTGCTTCTGCCGCCCGGCCAAGGCGCACCCCTTTCCCTGACCGAAACTCTGGCACAACTGACCGACCGCACCGCCTATCTGCGCCTTGCCGCAAACCTGCCGCCCTCGGCCCGCCTGATCCTGAACCGGCTTGCCAGCGGAACCTTCCGCACCAGACTGGGCCTTGCCGCCGACACCCCACAGGTCCCCGGCACCTGCCTTGCCATCCTGACCCTGATCGACCCCTCCGGCCCCGAGGCCACCTTCGCCCTGCCCCGCGGCAACACTCTCGTCCCCCTGACCCGCCTGAAACTGACCCTGCCCGAGACGCCCGAGATTCTCGCCTGGGCCAAGACCCACACCACCGACCGTTTCGGCCCGATGCGGCAGGTGGCACCCACCCTCGTTTTCGAACTGTCCTACGAAGGCACCACGCCCAACGCGCGCCGCAAATCCGGGCTCGATCTGAGGGGCGCGAAACTATTGGGCTGGCGGCGCGACCTCTCGCCCGATCAGGCCGATGATCTGTCGCTTTTCATGCCGGAAGCTTGAAACAACCTTTGTAGCCAAGACCAGCCGAGCTAGGATGGCCCCAACACCAGAAACATTCAAAGACAGGAGCATTGGGTCATGGCTGTAATCAATGGCACGATATTTGACGATTCTCTGGAAGGCACTGCTGTCGGCGATTCGCTTTTCGGCTTTGGCGGTGATGACTTCCTGAACGGACTCTATGACGCGGTTACACTTTATGGCGGCGATGGCAGCGATTATCTGGTGGGCAGCCATGGCGATGCCGGAACCGGTGTTTCGCGGTTTTACGGCGGCGAGGGTGATGACGACTTCGGAACGGGTTCGGGGAACGATCTGTTCTACGGCGGCGACGGCAATGATTTCTTCACGGTCTCTGCCGGACAGGATTCGATCTATGGCGGCGACGGTTCCGATGTCCTCAATCTGTTCTTCTACAACAAGGCCGTGAACTTCACCCTCGGCAATGGCGGCTCCGGCACGGTGACGATCAAGGCCGCAGCAAATCTGGGCTTCACCGGGGTGACGAATTACTTCGGGCTTGAGGGCCTCGCCGGGGGCAATTTCGACGATACCTTGCGCGGCAACACCGGCAACAACGAATTGATCGGCAATGGCGGCGCGGATTCGCTGTTTGGCGGCGGAGGCGCAGACGCACTGTTCGGCGGTTCAGGCCATGACACCCTTACCGGTGGCAAGGGCCGCGACGCCTTTGCCTTCGAGGGCCAAGAGGACCGCCACAAGCTGGCTGCCGATGCCGATGTGATCACCGATTTCGACCCCGCTCAGGACAGACTGGTCTTCTTCAGCCGCAATTTCACCGGCCTGCACAATACGGCGGACGATGCCGGAGGCCTGATGGGCGAAACGCAGATCTTCAATCTGGACCCGGCGGAATTCGTGGTGCAGACCAACCGCTATGCAGCCTCTACCGCCGTCAGGGTGATTTATGACAGCGATGATGGCTTGCTCTATTACGATGCCGACGGGGCGCTTTCAGGCTACCGGCCCAAGCTGATCGCGGATATCGGCAAGGACCTGCATCTGACGGCCAGCGATATCTTCATCTGGTGAAACCGTCGCCTCAGGGCGCGTCTGCCGCCCCAAGGCGCATTCCCACGGATGTGACCGTGAAAGCCAGTTCCAAATCCGCCCCCGGCCCCCTACATAGGACCAAAGCCAAACGAGGTCCCCATGTTCTCCCATTTCCGCCCGCTTCTTGATACCCGCCTGCATGACGCCAATGCCACCGCGACCGGCGGCTTCGGCGACCTGCCCGACTGGGACCTGACCGACCTTTACCCCAGCCCCGACTGCCCGGAATTCGCCCGCGACATGTCGTGGTTGAAGCAATCCTGCGCCGGGTTTGCCGAGACCTATCAAGGCAAACTCGCCAACTTGTCGGCAGATGCCCTGCTGGATTGCGTGCAGACCTACGAGCGGATCGAGACCACCGGCGGCCGTGTCATGTCCTATGCGGGCCTGCGCTATTACCAGAACACGCTCGACAGCGACCGCGCGAAGTTCATGGCCGATGCGGAGGGGGAGATCACCGACTTTACGTCCTCGCTTGTGTTCTTCTCCTTGGAGTTCAACCGGCTGGAGGATGAGCATCTGGCAGGCCTTCTGGCCGAAAACGCCGCCCTCGCCCGCTACAAACCCGTCTTTGACCGCCTGCGCGCCATGCGCCCGCACCAGTTGTCCGATGAGATGGAGCAGTTCCTGCACGACACCTCTGTCGTGGGCGCCTCCGCTTGGAACAAGCTGTTCGATGAGACGATGGCCGGCCTGATGTTCAAGGTCGAAGGCGAGCCGGAAGAGTTGTCTCTGGAAGCGACGCTGAACTTCCTGACCGACTCCGACCGCTCCAAGCGCGAGGCTGCAGCCCATGCCTTGGCGGAGGTCTTTGAAAAGAATGTGAAACTCTTCGCCCGGGTCCACAATACCTTGGCCAAGGAAAAGGAAATCCACGACCGCTGGCGCAAGATGGCCTCGCCGCAGGCGGGCCGCCACCTCGCCAACCATGTCGAGCCGGAAGTGGTGGAGGCGCTGCGCAATGCCGTCGTCGCGGCCTATCCGAAGCTTTCGCATCGCTACTACAAGCTGAAGGCCAAATGGATGGGTTTGGACAAGCTGCAAGTCTGGGACCGCAATGCGCCCTTGCCGATTGAAACCCCGCGCCTTGTTGGCTGGGATGAAGCCGTGGAAACCGTGCAAAGCGCTTATGCCGCCTTCGACCCCCGCATGTCGGCGATTGCCGCCCCCTTCTTCACCAAGGGCTGGATCGACGCTGGCGTGAAGCCGGGCAAGGCGCCGGGGGCCTTCGCGCACCCGACCGTCACCACCGTTCACCCCTATGTCATGCTGAACTACTTGGGCAAACCGCGGGATGTGATGACGCTGGCGCATGAACTCGGCCACGGTGTTCACCAAGTGCTGGCAGCGGGGCAAGGCGAACTGCTCTCTTCAACCCCGCTGACGCTCGCCGAAACCGCCTCGGTCTTCGGCGAGATGCTGACCTTCCGCAAGCTGCTGGACCAAGCCAAGACACCTGCCGAGCGCAAGACCCTGCTCGCCGGCAAGGTCGAGGACATGATCAATACGGTCGTCCGCCAGATCGCCTTCTACGACTTCGAATGCAAACTCCACGCCGCCCGCGCCGATGGCGAACTGACACCGGACGGGATCAACGCGCTGTGGATGTCTGTCCAAGCTCAGTCCCTCGGCCCGGTCTTCGAGTTCATGGACGGGTATGAAACCTTCTGGTCGTATATCCCGCACTTCATCCACTCGCCCTTCTACGTCTATGCCTATGCTTTCGGTGACGGTCTGGTGAACGCGCTTTACGCCACCTATGCCGAGGGTCTGCCGGGCTTTGAGGACAAGTATTTCGACATGCTGAAAGCCGGTGGCTCCAAGCACCACAAGGAGCTGCTCGCCCCCTTCGGCCTCGACGCCAGCGACCCCAAGTTCTGGGATCGCGGGCTGTCGATGATCGCAGGCTTCATTGACGAGTTGGAGGCGATGGAGGCTTAAGCCTGCGTCACTTCCTTGAAGTGGGGCAGCAGGTCGTGCGCAGGGACCTTCATCAGGTCCTTGTGCAACTCCGCCGCAACATGGGCATGCAGCGCCTTGGGCATCTCATCGCGCAACTGGCCCAGCATCTTCGGCCCGGCAGAGATCACGATGCGGTCGTGGTCGCCGCGTGCCCATTCCGCTTGCAGAGCCGCGACGATGTGGCGGGCGAGGCGGATGCGCTCCTGCTCCACCTTGTTGGCGACAGAGCCGGTGTCAAAGGCGGGCGCGCCGGGGCCGCCGTGGTTGCGGCTTTGCTCGCTGGGATAGCTGTAGGCCACGTCAGAGAAATCATCTGCCGCCTTCAGCGCAATTTCGGCCAAGTCAGGCTCATGGGTCTTGAGCAACCGAAAGCCGTCTTCCGAGGCGATCAGGTAGAGGGTGCGCAGCTTTTTCATGGCATTCTCCTGCTTTAGGTGCAGGTATTATCGCCGCAAAATCGCCTCGGGGCGTTGATCTGGAGCAACAGGGCAAGGGGTCACTCAAGCGGCGACCAAGGCCAGGGCTTGTCGTCCGAGGCTGCGGTCTGAAACCGGCTCGCCTTGGCCTGCCACAGGCCCATGCGCTTGCCGAAAGCGGCGATTTCGGCATTTGGGCGCGATGTGTTCAGCGCCATGATGATGATCTGCATCACGGCCAGCAGGTTCAGCAAGGCCTGCGCCACGCTGGTCAGGGCGCCGATCAGCAGCATCCACAGCAGTCTGGTCCAAAGGGATTCGCGCGACGATGAGGGGATCGGGTCAGGCATGTCATCCTCCTAAGGGGTCGATCATGTCGTCGACATGGGGATTGCGGGCCGCACTTACATCAGCGCAGCCCGCAAACTTGTGACCCATAATACTTAAATTCCACGCCTTACAGCGTGACGGTGCTTTCCATCTGGAAGACCCGGTCGATCATGGCCTGCGTGCCGCGCACGAATTCCAGCGGGCAAGGATAGGGCACGCCCTCGCGGACCGATTTGCTGAACGCCTCGACCTGCAGCTTGTACTGGTTCACGCCCGGGAAGCGTTCGATCGTGACCTTGTTGCCCGGCTGGTGCAGTTCCAGTTGTGCCTGATCATGCACGCCCGCGTTGAAGGGCGCGTTGGCCACGCGGATCATGCCCTTGTCGCCCTGAAACACCACTTCCTGACGATTGAACAGCCGCATCGAGGTCATGGCCGAATAGGTGAAGCGCCCCAAGGGCCCCCCCATCACCGAGGTGACCTGTGCCCAGACGTCCACGCCATTTTCGCGCCGGATCTTGCTTTGCAGTTCGACCGGCTCCGCCCCAGTCACGAACCGGACCGAGCCATAGGTGTAGACGCCGATATCGCGGATGCCACCGCCGCCCGCATCCGCACGGTTGCGGATGTTGGTCAGGTCGCTGCGGTTGTCATAGGAAAACGCTGCGTCAACATGGGTGACTTTGCCGATGGCACCTTCCTCGACCAGTTGCTTGGCGCGCTGCCACTGGGGATGGAAGACGATCATGTAGGCTTCTGCCGCCAGCTTCTTGGCGGCGTCGCGGGCGTGGATGATCTGATCGACCTCGCGCGCGTGCATGGCGATGGGCTTTTCGGTCAGCACATGCTTGCCAGCGGCCAAGGCCTTCAGCGTCCAGACGACGTGCAGGTGGTTGGGCAGCGGGATATAGACGGCCTCGACCTCGGGGTCGGCCAGCAGCGCGTCATAAGTGTCGTGGATTTTCAGACCCGGCGCGAATTCAGCAAAGGGGGCTGCCTTTTCGGCCGAATGCGTGGCCAGAGCGTAAAGCTCGGCGCCCTTCGCCGCATGGATTGCCGGAGCCATATGCTCACGCGCAAATTTCGCAGCGCCAAGAACGCCCCATTTCACTGCAGCCATCGCGGTATCCTCCCAAGGTTGCCGATGACGCTAGAAAGAACTGGCGCAGGCAGCAAGGCCCATGTGGTTAAAGGCCGCGCAAACCCTTGCGGCTTTTGCGAAATAGCCACACGGATTTCAGCACGATGGCCACATAACCAAGGTCGATGACCACCATCGTCTCCCACGGGAACATCAAAAGTGCCGCCACCAGCACCACAAAACCAACGATGACGAAACGGACAT
>CANBRQ010000153.1 GCA_947371955.1 Paracoccaceae bacterium | reverse complement strand
GTCGGAAGTCGCGCGGCAAGACAGTCCGCTACGACAAAATACGTTACCGGCGCCGCAACCGGATCGAGATCATGTTCGGCCGATTGAAAGACTGGCGCCGCGTTGCAACCCGTTACGACCGATGCGCTAAGACCTTCCTCTCCGCCGTCTCCCTCGCCGCAACTGTCATCTTCTGGCTTTAAAGATCAATGAGTCTGGACCCTAGGCATCATCCCCGGCGATAAACGAGAAAGGCACACCTGTTTCATTGAAACTTATCCATACGACTTGAGTGGGTATCCGAATTACCTTTCGACAGTTGAGGGTGCTGCGAAATGAATTTGGGCCATGGCACTCTTGAAGACGTTACGGACTTTGGATGCAAATCACAACCGACCCAAATCCAGTGCGGGCCGGGCGGCGAAAAGGCCCCGGTTGGGGGCCTTCCCCTTTGTGCCGAATTACTTTTTCAACGAGTCCCGGATTTGCAGCAGCACTTCCAGTTCGGTCGGGCCGGCGGGGGCGGCGGGGGCCGCTTTGGGCTTGGGGATCACCTTGTTGACCGACTTGACCAGCATGAACACGACAAAGGCGATGATCAGGAAGTTGATCACGGCGGTGATGAAGGCGCCATAGGCGAAGACGGCGGCCCCGGCATCACGGGCGGCCTGCAGGCCTGCGCCGGCGGGGACGGTGCCTTTCAGCACGACATACATGTTGGTGAAATCCACCCCGCCCAGAATCAGGCCGATGATCGGGTTGATCAGGTCGCTGACCAGCGAGCCTACGATGGCGGTGAAGGCCGCGCCGATGATGATACCCACGGCAAGGTCCATCACATTGCCCTTGGCGATGAAATCTCTGAACTCTTTGATCATTCCACTGTTCCCTAATTGTCCGGCAGCACTTTGGCCTGCCTTCGTTGTCCCGCGATCAGGCCTTGCAGCAATGCGCAGGGCCTTTGCGATCATTGCACAGGTCCGTCTCTTATTTCACGGGGAAAATTAACCTATGTTAGCCGCTTGAGCCACAGGAGCGCTGCCATGTCCGATCTTTCCGCCTTTCCGATCACCCGCCGCTGGCCGCCGCGTAAGCCCGATGCGATCCAGTTGTATTCGCTACCGACGCCCAACGGGGTCAAGATTGGCATCGCGCTGGAGGAAATGGGGCTGGACTATGACGCCCACCGGGTGAAGTTTTCCCGCAATGACCAGACCAGCCCAGAGTTTCTGAGCTTGAACCCCAACAACAAGATCCCTGCCATCCTCGACCCCCATGGGCCGAACGGGAGGCCTTTGGCTCTGTTTGAAAGCGGGGCGATCCTGATTTATCTGGCTGAAAAATCCGGCCAGTTCCTGCCCTCGGCCAACCGGTATGAGGTGCTGCAATGGCTGATGTTCCAGATGGGCGGTCTGGGGCCGATGGTCGGGCAACTGGGCTTCTTTCACGCCTTCGCCGGAAAAGAGATCGAAGACCCGCGCCCGAAGGAACGCTACCGGGCGGAAACCGCGCGGCTGTTGAAGGTGCTGGATACCGCGCTGGAGGGGCGGGCCTGGATTGCCGGGGACTATTCGATTGCCGATATGGCGATTGGGCCCTGGCTGCGGGGTTTGCGCGATTTCTACAAGGTGGGCGACATTACCGGGCTGGCAGAGTGCCATAATGTTGAAAAATACATAGACCGGTTCCTTGCCCGTCCGGCGGTCCAGCGTGGTCTGCTGGTGCCTGCGGCTTAGCGAACGGCGCCCAATTCCGCGCTTGGCAGGTGGCAAACGCGGAATTCGGGGCCACAGGGGCGCGGGGTCAGGTCCTTGGTCAGGCAGATGCGGACCTCTTGGATCATGCCCTGTTCGCAGGTGACGGCGATGTCTTCCGGGGCCAGCGCGGGGTTGCTTTCAAGGAAAGCGGCCTTGATCACATCAGGCTTGACCTGAAGGTTCTCGCCGATCCGGCTGAAGAGGGGCGGCACCTGCACGCTGTCATAGGCCTTGCGCATCAGCGCCAGATAATCGTCGGACGCAAGGCCCGAGCAGCGGCCATGCGCCTTCCATTCGTGCCAGGCGAGGCCGTCGCTGCCCATGATATCCTCCATCGCCGCCGTGTCATAGCGCGAAGGGTCGCGGGCGCTGGTGCGGCAGTTGGCGGGAAAGCCGCCGGCGTCAAATTGCGGCCAAAGACCGTGCAGGGTGAAGGTCAGCCCGTGCTTGTCGCATTCGGCATCGCCTTGGGAATCACCTGTCAATGCGCACCAGTTCGGCGCCCAGGACAGGGCGAGGACATAGTAATCGAACTTTCCGGCGGGGTCTTGTTGCGCCAAAGCGGGGCTTGACAGCAGCACGGAACATAGGGCTAGCGAAATTAGGCGCATTTGGTACTTTCAACTCCGCAAGAATCTGACTATATCGGCCCAGACTTCCCCCTGAAAACGAGAAGATCGCGGTTCCGGCCGCAGCCGTTTTCCCGGCTTGGGAAAGATTTGTAAAGGAGTGATCAAGGTGTCAAAGCCGCTGATGTCAAAGGCCACCGCCGTCTGGCTGGTGGACAACACCACGCTCACATTTCGTCAGGTCGCTGATTTCTGCGGGATGCACGAGCTTGAAGTGCAAGGCATTGCCGATGGCGATGTGGCGACCGGGGTGAAGGGGTTCGATCCGGTGTCGAACAACCAACTGGACGCCATCGAGATTGAGCGCGGGCAAAAAGACCCGATGCACAAGCTGAAGCTGAAGTTCAACCAGTCTGCCGTGGGCGAGGAAAAGCGCCGGGGGCCGCGCTATACGCCCTTGTCCAAGCGGCAGGATCGTCCGGCGGCCATTCTGTGGCTGGTCAAGTTCCACCCGGAACTGTCGGATGGTGCCGTTGGCAAGCTGGTGGGCACCACGAAGCCGACCATTCAGGCGATCCGCGAGCGGACGCACTGGAACATTGGCCAGATCACGCCGATCGACCCGGTGGCTTTGGGCCTTTGCCGGCAGACCGAGCTTGACGCCGCCGTGCAGGCTGCCGTCCGCCGCAAGGCCGGCGAGGGTGTCGTGATGTCGGACGACGAGCGCCGCAAGCTGGTGTCGACCGAGCAATCGCTGGGCATGCCGGACGAGCCGAAGATGCCCTCGGGGCTGGAGGCCTTTACCCGGGTGGACAAGCCCACGCGGGAAGAAAAGCCGGCGGACTTCTCGGACGCCGACAGCTTCTTCAACCTGCCGCATGGCGATGATGACGATGACGAGGATGATGACGACCTGTAAGGTCGAAGTCCTGCCCGAACTCTCCCAAGCCCGCGCGGCGATGCGCGGGCTTTTGCTTGCGTTTTATGCAAAAGCTGGCCGTTCGGGTGCTGGAATCGCAAGATCCGAGGTCTTGCGCCTTTCCCTTTTTAACTGGATTATATCTCCGTTACGCTACCAGACGTTGAGTTGAGCATTTCCCGCGCAGGAGCGCCCATGACCATATTCCGCGAAATCTCTGACGCCCCGTCTTCGGTGGCGACGCCCTATCACATGGCGGCCGGGGACGAGTTTTGGGGAAATCTGACATTGGGCGAGCATGATTGGGTTGCCATTACCTTGCAGGCGGGGGCGACCTACAGTTTCGGCGCGGTGGGGGTTGGTGTGCTTGACAGCGGGGTGACCAATCCCAAGCTGATCCTGCATGGCGAGAACGGTCAGGTGCTGATGCGCGATGACAACAGCGGTCCGGGCTCCTCGGCGGGGCTGACATTCACGGCGGCGACAACGGGCACCTATTATCTCGACGTTCTGGCGGTGGATACCGGGTTCAACGGCACCTATGGGCTATCGGCCACCTTGGGGCAGAAGGTCAGCTATGGCGTGGAACTGGGTGCGGCGGAACTGTACCGTCCGGCGGCCTCTTGGGCCTCGGGTGCGGCAGCGCCCGTGCATTTGACTTATGGCTTTCGCGCCTCGGGTCCGGCAGATGATGCTGACGGGTCTCGGGTGCCCTTCCACAAAGTGACGGCGGCGCAGATGGATGCCGTTGCGGCGGCACTTGGAAACTATTCGGATGTGGCCAACCTGACCTTTGAACGGGTGAATCCGTCAGGCTTCACCAACAGCGCCACGATTCTGGTCGGACAATACACTTCGACCACCGATGGCGCGGGGGCCTATGCCAATTTTCCGGGGTCGACCGGCAGCCGCTCTGTTGATGGCGATCTGTGGCTGAACACCGATTCCGTCTCGCAAAACCGGCTGCCGCCGGGCAGCTACAGCGCCTACGTGATGCTGCATGAACTGGGCCATGCCATGGGGCTGGATCATCCTGGCGACTATAACGCGGCGCCGAACGTGGATATCACCTATGCCAAGGACGCCCAGTTCAAGCAGGACAGCGGCCAATATACGGTGATGAGCTATTTCGACGCCGTCGATACCCAACCCCATGCACCCCGGCATTTCGCACAAACGCTGATGATGTACGACATCTACGCGCTGCAGCAGCTATATGGCTTCAACGCCGCCGCGCGGGCGGGGAACAGCATCTACGGCTTCCACAGCAATGTCGGTGGCGCTTACAACTTTGCCAAGAACGCGGCACCTTTGCTGTGCATTTGGGATGGCGCGGGGCGGGACCGGCTGGATGTGTCGGGTTTTGTCATGGCACAGAAGATCGACCTGAATGCCGGGCACTTCTCGGACATCGGCGGGTTCAAGGAAAATGTCTCGATTGCGCTGAACTGCCGGATTGAGGCTGCGGTGGGCGGCAGTGGGAACGATACGGTGATCGGCAATGCGCTGGGCAACCGGCTGGTGGGCAACGCCGGCAATGACACGCTGATTGGCAATGCCGGCAATGACCGGCTGGTGGGCAACGGCGGGGCGGATGATTTTGTCTTTGCCAAGGGATCGGGCAAGGACACCGTGGTGGATTTCCTTGGCGCGGATGAACTGCATCTGGCGGCCTCGCTGTGGAACGGCCTCGTGCTGAGTGCGGCTCAGGTGGTCAGTGACTTTGCCCGTCAGGACAGCGGCCATGTGGTTCTGGACTTCGGCGCGGATGAGATTGTGCTGCTGTCGGTGGCCACGATCACCGGGCTGGCGGGGCATATCGTGATCGAATAGGGGCTGACCGCGCGTCAGATCCCGCGTCTGGCCCGCAGGGCGGCACCGATCGTGCCGTCGTCGAGGTAATCCAGTTCGCCGCCGATCGGCACACCCTGCGCCAGCGACGTGATGCGCACCCGCGTCGGCCCAAGCGCATCCGAGATGTAATGCGCGGTGGTCTGGCCGTCGACCGTGGCGTTGAGTGCCAGGATCACTTCGCGGATGGTTTCAGCGCTGACGCGCAGGACGAGGGCGGGGATGCGCAACTGTTCGGGCCCAATGGAATCGAGCGCCGAGAGGGTGCCGCCCAGCACGTGATAGCGGCCCTTGAACGCGCGGGAGCGTTCCATCGCCCAGAGGTCGGCGACATCTTCCACGATGCAAAGCTCCCCAGTGGCGCGGGCCGGGTCGGCGCAGATGGCGCAGGTGTCGGCGGTGCCGATGTTGCCGCATATCCGGCAGTCGCGGGCGGAGAGGGCGACACCGGCCAGGGCCTGGGCGAGGGGGGCCATCAGGCCCTCGCGCCGTTTGAGCATGGCCAGCACGGCGCGGCGGGCCGAACGTGGGCCGAGGCCCGGCAGGCGGGACATCAGGTCGATCAGGGCTTCGATGTCGCGCGGGGTTTCGGTCATGGTCTGGCTTTCAGGGAAGGCGCTCTACGGACCCGGCTGGGGGGTTTCACACCCCCCAGACCCCCCGTGGGATATTTGGGGAAGAGGAAGTGGGAAGATCAGAAGGGCATTTTGAAGTCGGCGGGCAGGCCCATCGCCTCACCCATGCGGGCCATTTCCTGCTGGCTGCGGGAGGTAGCCTTGGCTTGGGCGTCGCGAATGGCGGCGATGATCAGGTCTTCGACCACTTCTTTTTCTGACGGAACGAGGATGGTGGGGGAGATGTCGAGGCCGGTGATTTCGCCCTTGGCGGTGACGCGGGCTGTGACGAGGCCGGCACCGGACTCGCCCACCACGACGATGCGGGCGAGTTGGTCTTGCAACTCGGCCATCTTGCCTTGCACCTCTTGCGCGGCCTTCATCATCTTGGCCATGTCACCCATGGCGCCCAGACCTTTCAGCATCGGCTTCTCCCTTTGTTCTGGGCTAGAGATAGGCAAGGCGGGGCATTCCGGCAAGGGGTTTGGGCGCAGGCGGGGTGCGGGGTCAGCTTTCTTCGAAGGGGTCCCATTCGTCTTCGACTTCTGGCAGGGCGGCTTCGGCGGCAGAGGCGGCGAGGGCTTCGGGGGTGCGGATGTCGGTGATCTTGGTGCCGGGAAACGCAGCGAGGATGGACTGGACGAGGGGGTTGGTCATGGCCTCGGCCTTTGCCTCGTTCAGGTCGCGGTCGCGCTCTTCAAGGATGGTGGGTTGGCCGCCGGAGGAGACGACCGAGACGCCCCAGCGGGTGCCGGTCCAGGATTGCAGGCGCTGGCCGAGGCGGGCGGCGAGGTCGGGGGCGGCTTGAGGGGTGGGTTCGAATTCGATCCGGCCGGGGGCATAGCGGGCGAGGCGGAGGGTGGCTTCGACTTCGAACAGGAGCTTCATGTCACGCTTGTCGCGGATCAGGGCCACGACTTGGTCGAAGGTCTGGTATTGGGTTTCGGGGGCGGATTGGAGGGCGAGGGCCTGGCCTTGGCCACCGCTCATCATCGGGCCACGGTTGGCGAGCGAGGGGGCGAGGCGCATCATCGGGGCGTGGAGGGCTCCGCCGCCGACGGGGGCGCCGCCTGCGACGGGGCCAGAGGTGCCACCGGTGGGTTGGGCGGTGCGCAGGTGGCGGAGCAGGGTTTCGGGGTCGGGCAGGTCGGCGACATGGGTCAGGCGGATCACGGCCATCTCGGCCGCCATCATGGCGTTGGGGGCCATGGCGACTTCTTCCAGCGCCTTCAGGAGGAGTTGCCACATGCGGCTCAGGCTGCGCAGCGGCAGGCGGGTGGCCATGTCGAGGCCGCGGGAGCGTTCGTCGGGGGCCACCGTCGGGTCATCGGCGGCGTCGGGAGTGATCTTCATTACGGAAACCCAGTGCGTGATCTCGGCCAGATCGCGCAGGACGGCGAGGGGGTCGGCCCCGTCGGAATATTGCTCGGCCAGTTCGTTCAGCGCCTCGGCAGCAGCACCCCGCATGATCATGTCGAACAGGTCCATCACGCGGCCACGATCCGCCAAGCCCAGCATGGCGCGGACAGATTCGGCTTCGACGGCGCCGGCGCCGTTGGAGATGGCCTGGTCGAGGAGGGACGTGGCGTCGCGGGCGGAGCCTTCGGCGGCGCGGGTGATGAGGCCAAGGGCGGCGTCGGTGATGCTGGCGTTTTCGCCTTTGGCGATGCGTTGGAGGAGGGCGATCATCACCTCGGGCTCGATCCGCTTGAGGTCGAAGCGTTGGCAGCGAGAGAGGACGGTGACGGGGACCTTGCGGATTTCGGTCGTGGCGAAGATGAATTTGACGTGCTCGGGCGGTTCTTCCAGCGTTTTCAACAGGGCGTTGAAGGCGGCGGTCGAAAGCATGTGAACTTCGTCGATGATGTAGACTTTGTAGCGGGCCGAGGCGGCGCGGTAGCGGACGGAATCGATGATCTCGCGGATGTCGCCGACGCCGGTGCGCGAGGCGGCGTCCATTTCGAGAACGTCGACATGGCGGCCCTCGGCGATGGCGCGGCAGGGTTCGCAGACAAGGCAGGGCTCGGTCGTGGGGCCGCCTTTGCCGTCCGCGCCGACGCAGTTCAGGCCCTTGGCGATGATCCGGGCGGTGGTGGTCTTGCCCGTCCCCCGGATGCCGGTCATGATGAAGGCATGGGCGATGCGGTCGGCCGTGAAGGCGTTCTTCAGGGTGCGCACCATGGCCTCTTGCCCAACGAGGTCGGCAAAGGTCTCGGGCCGGTATTTGCGGGCGAGAACGCGGTAGGCGGGGTCTGGGGTGGAATTGGGCGAGGCCATGGGGTTCCCGGATTCGAGTTGCGGGCAGAGTAGGCTTTGGCGAGGCCAAGGTAAACCTGCGGCTGGAAGTGGCGGGGGCTTTGCCCTATCTGAGGCGCATGGATCACGCGCCCCAAAACCACCCGAGCCCCGAAGCCTTCAAAGCCGCCATGCGCGGCTATGTCGGCGCCTGCAGTCTGATCACCGTCGGGCAGGGGGCGGAGGCGAATGGGCTGGTGGTGACCACCGGTATTTCGTTGACCGCAGAGCCGCCGATGGTGCTGGCCTGCATCAACCGGTCATCGTCGTGCTGGCCGCTGTTGGGGCGCTATGGGGTCTTTGGCTGGTCGGCCTTGGGCGAGGGCCATCAGGCGGTGGCGGAGCGGTTTTCGGGCGTGGGCGGTGTGAAGGGCGCTGCGCGCTATGACGGGGCACTGTGGCGCGATGCGGTGGAGGGGACGCGGCTTCTGGCCGATGCGCCCTTGGCCTTTGCCTGCCGGGTGGACGAGATGATCGACCGGGGCACCCACTCCATTCTGATCGGGCGGGTGCTGCAGATCAGCACGGCGGTGGGGCAGGGCGCGCTACTCTACTGGAACGGGGCCTATCACGGGTTGCCTGCGGGTTGAGTGTCGCAGGAAATTCACTTGCCCTGCGCTTTGGTCTGGTGATGAATTGCAGGCATGATCATGGAAAACCGCCCATTCGACACGCTGAAGCTTGGCGATACGGCCGAGGTGCGCAGGCTGTGCACGGCGGATGATCTTTATGTCTTTGCGGTTGCCACCGGCAACCACAACCCAATGCATCTGCCGGACCGGGATGTGAATGGCGACGGGGCGCCGGACACGACGGCCTCGGGCGTATTTCTGTCGGCGATGATTTCGGCGGTGCTGGGCAATGTGCTGCCGGGGCCGGGGACGCTGTATCACCGGCAGGACCTGAGCTTTACCGGCTATGCCCATGCCGGGGACGAGTTGGTGGCGCGGGTGACGGTGACCGGTTTGGGGCCGGAGGCTATGGTGACGCTGTCCACGTCGGTGGTGCGGGTGCGCGATGAGGTCGAGATTGCGACGGGCGTGGCCGAAGTGCAGGCGCCGACGCTACCGATTTCCTTCGACGACCGGGATTTGCCGGGGCTGCTGGTGCAGACGCACCGGCATTTCGACGCGATCCTGAAGCAGGCCCAGGCCTTGCCCGCGTTGGTGACGGCGGTGGTCTGGCCGGATGAGGCGCAGTCCTTGGGCAGTGCCATGCTGGCGCGGGATCACGGGCTGATCATTCCGGTGCTGGTGGGCGACGGCCTGCGGATCCGGGCTGCGGCCTCGGCGGCGGGGATCGACATTACGGGGGTGCAAATCGTTGGCGCCTCCAGCGAGGCGGCGGCGGCGCTGGCGGCGGTGGAACTGGTGCAGTTCCGCAAGGTGCAGGCGATCATGAAGGGGCATTTGCATACGGATGTTCTGCTGCGCCCGATGCTGGACCGTGAGAAGGGGCTGCGGATCGGGCGGCGATTTACGCATATCTTCGTGATGGACGTGCCGGGGCTTCCGCATCCGTTGCTGGTGTCGGATGCGGCGATCAACATTGCCCCCGACCTGATGACCAAGGTCGATATCGTGCAGAATGCGATTGATCTGGCGCATTCCTTGGGGATAACGCGGCCCCGGGTCGGGGTTCTGTCGGCGGTGGAGACGGTGACGCCGGAGATTCCGTCGTCGATGGATGCAGCTTTGCTGTCGAAGATGGCGGAGCGCGGGCAGATCACGGGCGGGCTGGTGGATGGGCCCTTGGCCATGGACAATGCGCTGGATCTGGCAGCGGCGCGGACCAAGGGTATCCGGAGTGCTGTTGCGGGGCGGGCCGAAGTGCTGATCGTGCCGGATCTGGATGCAGGCAACATGCTGGTGAAGCTTTTGACCCATCTGGCCCATGCCGAGGCGGCGGGGCTGGTGATTGGCGCCTCGGTGCCGGTGATCTTGACCTCGCGCGCGGATGGGCCGCTGGCGCGGTTGGTCTCGGCGGCGCTGGCGGTGTTGCACGCAGGGCGGCGGGCGGGGTGAACGAGGGTCGGGGCACGCCCCGACCTACGCCGACTGAAGACGCGCTGCAATTCGGGTGCACGCCATGAATTGCAGCGCCGCTCGGCGGACCCGGCTGGGGTGATGAGCGCGCTGAAAACCCTCCAGTGGAGGGTTTTCAGCGAAGAACGCCGCGCAGGCCTGTGCGGCTGGGTACCCCCCCCAGACCCCCCGTCGGATATTTGCACAGCGAGGATGAGGGGGCGTGCTTGAGGGTCGCATGGCGTCTGGGGGAAGAGTTCGTTAGGGTGCCTTGAGGTTTGGACCGTTGGGAGGCGGGCTGGATGCGGTTGGCGATCCTGACGGATATTCATGGCAACCGGGAGGCTTTGGCCGCCGTGCTGGCCGATCAGGCGGCGCGGGCGGTGTTGCACGCAGGGCGGCGGGCGGGGTGA
>CANBRQ010000152.1 GCA_947371955.1 Paracoccaceae bacterium | reverse complement strand
GTTCGATGGACGGCGATAACGCCGCCGCCATGCGCTATACCGAAGTGCGGATGGACAAGCCCGCGTCCGTCCTTCTTGCGGATATCGGCAAGGACACCGTTGATTTCCAGGACAATTACGACGGCAAGGACAAGGAACCCACCGTCCTTCCCGCCCGTTTCCCCAACATGCTGGTCAACGGCGCCGAAGGCATCGCCGTCGGCATGGCCACCCGGATTCCGCCGCACAACCTGGGCGAGGTCATCGATGGCACTCTTGCGCTGATCGAAAACCCCGACCTGTCGACCGAACGCCTGATGGAGATCATCCCCGCGCCCGACTTCCCGACCGGCGCCCTGATCCTCGGCCGCTCCGGCGCGCGGAAGGCCTATCTGGAAGGGCGTGGCTCGGTCATCATCCGCTCCAAAACCCATATCGAGGAAATTCGCAAAGACCGCTTTGCCATCATCATCGATGAGGTGCCCTATCAGGTCAACAAGGCCCGGATGATCGAGATCATCGCCGAACAGGTCCGCGACAAGAAGATCGAAGGCATCTCCAACGTCGCCGACGAATCCGACCGGATCGGCGTGCGCGTGGTGATTGAACTCAAGCGCGACGCCACGCCCGATGTCGTGCTGAACCAGCTCTTCCGCTTCACGCCCATGCAGACCTCTTTCGCCTGCAACATGCTGGCCCTGAACGGTGGCCGCCCCGAAACCTTGCGGCTGCGCGATTTTCTGACCTATTTCATCACCTTCCGCGAGGAAGTTGTCGCCCGCCGCACCGCCTACGAACTGCGCAAGGCGCGCGAGCGCAGCCATATTCTCTGCGGTCTGGCCGTCGCCGTTTCCAATGTCGATGAAATCGTCCGCACCATCCGCGCCTCGGCTGACGCCGCCGAAGCCCGCGAAAAGCTGATGACCCGCCGCTGGCCCGCTCATGACATCGCCGCCTACATCAAGCTGATCGACGACCCGTCGCACACGATGAACGACGACGGCACCTATAACCTGTCGGAAGCGCAAGCCCGCGCCATCCTCGAACTGCGCCTGCAGCGCCTGACCGCCTTGGGCGTCAAGGAAGTCACCGACGAACTGGAAGAACTGGCGGCCAAGATCCAGGATTACCTGGAAATTCTGGGCAGTCGCGACCGCATCATGGCGATCATCTCCGACGAACTGCGCGAGGTCAAAGCCCTCTTTGCGGTTCCGCGCCGCACGGAAATCGTCGACTGGTCCGGCGACATGGAAGACGAAGACCTGATCGAGCGTGAGGATATGGTCGTCACCATCACCTCCGGCGGCTATATCAAGCGCACGCCCTTGGCCGAATTCCGCCAGCAAAACCGGGGCGGCAAGGGCTTGGCCTCCATGGCCACCAAGGACGACGACGTGGTGACCACCCTCTTCGTCGCCAACACCCACACGCCGCTTCTGTTCTTCACGACCGACGGCATGGTGTACAAGCTGAAGACCTGGCGCTTGCCGCTGGCGGGCCGCACGGCCAAAGGCAAGGCCATCGTGAACATCCTTCCGATCGTTCCCGGCATTTCCATCGCCGCGCTGATGCCGGTCGATGCGCCGGAACTCGAATGGGACAACCTGCAAATCTTCTTCGCCACCTCCGACGGCGATGTGCGGCAGAACGACCTGTCGGATTTCACCAATGTCCTGAAAAACGGCAAGATCGCCATGAAGCTGCCCGAGGGTGTCACCCTCGTCAACGCCGCAATCTGCGACGATCAGGACGACGTCATGCTGGTCACCGCCTTGGGCCGCGCCATCCGCTTCTCCACCACCGAAATCCGCGTCTTCAAATCACGCGGCTCCACCGGCGTGCGCGGCATTCGTCTGGCCGAAGGTGACAAGGTCGTCTCCATGTCCGTGATCCGCCACTTTGAAGCGAACCCGGATGAGCGCGAACTTTACCTGAAGCAACGCCGCCTGATCGCAGGTTCCACCGAAGAGGCCGAAGCAGACGATACGGATGCCGAACCCGAGACCGAAGCAGCAGAACTCCCCGCCCCGGACGGGACAGAGCCCGTGGCGGGCGAGGGCCAGCTGTCCCCGGAACGCTACGCCGAAATGTCAGCGGCCGAGGATCTGATCCTGACCATCACAACCTCCGGCACCGGCAAACTGTCCTCCAGCCACGACTACCCGGTGCGCGGACGCGGCGGCATGGGCGTCAAGGCGATGGATTCGGCCATGCGCGGCGGCAACCTGATCGCCTCCTTCAAGGTCGACCTCTCCGACCAGATCATGCTGGCCACTTCCACCGGCCAGTCGATCCGGGTGCCCGTCGACCAGATCAGCTTCCGGTCGCGCGGCGCGGGTGGCGTCAAGGTGCTGAACACCCGCGATAACGAAGAAGTCGTCTCCGTCGCCCGCGTCCCCGAACAGGACGAGGAATGATCCCCACCCTCACAGCGCGGCTGGCCGAACTGGCCGCGCTGAACCAGACCGTGACCTACGGCAAGCTCGCCCGCGACCTTGGCCTTACGGGTCCCTCCACCATCGCCCGCCTGACCACCGCGCTGGAGGCGCTGATGGAGGAGGACGCGGCCCTGAATCGCCCCTTCCGCGCCGTCCTCCTCTCCGGCCGCCTTGCGAATGACCTGCCCGCCCAAGGCTTCTTCGACAAGGCCACCGCCCTTGATCGCTACCACGGCGAAGACCCCGCGACCTATATCGCCCAAGAACGCTCCGCCCTTCACGCTTTCATTGGTCCATAAGTATCCCACGGGGAGGTCCGGAGGGGTGTGAAACCCCTCCGGCGGCCAGCCCAGCAGACCACCGGCCGAAAGACTTGCGTAGAGACCAAAGGAAGACGCAAGCAAGACCCGCAAAAGACCACCGAAATTGACCCCGAAACCGGCCTTTCTTTCCCGCGCAAAACCTCCTAAATCCCCTGTCATGGAACCCTTACACATCATCGGCGGCGGCATGGCAGGCTCGGAAGCCGCATGGCAAGCCGCATCCGCCGGCGTCCCCGTGGTCCTCCACGAAATGCGCCCCGCCAAAGGCACCTTCGCCCACCGCAGCGGCGATTTCGCCGAAATGGTCTGCTCCAACTCCTTCCGCTCGGATGATTCCGAGCAGAACGCCGTGGGCCTGCTGCACTGGGAGATGCGCGCCGCAAACGGCCTGATCCTTGAGGCTGCCGAAGCCCACCGCCTCCCGGCTGGTGGAGCGCTGGCCGTGGACCGCGATCCTTTCGCGGGTTACGTCACGGCCAAACTGAAATCCCACCCGCTGATTTCCGTGTCTTATGAAGAGGTTACCGATCTTCCTTCGACCGGAAACTGGATCATCGCGACCGGCCCCCTGACCTCCACGGCGCTGGCCCAATCCATCCGCCGCGAAACCCATGCCGAGGCCCTCGCCTTCTTCGACGCCATTGCCCCCATCGTCTATGCCGACACGGTCGACATGTCCGTCGCCTGGATGCAAAGCCGCTACGACAAGGGCGAGACGCTGGAAGAACAGACCGCCTACATGAACTGCCCGATGGACCGCGCGCAATACTATGCCTTCATCGACGCCCTTCTGGCGGCCGAAAAAACCGAATTCCACGAAGGCGAAACCGCCGGCTATTTCGACGGCTGCCTGCCCATCGAAGTCATGGCCGAACGCGGCCGCGAAACCTTGCGCTTCGGCCCGATGAAGCCTGTGGGCCTGACCAATGCCAACAACCCAACGGTCAAACCCTATGCCGTCGTCCAACTGCGCCGCGACAACAAACTGGGCACGCTCTACAACATCGTAGGCTTCCAGACCAAGATGAAATACGGCGCGCAAACCACTGTTCTAAAAATGATTCCCGGCCTGCAGGACGCGAGCTTCGCCAGACTTGGCGGCATCCACCGCAACACTTTCATCAACTCGCCGACCCTGCTCGACGACCAGATGCGCCTGAAATCCCGCCCGAATATCCGCTTCGCAGGCCAGATCACCGGGGTCGAAGGCTATGTCGAAAGCGCTGCGATGGGCCTCGTCGCTGGCCGCATGGCCGCTGCCGAGATCAAGGGGACCATCCTTCCCCCGCCACCACCAGACACCGCCATGGGGGCCCTCATCACCCACATCACCGGCGGGGCCGAGGCGAAAACCTTCCAGCCGATGAACGTCAACTTCGGCCTCTTCCCGCCGATCGACGCCAAGGCCGGCCGCAAAGGCCGCACCCTGCGCTACAAGGCCTATACCGACCGTGCCAAAGAATCCTTCACGGCATGGCTCGCATAACCCGCTTCGCCCCGTCGCCGACAGGCCCGCTGCACCTCGGCCACGCCCACGCCGCCCTGATCGCCGCAGAACGCGGCGACCGCTTCCTGATCCGCATCGAAGACATCGACCGCACCCGCTGCAAACCCGAATGGGAAGCGCAAATCTACGACGACCTCCATTGGCTCGGCCTGACCTGGGAGGTCCCCACCCTCAAACAATCCACCCGACAACCCGCCTACGACGACGCCCTAGCCCAACTGAAAGCCCAAGGCCTCACCTACCACTGCACCTGCACCCGCGCCGACATCCGGGCCGCCCTATCCGCACCGCAGGAAGGCGCCGACGGCCCGATCTACCCGGGCACTTGCCGCGAAGTGGGACACACGCAAGGCGCACTCCGCCTCAACATGACCAAAGCCACGAGGCTTCTGCGCGACCTGCGCTTCACCGAAACCGGCACGCAGCCTGCAAACTATATCGTAAATCCCGCGCAATTGATTGAAACCGCTGGAGATATCATCCTATCCCGGAAGGACATCGGTGTCGCCTACCACCTCGCCGTCGTGGTCGATGACGCCCACCAATCCATCACCGAGGTCACTCGGGGCGAGGATCTCTTCGCCGCTACACCGATCCACGTGGCCCTCCAGCATTTGCTGAACCTGCCAACGCCCGCCTACCACCACCACAAACTGATCCGGGACGACCAAGGCAAACGCCTCGCCAAACGCGATGACGCCCGTGCCCTGTCAAAATACCGCGCCGAAGGCCTGACCCCCGCCGATATCCGCGCGAAGATAGGCCTCTAAGCCCTTCTTTCTATTGCTCCTTTGGAAATACTCCGCGGGGGGTCCGGGGGGCGCGCAGCCCCCCGGCCTTGGCGGCAGCAGGCCCGCCCTGACGCTTGCGTCAGGGCTTCTTCGGCCCGTCCAGGTGTTTCCTCAGACGGGAAGGCGTGTTGAACTTGGGGTTCTTGAAGGGGTTCTTGTCGCCCTGGCTGCGCAATGTCAGCCGGATCGGCGTGCCGGGCATGTCGAAATGCTCGCGCAACCCGTTCACCAGATAGCGCTTGTAGCTCTCGGGCATGTCCTCGGGATGCGAGCACATCACGATGAAGTTCGGCGGCCGGGCCTTCACTTGGGTCATATAGCGCATGCGGATGCGCTTGCCGCCGGGGGCCGGTGGCGGGTGCGCCTCGGTCATCGCCCCCAGCCAGGTGTTCAGACGTGCGGTGGTGACGCGGCGGTTCCAGACGGCATGGGCCTTCAGGACCGCCTCGTGCAGGCGGTCCATGCCTCGGCCAGTCTTGCCCGATATTGTCACCAAGGGCGCACCGCGCAGCTGCGGCAGCAGGCGTTCGAACATCTCTTTCAGTTCGGCCAGCTTTTCCTGCTTTTCGTCCTCGAGATCCCATTTGTTGATGGCAACCACCACCGCCCGGCCCTCGGTCTCGGCAAAGTCGCAGATGCGCAGGTCTTGCGTCTCGAACGGGATTTCCACGTCCAAAAGCACCACCACCACTTCGGCAAACCGCACGGCGCGCAAGCCATCGGCGACCGACAGCTTTTCAAGCTTCTCAACCACCTTGCTTTTCTTGCGCATCCCCGCCGTGTCGAAAATCCGCGTGGGCGTGCCGAGCCAGTCGGTCTTGACCGAGATGGAATCGCGCGTGATCCCCGGCTCGGGCCCGGTCAGCAGGCGGTCATAGCCAAGGATCGTGTTGATCAGCGTGGATTTCCCGGCATTCGGACGACCGATCACCGCAATCTGCAAGGGCTTGTCAGCGGAAGGCTTCCAAGCCGATTCGTCCGCCTCAAGCTCGGCCTCTTCTTCCGAGATCTCGACATCCACCACCGGGGCATCGGCCTCGGCGCGGGCGGCGAACAGTTCCTCGTAAGGCTTCAGCGCGTTGTAAAGATCGTCGATGCCCTCGCCATGTTCGGCAGAAAGGCGGATGGGTTCGCCCAAGCCAAGGCTCCAGCCCTCCAACGCGCCCGCGTCACCGGCCTTGCCTTCGGCCTTGTTGACGCCGAGGATGACCTTGGCACCCTTCTTGCGCAGGATTTCGGCGAAAGTCTCGTCCGAGGGCGTCACGCCGACGCGCCCATCGATCAAGAAAAGCGATACGTCGGCCATATCCACCGCGCGTTCGGTCAGGCGGCGCATGCGGCCTTGCAGGCTGTCGTCGGTGATCTCTTCCAGACCCGCCGTGTCGATCACGGTGAAGCGCAGGTCGAACAGCTTGGCATCGCCCTCGCGCAAATCCCGGGTGACTCCAGGTTGGTCGTCGACCAGTGCCAGCTTGCGGCCGACGAGGCGGTTGAACAGGGTCGACTTGCCCACATTGGGGCGGCCCACGATGGCGAGGGTGAAACTCATCTGCATTCCTTAGGGCAGATCGAAGTTCGGGGTCCCCGCCTGATCTGCATGACGTCAAAAAACCAGCGCGGCCCAGACGATTCTGAAATCGACTGAACCGATCTGGCCTTGCAAGCGGTTGCCTTACACCGGAACCGGGTCAGCGGAAAGCCAGAAGTTGGCCCTTGCCGTTGACGACAAAGAGCAGGCCCTGCGCCAACGCGGCAGGGGTCGCAGCACCACCCGGAATCGCAGCCTGCCCGGCCAAGGACCCGTCGGTGGCGTTGAACGCCCGCAACTGGCCGTCCGAGGACACCACGACCACATGCCCGCCCGCCAGAACCGGTCCGAAGTTGGCGCTGATGACGGACAGCTTCTTCGGCTTGGTCTTGGTGAAATAGGGCAGATCGACGGCCCAGATCGTCGCTCCGTCCGAAGCGCTCAGCCGGACCAGACGCCCTTCGTCATTGACCACGAAGACCGAGCCGCCAACCACCAGTGGCGGGTTCAACGCGCCTTCCTCGGCGGTCCAAAGCCGCTGGCCATTGGCCATCGAATAGGCCCCGGTGCGCCCGCCTTGGGTGCCCACATACATGACGCCGCCCGACAGGACCGGATCGCCGGTCACGTCGCCCTCATCCGCATAGGCGCGGCCCAGACGGGTGCCAGAGACGGCAGCTTGCCATTGATCGGTGCCACTCGCCGCATCAACCGCTGCAAGGATGCCGCTGCTGAACGGGAAGACCACCGTCTCGCCATCCACCGCAGGCGAGGCGCCGCCGTCGAAGCGGAAGGAATCCGTGGCCGAAGCCCCGGTGCTTTGCCAGACGATCCGGCCACTGGCGGCATTCAGCGCCCAGGCCGTGCCGTCATCGCCCACCACATAGACCAGATTGCCCGCCACCGCCGGCGCGCCCGAGGGCGTGGCCCCCAACCGTTGCCGCCAGATCACTGCGCCATCGGCGGCATTCAGCGCCACCGTCTCGCCATAGCCTGTCGTCGCATAGACCCGCGCCCCATCTGCCGCCAGCCCGCCACCCGACACCCCGCCACCGGCATCGAAAGCGGCGGTCAGATCGGTGTGCCACAGTTTGGCTCCACTCACGGAAACGGCAGTCACCCCCGACAAAGCATCCATTGCGAAGACCGCCCCGCCCGCCACAACCGGTGCGGCAGAGATGCGGTTCTTGTGGGAATTGCCCGAGCCGATATCAACCGCCCAGACCAGTTGCGGTGCGGCTGACAGCACGCCATGTGGCCCGTCATGGCGCCCGTTGCCGCCGCGCTGTGGCCAATCGGCGTTTGACACCATCGCGGGCAAGGCGATCTTGACCGACTGGTTCTCGGGCCGGTCGGGCGGGGCGACCGGGTCGGGCCTTCCCTCGACGGCAAGCGAGTCTTCCAGCGGGGCGCGCACCGGGAAGCGGGTGCCTTGCAGGATGTCGTTCTTTTTGCAGGCCGTCAGCGCAAGGATCGACGTCAGCGCCACCGCCGCTGCCCAACCCGTTTGCCCCAGTACGTGGCCGACCTTGAGCTTGCCCTGCATGATCTGCCTTACCCTGCTGATGGTGCTGCTGCGGCATTGGCCGCCGGTTTCGGTTCGGGCACCGTGCCGCCCAGCGAGGTGATCGCAAGCCCCAGCCGCTGACGCATGCCAGCGGGCGCTTCCTGATCTTGCACAAGGGCCAGCAGCGCCTTGAGCGCGTCATCCTTCTTGCCCTCTTCGATCAAAAGGTAAGCCAGTTGCTCTTCGGCCAGCACGCGGAACGGGCGGCCTGCGACGTCAATCGCCTGCAGCGCTGTGCGGCGCTCAGCCAGCGGTTGATCAGGTCCCGCCACAGCCACGCGCTTCAGCACAGCCAGGTCGCGGTAGATCTGCGGCACCTTGGTATCCGCCGCCATCGCATCCAGAGCCGCCAGTGCGCCCGCCTTGTCCGCCGAGGGGTTGGAGGCTTGCAGAAGTGCCAGAAGCGCCTTCTGGTCGCCATCAGCCGGAACAGCCGCCAGCGCCTTGACCCGCTCGCCCGCATCCGTCTTTTCCAGCGCAGCCATCACACCATCGCCGAAGGCCTGCGCGCGAGAGGCGGCTTGCGCCTTCTGCCATTCATTCCAGGCCGCACCGCCCACGATCACCACCACCAGAACGACACCGATCCAGCCATATTTGCGGAAGGCGGCAAAGAGCCTGTCGCGCCTTACGGCATCGGTGACTTCATCGACGAAACTGTCTGGCGTGCTCATGGGGCCTCCTGCTTTCTGCCCGTCTTACACGGGTTTAGGGACGGTTGCAAAGCCCCGGGAATTGGAGGTCTTCATAACCGACCTCTGCGGAACGGGTGCCCTTTGAAACCGTATGTTGAACCGTCCAGTGGACGGTTCATCGGTTTCTTGCCGAGAGCCGCAAGGGGCGTGGCGAAGCAAACCGCCACCTCCAATCTGCCCGCGCCTGACTGGGGTGGGCGTAGGCAGATTTGTCACAGGACAAATCTGCCAAAAAGAACAAGGGACGGGATCAA
Source organism: Paracoccaceae bacterium (assembly GCA_947371955.1). GTDB lineage: Bacteria > Pseudomonadota > Alphaproteobacteria > Rhodobacterales > Rhodobacteraceae > Stagnihabitans. The sequence continues at coordinate 1,380 of CANBRQ010000152.1, read as the reverse complement.
CCCGACGATTCCCGAGGGACGCGCTTGGGCTATTCCGCCGCCGCTGACTTGGCCCCCGCTTCGGCCTCCATCTCTTCCGCCGACTGCCGCTCCCACATGGCGGAATAGCGGCCACCATTGAGCAGAAGCTGGTCGTGGGTGCCCTGTTCCACCACCTCGCCCGCTTCAAGAACCATGATCAGGTCGCTGTCGGCGATGGTCGACAGACGGTGGGCGATGGTGATGACCGACCTGCCCTGCCCCATCAGTTGCAAGCTGTCCTGAATGTCACGCTCGGTTTGCGTATCAAGGGCCGAGGTCGCCTCGTCCAGCACCAGAATGGGCGGGTTCTTCAAGAGGGTGCGGGCGATGCCCACGCGCTGCTTTTCGCCGCCTGACAGTTTCAGGCCACGCTCGCCCACCTTGGCGTTGTAGCCATCGGGCAAGGACATGATGAAGTCATGGATCTTGGCGGCCTTGGCCGCAGCCTCCACCGCTTCGCGCGGGGCATCCGGGTTGCCATAGGCGATGTTGTAATAGACCGTGTCGTTGAACAGCACCGTGTCCTGCGGCACGATCCCGATGGCCTGGTGCAGCGAGGTTTGTGTGACGCCGCGGATGTCCTGCCCGTCAATGGTGATAGAGCCACCGGTGATGTCATAGAAGCGGAACAACAGCCGCCCGATGGTCGACTTGCCCGAGCCTGAGGGACCCACCAGCGCAATCTTCTGCCCGGGCCCGACGCGCAGCGAGACGCCCTTCAGGATCGCGCGGTTCGGATCGTAGTTAAAGAAGACATTATCGAAAACCACTTCGCCATGCGGCACTTTAAGGTCCGGCGCGTTCGGGGCATCGACCACCTCGGCGGGTTGGCCCAGCAGGCCGAACATCTCGCCCATGTCGACCAGAGCCTGCCGGATTTCGCGGTAGACCGTGCCAAGGAAGCCCAAGGGCAGCGTGATCTGCATCATGTAGGCGTTGACCATGACGAAATCGCCGACCGTGAAGCGGCCCTGCTGGACGCCGATGGCCGACATGACCATGACGATGATCAGGCCCACGGTGATGATGACGTTCTGCCCGATGTTCAGCACCGACAGCGATTGGCCGGTGCGGACGGCGAAGCCCTCGTACATCTCCATCGCGCGGTCATAGCGGGCGGCCTCGCGCGCTTCGGCGTTGAAATACTTGACGGTTTCGTAGTTCAAGAGGCTGTCGATGGCCTTCTGGTTGGCATCGGTGTCCTGATCATTCATCGCCCGGCGGATCTGCACGCGCCATTCGGTGACCTTGAACGTATAGGTCACATAAGCCGTGATCGTCAGCAACACGACGACCATGTAGACCCAGCCGAAATAGAGCGCAAAGATCACCGAAACCATGCTGAGTTCCAGGATCAGC
>CANBRQ010000151.1 GCA_947371955.1 Paracoccaceae bacterium | reverse complement strand
AGTAGAGCAGGTTCTGCACCACCGCCGCGTCCACGGTCAGCAAATGCATGTCGCAAGCCAGCCGATTGCCGATCTGCTCGCGCGGGTCCCCCAGACCTGTCCGATGATCCAGGGCGAAGTTGACCGGTTGGGCGTGGATCACCTCGCGCCCCTCGCCAATATCGGGCACGTCACAAGCCGACAGCACGCGGGCCACGTCGTTTTCCTTCACGACCGTGTCATGCAGTTCGATTTCTCCGGCCAACCCATAGCTGCGGGGTTCCCCACCCGAGAAGCAGGCGATCACGTGATCCACCCGCACGTTGGCCATCTTCTGTGCGGCCTGCACGGCGGTGCGGATCGCCCGTTCGGTTTCATTCATGGCGCTGATTTCGCCAAAGCGGACCCCGCGCGATTTTGTCGTGGCCGCCCCGATCACCCGGAAATCCGACTGCCCGGCCATCGAGCCTACGCCATCCGGCTCCACTCCCTCTTCCAGCCCGTCAAAGCGCAGGATCAGGCAGGCGATCTTGGACGTCCCCACATCAAGAATGGCAATCACCCCCCGTTGCAGGGCAGCTTTGCGCATGTTCCGCATGGCACGTTGCGACTGGTAAAGATCGGTCATGTCTTTGACTCCGTGGGAACAACAAGGCCCTGCGACTGGCGTAGGGCGTCCAAAGCGGTCTGGGCAAGGCGAAGAACCGGACGCTGCGGATTGCGCAAGTCAACGGCAACGAGGTCGCGGGCGAGGATGTTTTCCGCCTTGTCGAGCGCCAGCAGGCCCTCGAAAGCGGCCACCGGGCCATCGGCGGGTAGAAGAATACGCTGGTCGCGATCAAGCATCAGATCCCAGCGGCGGTCGCTGATGCGGATCATGCCGCGGATGCGAGAGGCCAGCGGCTGGGCCGCGTGCAGGATGGCGGTGGCTTCCTTGACCGCCGTGTCAGCGCCTTCTCCGGCGACCAAAGGCAGGTCGGCCCGGTCGCCCCGTGTGGCAAGCCCGGCAATCCGGTGGCCCTCGGCATCCAGCAGCATCAGACCCTGTCCCGTGCGCCAGACCCATGCCGGCTGCCGCTCGGTGATGGTGACCTGCAGCACGTTGCCCGCGCCAAGCCAAACCACGGCATGCGCCACCGCATCCAGCTTTTCCGCCTGAACCCGGACGGAATCCAGATCCAGCGCCAGCGAGGATTGCGGAAGCTGCAGGTCCAGCTTCTGGCGCACCGCATCGGCCAATTCGGGCGAGGCCCCCTCGATTGACAGCAGGTTCACCATGAACATCGGCCGCTCGGTCACCTTATCCTTCGCCGCCACCACGACCCCGGCAAAGCTTTCGCGCCGCACCGGGTCCGACAGATAGATGCCCAAGGCCAGCGTCAGGAAGAAAGCGGGCATCCCCACCCGCATCGTCACGCGGAACAAGGGCGTCAGCCACAGCCTGTGCATCCGGTAGGCCCACCGCGAGGGCGCGGGATCACGGCGCAAGGGGATGGCGCGGCCTAGCGATTGCATGAAGCATCCTCCACGATCCACGCGCAAAGGTCCGGGAAGCTGATCCCGCAATAGGCCGCCTGTTCAGGGGCCAATGAGGTCGGCGTCATTCCGGGCTGGGTGTTGGTCTCGAGCAGGATCAGGCCCGCAAGCCCCCGGGTTTCATCCCAGCGAAAGTCCGTACGGCTCAGGCCACGGCAGCCCAAGGCCTTGTGGGCGCGCAGAGCATAGTCAAGGCAAGCCTCTGAAATTTCAGCCGGAATGGCCGCCGGCACTTCATGCCTGCTGCCGCCGGTCTTGTACTTGGCGTCATAGTCATACCAGCCCTCGGTGATGATATCCGTCACCGTCAGCGCCCGGTCGCCCAAGACCGCCACCGTCAACTCCCGCCCCGGCGCATAGGTTTCCACCATCACGGTCTGCGGCATCGTCTCGGCCAGCCGGGGCGCATTGGCGCCTTCCCGCACGATGTAGACGCCAACCGAGGACCCCTCGTTGTTCGGTTTCACCACGTAAGGCGGCGGCAGGACATGGGCCGAGGCCACCTCATCCCGCGTCGCCAAGACGGATTGGACGACAGGCAAACCCGCAGCCACATAGGCCGCCTTGGCCGCCGACTTGTCCATCGCCAGCGCCGAGGCCAGAACGCCGGAATGGGTGTAAGGGATTGCCAACCACTCCAGCATCCCCTGAACGCAGCCGTCCTCACCCCAGCGACCATGCAAGGCATTGAAAACGCAAACAGGATTGCTCTCGGCCAGACGTGCGGCAAGGTCGCGGCCAGCATCAAGCTCGACCACGTCATAACCTGCCACCCGCAAGGCTTTGGCACATTCATGCCCCGACGAAAGCGAAACCTCCCGTTCTGCGGAAAGCCCACCCATCAGTACCGCCACGCGGGAGCCTGCTTGTGCAGACTTGCCCACCATTCACTGCCTCACCCGGACTTAAGGCCGGTTTTATTGTTATTTTGCCGCCGGTTCGCCGACGCGCATGATTTCCCACTCTAGCGTGATCCCGGCGTTTTCGAAAACCCTTTTTCGCACCTCCTCCCCAAGATTTTCCAGATCCGCGGCAGAAGCGCCACCAGCGTTGATCAGGAAGTTGGAATGCATGGTCGACATCTGCGCCCCGCCGATCCTGGCGCCCCGCATGCCTGCATCATCAATGACCTTCCAGGCCTTGAGGTCGTGGGTATCATCCGCCTTGCCGGTCGAGGAATGGCCGATGGGGTTGCGAAACGTAGAGCCCGCCGAGCGGTCTTTGGTGGGCTGCGAGGCATCGCGCTTGGCAATCTGTTCCAACATCTTGGCTTCCAGCGCCGCTGGGTCCCCATATGTTGCGCGGAAAACCGCTTGGGTGATCACGTGACCGTCTGGCAGTGCGGATTGCCGATAGGCCAGCTTCAGGTCCTCCGCCGGGATCGTGACGACCTCCCCTGCCCTTGTGACCGCGCGGATTTCCAGCAGATGGTCCTTCACATAGGACCCATAACACCCTGCATTCATCCGAACCGCCCCGCCAATCGAGCCCGGAATGGTGCGCAGAAAGGTCAGGTCCAGCCCCGCCTCCGCCGCCCGCCGCGCCACATGCGCATCCAGCGCCGCCGCCCCGGCAATGACCCTATCCCCTTGAATTTCAATGGAATTGAAATTCCGCCCGAGCCGCACAACCACCGCCCGCACCCCGCCATCCCGCACAATCAGGTTCGACCCCACCCCCATCGGAAAAACTTGGATGGAGGCATCCAGAGCGCCCAAAAATTCCGCAAGATCCGGCTCATCCGCCGGCTGAAAGAGATAATCCGCCGGCCCTCCGACCCGAAGCCAGGTCAGGTCCGCCAAAGACCGGTTCGCAGTCAGGGTGCCACGGGGGTTGGGAAGCGTGCTCATCCCGCCTTGCTAGCCGCCCCCAAGCGCCCATGCAAGTCTCCGCACGGTGGGGTAAGGATTGGCGGCAAGCGGCGAAATGGGCGGTCTTGCCGGCGTCTTCCCTATGTCTTCCTTCCGTCTCTACGCGCGGAAGACGAGGGGGTTGTTAAGGTTTGGTGGGATCAGGCCAACAAGAACAAGATCACCGCGAGGATAGAGCCGTAGACCAGCGGGTAACGCTCCAGATGGTCCACCGCGGGCTTTGCCTTCTTTACGATGGCAAGAACCCGCAGCAAGCGGCTCTTTGTGGCGTAGAGCGCCATCTTCCCCTCTGTAGATGTTGGGTCTGCAACTGCGGTGCGCGCATCGCCGGGCAGTTCGTCTTGCAAGTCGCCCTCAGCTATCGTGGCGCTCTGATCTGCCGCCAAAATGAGGGCAGTGCCAGTTTCGCGTGCGAGCGGAGCAGCGTTGGCTTGGGCGCGCGCCGTCTCGGCTTCGCGCACGTCGGGGTCAAACGCCATCAGATCGCCCGCAGCCCCAGCAACTGAACTGGCGAAATCTGCGACAAGTGGATCGTTCTTTGGACAATCTCCGTTTGCCTCTTTGACTTTCACACGTTCGACGACACGTCGGCAAATCCGCAGCAGCATGATGGGACGCTGGTGATAGCGAGTGCTGCCATCTTGAAGGATTTTGCACTCTTCCCCGAAAGTGGCATAAGGACCATTCGGTCCGCCGTGATCGTCGAAGACATGGGATGCATCGGTCAACGTGTCGACGATGTCTTCGAGATGATCGGCCCGCAGGTGTGACACTGGGTCGGTGCGTACAAGTCCTGTCGCCGGATTCACGGACAGGATTTCTGCGTTTGGAGTCCGCTCGACGGCAAAAACCAGTTCTATTTCTCTGATGGCCTCGGCAGCCTTGCACGCTCCAGCGTCCCATATCTCATTCGGTATGAGGGCAACGCGGCGCTGCAATTCCCAGTCGAGGGGTTGGCCAGAGAGGAGACCGTCCCACCAGCGCAGCCAGAAGTCCCAGATCCTGTCAGGATCTTTGCTCCACAAGATGCGGGTGGCGCGGTCGGCGTCGGCAAACCATTTCGCGGCCGGAGAAGACCACAGCGGATGACTTGTTAACTCGTCACCTATCTGGATCGCCCGCGCGTCAGACAGAATTTGCGCTATTTCACTCTCGCCGATGCCGTCTGAGACTTCCAACGCATTCCGCACATCATAGGCTTTTCCACTCGCAACGAGGGCAGCCATGCTTGCTTCGATGCTTGCAGACGAAGCCAGAGCACTGGCGCTGGCTGCAGATGCCGCAGCGGCTGGAGACGCAGCATGTAACGCAGCAGCCCTTACATTTGCCTCCGGATAAACAGCCGCAACGCCAGATGTCAGCAAGGCACGCAAGACCGGAAGCGCCCCGAAATCGTGCTTTTCGTAGACCAACTGCGTCTTCGATCTCTTGCTTTCATTCAAAGACACAAATAGCGGAAATAGCCTTTCCGCAGCACGGGTCGATATCCATAAGACTTCACGCCGACGTGTCGCCTCGGGCCGGGCGTTCAGCCAGGCTTCGAGGTTCTTCTGGTCAATGATCTCGGCTGCATCCATCCCGCAACTATCGCCCAGCCCTCCCGTTCCGGCAAGGGTTCTAGCGGGGGAGGGTGGCTCTCAGGCGGCGCCAGAGGTGCCAGAGGGGCCAGCGGAGGAGGCTCGCGGCTCCGAGGAGGAAGGGGAGGGTCCAGCGGGCTCCGTGGGCCTCGTAGATCCAGAGCAGGAGGGGGAGGCCGATGGCGATGAGGGCGTAGGCGGCGCGCCAGTGGTGGTCTCGGCTGGGGAGCATGGCGATCAGGTTGGCTGTGATCAGCCAGAGGAGGGCGGGGGTCAGGGGGAGCATGTCAGGGGGTCTGGCCGGGGAGGCGGAACTCGGGTGGGATCGGCGGCAGGGGGAGGCGGAGGAGTTTGCGGGTGACGTAGGTCAGCGGGCGGCGGAACATGGAGAGGAGGGCGAAGGTGCCGGCGGCGGTCCAGAGGAGGCCGTGGGTGGCGGCGATCCAGATCAGGAGGAGGGGGGCGAGCCCGAGGAGGGTCAGGCCGGGGATCATCTGGGCGCGCATGGGCAGGGTGGCGGTGATGGCGGCGGCGATCACCCAGAGGGCGCCGAGGATGAGGGGGGTCATGGGGCCTCCGGTTCTGTGAGAGGCTGAGCGTGGCAGAGGAAGGTGGCTTTGGTGGGGCTGGTTTGAGGCTGGCGTGTGAAAGGGTGGGGATTGCACGCGTGCAATCAGGGGCAGTCGCATGATCTCAATGGATTTTCCGAATTCTGTTAATCTTTGGTTAGGGCGGGTTGCGTGGGGGAGGCCCAAGAATTTTCGGCGAAAATTCTTGGGCTGTGATTGGGCGGAGGAAAAGTGCAGCGGGGTGGCGTTGCGTGTGTTGCCAGATGGCCGGGGGCGCGGACCGGTCAGGCGGGTGTGCTGGGCGGCGCGCTTGTTTTCGTGAGGAGGGTGCTGCGCGCGAGTCCGGTGACGTGTTGCTTCGACCGAGCTTTCTCGGGCACGGGTCGGCTGGGTCAGCCTGTGCACGGCGCGCTGCGGGGCGTTTTCAGGCCGGATGGACGAAGATTGAACGGGAGTGAGATGCGGCGCTGCAGTGCGGGCTTTGGCAGATGGCCGTGGGCGCGGGCCGGTCAGACTGCGCTGGGCGGCGTGCCCGCTTCGGTGGGGATTGCACCGCGCGCGGGTTTGGAGGCGAATTGGTTGGACAGATCTTGTTCCGACCGGGGACTGGCGGGCTGGCCAGTGCCATACGTGCTGGGGGGGCTTTCGGGCCGGACGGGCGAAGATTCAAGAGGCGGCATGGCGAGGGGTGAGGTCGCTTGGGGCGCGGGCGTTTGTGAGGCGGCAGAGCCCAGAGGTTTTGCATGGGCCGGAGCGGGGGACTTCGCGGCAGGGGGGGGCGGCGGAGGCAGCTGGCGCGGCGGCCCAAGAATTTTCGGCGAAAATTCTTGGGTGGGGCGGGTGTTGGCGGCAGGCTGGTGGCGTCAGGCGAGTTTGGCGGGCAGCGCGTTGGCCCAGGCGGAAATGCTGCCTGCGCCGAGGCAGACGACGAGGTCTCCGGGTCTTGCTTGTTCTTTCACGAGGCGGGTCAGGTCGGCTTCGTCCAAGAGGGCGCGGGCGTGGCGGTGGCCGTGGGCGATGAGGCCGGCGACGAGGTCATCGCGTGAGGCGCCGGGGATCGGATCTTCACCGGCGGCGTAGACGTCGGCAATGGCGACCACGTCGGCTTCGTTGAAGCAGGTGCAGAAGTCTTCGAAGAGGTTATGCAGGCGCGTGTAGCGGTGCGGCTGATGGACGGCGATGACGCGGCCTTTGGTGGCTTGTCTTGCAGCCTTGAGGACGGCGGCGATTTCGACCGGGTGATGGCCGTAGTCGTCGATGATGGTGACGCCACCGACTTCGGCCACCTTGGTGAAGCGGCGGTTGACACCGGCGAAGGTGGACAGGGCCTCGCGGATTTCCTCGCGCTTCATGCCGAGGTGGCGGGCGACGGCGATGGCGGCGAGAGAGTTCGAGACGTTGTGATCGCCGGGCATCGGCAGGGTACAGTTTTCGATGACGGGCTTGCCGTCTTCATTTTGCAGAAGGACGTCGAAGGTGGTCTTGCCCGCCTCGTGCCGCAGGTTGATGGCGCGGACGTCGGCTTGGGCGTTGAAGCCGAAGGTGACGACGCGGCGGTCGGTGACGCGGCCGACCAGCGCCTGCACCTCGGGGTGGTCGGTGCAGCAGACGGCGAGGCCGTAGAAGGGGATGTTGGAGACGAAATCGAGGAAGCCTTTGCGGAGCGCGTCGAAGGTGTGCCAGTGCTCCATATGCTCGGGGTCGATGTTGGTGACGATGGCAATGGTGGCGGGGAGTTTGTTGAAGGAGCCGTCGCTTTCGTCGGCTTCGACCACCATCCACTCCCCTGCCCCGGCGCGAGCGTTTGAGCCGTAGGCGTGGATGACGCCGCCGTTGATGACTGTGGGGTCAAAGCCGCCTTTGTCGAGGAGGGTGGCGACCATCGTGGTGGTGGTGGTCTTGCCGTGGGTGCCGGCGATGGCGATGTTGGATTTGAGGCGCATCAGTTCGGCCAGCATCTCGGCGCGGCGGACGACCGGCAGCTTGCGGCGGCGGGCTTCTTCGAGTTCCGGGTTGCCCTTCTTGATGGCCGAGGAAATCACCACGACGGCAGCTTCGCCGAGGTTGGTGGCGTTCTGGCCTTCGAAGAAGGTGGCACCGAGGGTGACGAGGCGGTCGGTGATCTTGGAGGCGCGGGCGTCGGAGCCCTGGACGGTGTAGCCCAAGGTGATCAGCACTTCGGCGATGCCGGACATGCCGATGCCGCCGATGCCTACGAAATGAATGGGCCCGAGTTCCATCGGCAGTTTGGTGGCAGCGTTCATGTCGCGGTTCCGGCTAGGGCCTCGACCAGGGAGGCGAGGCGGATGGTGGCGTCTGGGCGGCCTTGGGCCAAAGCGGCTGCGGCCATCTGCTCGGCCTTTTCGGGGGCTTGCAGGATGGCGGCGATGTCTGCCGTCAGGCGGGCGGCGTCAAGGGCGGATTCTTGAACGGTGATGGCGGCATGCGCTTCGGTCAGGCCGCGGGCGTTGGCGGTCTGGTGGTCGCCAGTGGCGGCCGCATAGGGAATCAGGATGGCGGGACGGCCGATGACGGAGATGTCGGCGATGGAGGAGGCGCCGGAGCGGGAGATGACAAGCTGCGCCTCAGAGAGGCGGCGGGGGATGTCGGTGAAGAAGGGCTGGACTTCGGCCTCAAGCGCGCCTGCGGCATAGGTGGCAACAACGCGGTCGTGATCTTCGGCGCGGGCTTGGTGGGCGATGCGGAGGAGGGATTTGAGCGCATCGGGCAGGGCTGACAGGGCTGTAGGGACAAGGTCGGACAGGACGCGCGCGCCCTGAGAGCCACCGATGACCACGACGCTCATCGGGTAGTCGCCCGGCGGGATATAGGGGGCACCGGCGCGGTCAAGGACGGACTGTCGGACGGGGTTGCCGACGGGGTCTCCGGTCACGCCCTCGGGCAGTCGGGTGGGCCAGGTGCCGCAGGCGACCTTGTCGACGCGGGGGGCGAAGATCTGGTTGACCCGGCCCAACACGCCGTTTTGTTCGTGGATCATGCGGGGGAGTTTGAGGACATAGGCGGCGGTCAGAGCGGGGATGGTGGGGTAGCCGCCGAAGCCCACGACGACGGCGGGCTTGTCACGGGAGAATTGCCAGAGGGCAGAGAGGACGCCTCCGGCGACGCGGAAGGGGACTGTCAGGCGGGACAGGAGGCCGCCGCTGGCGAAGGTGGCGGAGGAGAGGACGACACGTTCGACCTCTGCCGGGAAGCCACCGGCATAGCGCGCACCCCGGGCGTCGGTGGAGAGGCGCACGCGCCAGCCTTTGGCCACCATCGCCTCGGCCAGCGCCTGGGCGGGGAACATGTGGCCGCCGGTGCCGCCGGCTGCGATGAGAAGGAGGGGGGCTTTTGCCACCTTAGCGGCTCCGCTTGAAGAGGTCGCTGATTTCGCCTTGCGGGCGGGTGCGGGTCAGCGCCAGCAGCATGCCGACCGTGATGCCTGCCGCGATGACCGAGGAGCCGCCATAGCTGACGAAGGGCAGGGTCATGCCTTTGGCGGGCAGCAGGCGAACCGCGACGCCGATGTTGATCATGGCTTGCACGCCGAAGATGCAGGCAAGGCCGGTGCCGGCGAGGCGCACAAAGGGGTCGCGTTCCCGTTGCAGGCGCAACAGGCTGCGCATGACGATGGTGCAGTAAAGGCCGATGATGACGAGGACGAGGATGAGGCCGTATTCCTCGGCGGCGACGGCGATGATGAAGTCGGTATGGGCGTCAGGCAGGGTCCATTTGACCTGACCGTTGCCGACGCCGACGCCGAAGAAGCCGCCCTCCTGGATGGCGTTGGTGGCGTAGCCGATCTGGGAGCGCGGGTCGACATCGGCGTTGAGGTAGCCGTCGATCCGGCGGGCGAAGTGCTGCGAGTGGTAGTAGGCGAAGTTGCCGGCAAAACCGATCAGGCCAAGGATGACAGCGATCAGCGTCATGCGGGCACCCGCAACGAAGTAGATCACGCCCCAGCCGAAGATCACCAGCATGGTCTGGCCGAAATCGGGCTGGGTGGCCAGAAAGCCCACGATGACGACCAGCAGCGTGAAGGAGAAGAGCTTGCCGGGTGGGCCGTTCAACTCCATCGAGGCGGCCATCAGCCAGGCGGTGACGATCATGAAGCCGGGTTTCAGGAACTCGGACGGCTGGAAGGAGATGAAGCCCAGCGAGTACCAGCGGATGGCACCCTTGCCAAAGTCGGTGCCGACGACGGGCAGGCAGATCAGGGCGACGAAGGCCAGGCCAAATCCCAGAACGCCGATGCGGCGGATGGCATCCGGCGACAGCATGGAAAAGCCAAGCAGGGTGGCAAGGGCGAGGGCGCCGAAGAAGGCCTCGCGCTGGACATAGTAGAAGGGCGGCAAGCCGTTGCGCGAGGCGAGCGGGACCGAGGCGGCAAGGCCCAGAAGCATGCCGATGCCCATCAGCGCCAGGATGGCGGTGAGGGTCCATTTGTCGATTGTACGCCACCAGCGTGGAAGAACCGGCTCCCGCGCCCGCGAGGGCATCGAGCCGTAAACCATTTCTGTCATGGATCGCCTGCTTGCCTGACTGCCGATATGTCCGGGTTGATCCCGGATCAAGGCTGAGCCTAGCCCAAGTTGGCAGGGCTGGCTAGGTGGTATTGGGGATTGTGAGGGCACAGGGGTAGATTGCCGATCCTGCAAGCGGCCGCCGGACCGTCTGGCCGGGCAGGCGCCAGACTGAGGATGCAGCATGGGCCGATGGCCCATCCTACCCCGGGCTCCCAATTGCTCCTTGCCCAAATACTCCCGCCGGAGGCGAAGGCCAGCCAAGGTCGCAGCACCTGCCTTGGGTAGGATGGGCCATTGGCCCATGGCACCGGAGCGCGATCAGGCGGTGGAGCGTGCCAGCAGGGACGTTCGGCGATCAAGGCTGGATTGTGGCCAATGGGCTTTGCGGTCGTAATAGCCGGGCAGAACCGGCACGCGGTCGTCCAG
>CANBRQ010000150.1 GCA_947371955.1 Paracoccaceae bacterium | reverse complement strand
GAAGCCAAGTGGAATGCGCTTTGTCATCACCGTCTCGCCGGTGCCGCTGACCGCCACCGCCTCGGGCCAGCATGTCGAGGTGGCGACGGCCCATTCCAAGGCCATCTTGCGAGCTGTCTGCGGCGAACTGGCGGCAAGCTTCCCCAACGTGGACTATTTCCCGTCCTACGAAATCATCACCTCTGCCAACAACCGTGGCGTCTATTTCGAAACGAACAAACGTACGGTCACGAAGGAAGGTGTCAACGCCGCCATGTCGATGTTCCTGCGCGCACATGGGTTTGATGAGCGGCGCCCGACTGCCACGGCCGAGACCGAAGAGGATGCCGAAACCGATCTGGCCTGCGAGGAGGCGTTGCTTGAGGGTTTCCAGAAGTGAGGCGTCTTTTGATCACCGGAAACTCGCACGCCGGGGCGATGCGGGTAGCTTGGAATGCCATGCCGGAGCGGCCCGCTGGGGTTGAGGTTGATTTCCTCAACATCACCGCTGAATACTTCGCGCAGTTTCACACCACGCCCGATGGGCGGTATGGGCTTGTGGATGAAAGCCTTGTCCCTTCTGCGCTGGTCCCGATGTTGCACCAGATCAATGGCGCCATCGTTCGAAATCTGCCTGACTACAGCCATGTGCTGATTGCCGGGTGCCTGCGGACCAACGACATCTTGCGCCTGCTGGCGGCACATCGGGTCGACGACATCCGCGAGGCGCCCCTGAACCGGCCCCGCTTGTCTCAGGCGGCCTATCTGGCGTTTTCGCTGGCCATTGCGATGAACCACATGCCGGTGGAGCGCATCGCAGCGCTTTCCCCGTGGTGCAAGGTGGCCCTTTCCCTGGCCCCGCGTCCCAGCCACGGGGCTTTGGTCGCGCGCGTCAGAGACCCGTTCTACAAGGCCCTTGGCGAAGACACGACGGGCATCCGCGCCGCACTCGCCCTGACCGAAACCGCGCTGGACCGCAGGATAACGGCAGAAGGTGCCACCCTGTTTCCAATGCCGGAGGCGAGCCTCGCTGCGTCTGGCCTGACGCTGGAGAGTTATTCGCAGGCCCCGATCCTGATCCCTTCGGGCGCCACACCTCAAAACGGCCACATGAACGCAGATTATGGCGCGCTTTGTCTTGGGCCGATTCTGGACTGGGTGCGCGCGTGACGGGCCGGTCAACGCGGCACGGGACCGGCTGCAGCATTGCTTTGAGCGGGGCGGTGCGACAGTGAGAAAACTGCTGATCACAGGCAACTCGCATGGCGGCGTGCTGCGGGCAGCCTGGAACGCCTTGTCCGTCCGCCCCGAAGGGCTGGAGGTGGATTTCCTCAACATCGGCGCCAAGCATTTCGCGCATATGGGCGTGTCCCCCGAGGGGCGCTTCGGGATTACGGATGAAAGCATTCTGGCGACGCTGAACCTGCCGGAGTATCGCAAGATCGACGGGGCGCTGTCCTGCGACTTGCGCAACTACAGCCATGTTCTGGTGGCGGGCAGCTTTTCTGGCACCAGCATGATCCTGCGGATGCTGGCGGATCACCGGGTTGATCTGATCCGCGAAAGCCCCGCAGGCCTGCCGCGCCTGTCTCAGCAGGCCTATCTGGCCTTCTCGCAGGCCATCGCGCTGCAACGCCTGCCCTTGGCGCGGATCGACAGTTTCAAGCCGTGGTGCAAGGTCGGCCTGTTTCTCGCCCCCCGCCTCAGCGAGCGGATTCTGGACGACCCAGAGGTGTCGCCCTACCTGAAGGCCATCGCACAAGACCCCACCGGCGTACCCGAGGCGCTGGCCCTGACCGAGACCGCGCTGCAAGGTGCCATTGCCGAAAAGGGGGCCAAGCTCTTTGCCGTGCCAGTCGAAAGCCTCGCCGCCTCGGGACTGACGCGGGCCGAATTCTCCCGCGACATCACTTTGCCGACGGCGACCGGTCTGCCGGATTATGAACACATGAACGAGGCCTATGGCGCGCTCTGTCTTGGGCCGATCATCGAATGGGCCTTGGCCTGAAGGACGCGGCACCCAACCGGGCGGCCGGCAAGCCGAAGGCCTCGCTCCGGTCAGCCAGCCAGATTTGGCGCGGGGCTTCAGGGGCATGCTGACGCGCCGGGTCGCCAATCGCATCCGAGTTGTGAGGGTGTGCAATGCGCTGAACAATTCCAGCCTGTTGCGCCTGCTGGCGCGCGTACGGTCCAACTTCGAAGGCATCCGCAGGGCCGTCGGTAGCCGCACGCGCGAGCCTGCGGCGCCGGCGCCGGTGCACGGTGACTATGGTGCGTTTTGCGAGCGGCGTATTCTGGATTGGACGTTTGGACTTGGTCTCAGAACCCTGTTCCGGGCCAGACTTCGACCGGTGTGGCAATAGCGGGGCGGGTCAGGAAGCCCAGGGCCGCAAGTGCCCGGATGCTGGCCTGAACCGGCTCGGGCACTGCAATCGCGACCTGATAGCCAAGCTTGGGATACAGCAGCAACCGGTAACTGTCGCCCGTCAATTGTCGCAGAAAGCGTTCCTGATCAAGATCTTGCAGATAGGCGTCATAGCTGATCCGCTGCCCTGTGACCCGCCAGCGCACCTCTGGCCATTGCTGCTGTGCGGTCGCCAGCGCACGGCGCTGCATGCCCGGCGTATGGACCAGTAGCCCGGTCGTCACCGCAATCCCACGGCGCTGCAGCAGGGCGCGGGTGCGGGTGATGTTCTCGCCGGTGTTGCGGGCCTCATCCTCCAGCAGAACGGGGCAGGGGCAGTCGAGCCTACGCATTTCGGCCTGAAACACCTCGGCTTCCGTGCCGCCAAAAGCCGCCCCGCGCGAGGATCGGTCGTGCCGCACGCCGCCAGTTGCAACCACGGCCCGAAACCCATGATCCCGCGCCACTTGCGCCGCTGTTGCAGGGACGCCAAGGTCATCGGTGCCCATCACGATCATCAGATCCGCCGGCGCAGGCTTCTGCGGCACGGCGTTGAAGTCCCACAACACCCTTCCGTGCCCCAGCGCCAGATCAGCCCCGGGCATCCGGCCACCCGCAGAAGAGATCGACCGGGCTTTTGGCATTGCACGCGGTTCGCCCCATCGGATATCCCACCATAGCCGTCTGCACGAAGCTCATCGTGGCATAGGCGGTCATGCAAGTCGAGGCGCCGCTGCCCTACGAGCAAGTCGGGCAAAGATCACCCAACAGGCTGCGGGCCAAAAGTTTCCGTCTGATACCTCGGTCAAATTACGTATGGCGAGCGTTTCGGATCGGTGGTTTAGTGCGGTCCATTGGATGAAATCGGTGAGGCCGGATGACATCGCCCTATGACAATTTGCCCGACACCGCCTTCTGGCGCACCGCAGTCGGAGAGCGGTCCTCCCTTGATCCCGGCCCGCTCTATGTGCCCAAATTCGCGATCCGCCGGAAATCCGCCATCGTCACGGCGGGGTCGTGCTTTGCCCAGCACATTGGCCGCCACCTGCGCGGCGCAGGCTGCAATGTGGTGGACAAGGAACCCGGGCCCAAGGGCCTGCCCGATGACGTGCTCGCGCGGTTTGGCTTTGGGCTCTATTCGGCCCGCTATGGCAATATCTACACCGCCCGTCATCTGATGCAGCTCCTGGACGAGGCGACCGGCAGTTTCACCCCGGCCGAACCCATCTGGGAAAAGAACGGGCGCTTTTACGACGCGTTCCGCCCCAATATTGAACCCGAGGGCTTTGCGACGGCAGACCTGGTGCGCAGGCACCGCGCCGAACACCTTGCCGCCGTGCTGGAAGCCTTTCTGTCGGCCCAGATCTTTGTCTTCACTTTCGGCCTGACCGAGGCATGGATTGACCGCGAAACAGGCACCGTCTATCCCACCGCGCCGGGTACGCTGGCCGGCACCTATGATAGCAATGTCCATGCTTTCAAGAACTATACCTTCCTTGAAGTCATCAACGATTTCCGCGCCTTCCGCAAAAAGCTGATTGATCTGAAACGGGCCGCAAAGGCGCCGCCGGTGCGTTTTGTGATCACGGTGTCGCCCGTGCCTCTGACGGCCACCGCCAGTGGCAAGCATGTCGAGGTTGCGACAGCCTATTCAAAAGCGGTCCTGCGCGCCGTCTGTGGCCAGCTTTCCACCTTTTTCCCCGATATCGACTATTTCCCCTCGTACGAGGTCATCACCTCAACCAATGCAAAGGGTCAGTATTTCGAAGCGAACAAGCGTTCGGTTTCCAAGCGCGGTGTGGCAACGGCCATGTCGATGTTCCTGCGGGCGAATGGCCTTCCCGACCCCGAGGGCGAAGGTGCCTTGCCGCCACGTGAAGCCGTGCCGGACGGTGACCTTGGTCAGGACAATGAGGTGGTCTGCGAAGAAGCCCTGATCGAGGCGATGCGCAAGTGAGGCGGCTTCTGATCACCGGAACCTCGCATGTCGCGGCACTGAAAGCCGGGTGGGAGACGATGACCGACCGTCCCGCCGGGCTGGAGGTTGAATTCCTCGCCGCGAATTCGACCGAGTTTCCCTATTTCACTCTGAATGCAGGCGGCGTCTTTGGCCTGCACCATGAAAACACGCGTTCCCCGCAACAGGTGGCACTGGCGCGCGCGGTCAGCGGCAAATTGCTGCAAAGGATATCGGATTTCAGCCATGTCCTGATTTGCGGCCTGAACTTCGGGCAGTTCCCGCTTCTGCGGCTCTTGGGCAGCTATCGGGTCGATGGCCTGCGCGAGCCTGAAGTGCCATGGCCGCATCTTTCGGACTCGGCCTATCGGGCGTTTTGTCTTGCGCTGGCGCTTGCCCCGCAGGAGTTTCCGCACGCTCTGCTCCCCGACTTCGTGAAACTATGCAAGGTCGGCGTCAGCCCATCACCCCGACGCAACGAAGCGATCCTGACCGACCCTTCCGCCAACCCATGGTTCCAGACCATCGCGCAGTTTCCGCATGGCATGGCCGAAGCAATGGCCCTGGCCGATGCCGAGATCGCGCAGGCCTGTGCCGCGCGCGGGGCCACCCATTTCGCCCCGCCTGCCGCTTGCCTGACGGATCAAGGCTTCACCAAGGCCGAATTTTCGCGTGGCTATGTCAGGATCAGCGGGACCAATCCGGTGGACCATTCCCATGTCAACGCTGCCTATGGCGCCATCCGCCTGCGCGCCATTCTGGACTGGGCGCTGGCGTGACAGGCTAGGTTTCGGCCAGACCGGCGTAGCTGCGTCTGACCCTGCTCTTCATAGCGTCAGTACCGCGCATCTGGCAGCCCGCAGAAGGCATCGACCGGGCTGCCCGGGTTCCACTTCGCCCGGCCCATCAGACACTCCAGCACCGCCGCCTGCATCGAGGGCATCGTGGCATAGGCGTTCACATACGCCGGCGCGCGCGGGGCGTCATACAGGTAGTAAGGGTAGCCGAATGACACCATCAGCGTCGGAATCTCATGCCAATGCCGCACCATTGCCGCGCCGAAGTTGCCGGTGATCTTCAGCCAGTCAAGGAAGATCCGGCCCCGGGTCAGCAGGGTTTCCTCGCCGAAAAGATAGAGCATCAGGTCGTAATCCTGCGCCTTCGGCACCATGCCCGGCGTATGCAGCGTCACCTCAAACCCCTCGGCCTTCAGCATCTCCGGCAGATCAAACGGGATCGGCTGCGGGAAGAAGGGCACGATGATGCCCGAGGTCACCACAAGCACCCGCTTGTGTTTCGCCACGGAAAGCGGCAGCAGGCCCTTGACATCCTTGACCAGGGTCGGCGCGCGCTGCGTTACGGCCAAAGCCTGCGCCTTGCTTTCGGGCCGCGCCAAGGCCGCGCGGTTGACCTTCTCCGCGCCCTTGTGCAGCCCGGCCCAAGCCTTCAGCCCCAGAATCCGCGTCAGTGCCTGATCCAGCCGTTCCGAACTGATCCGCCCATCCGCCACGGCGGCGGTGATCAAGGCCACATCGGCCTCGGCATCACGAGAGAACAGGATGATGTCGCAGCCGTTCTCGATAACTTCCGGCAGCATCTCGCTGCGCGGTGCCCATGCGCCAAAACCCGCCATCGGCGTCGCATCCGACACGATCAGCCCGTTAAAGCCCAACTCGCCGCGCAACAGGTCAAGGTTCAGCGCCTTGGAAACAGCGGCGGGCCGATAGGCCTCCACCCCGGCATCGGGGTTCTGCGCCAAAATGTAAGAGGGCAGGGCGATATGGGCCGACATCACCGACATCACCCCTTGGGCAATGGCCGCGCGGTACAGGCGGCCAAAGGTGGCCTCCCAGTCCGGCTTCGACAAGGGGTTGATCGTCGTCACCAGATGCTGATCGCGGTCGTCATAGCCCTCGCCGGGCCAGTGCTTGACGGTGGCGGCGACACCTGCCGCCTGAAATTCGGCAATCTGCGCCAAAGCTTGCCGTTCGATCACCTCAACCGACGATCCAAACCCCCGCGTCGCCACAATCGCAGACCGGAAGGCGTGGTTGATGTCGATCACCGGGGTAAATGACCAGTTGATCCCGATCGCCCGCGCCTCTTCGGCCATGATGCGCGAAACGGTGCGGGACGCCTGCACATCATCCACCGCTGCCAGCGCCAAGGGGTTGGGCACCTCGGTCCCCACCGCCAAGGACATCCGGCTGCCCTCAAGGTCCGCCGAAACAAACATCGGGACCGAGGCCGCCGCCTGCATCGCGTCAATAAACGCTGCCTCATAGTCCAGATCGGGCGAGAAGTTCCGGGTGATCCCCGCAGGCTTCAACCTTGCCAGCCGCGCCAATTCCTCGGGGTCCTTGCCCATCGAGTGAAAGACGAACAACTGGCCCACCTTCTCGGCATCGCTCAAAGCAGCCTTGGTCGCCTTGACCCAATCAACGGCCGCGTCATCCAGCGAAAACGGGGCCTGGCGGAGAAGTTCAGTACTGTCCATTTCACTCTCGGGAATCGCTGCGGTTGGGGCGCAGTAGACCTGCTTCGGCGCCCTTTGCAAAGGCCCGGGGGTTGCGCCCGGCCCGCCGCAGTCCCATGGTGCCCGCGCATCAAGGGGGCGACATGGCGCTGCACGAAGCGATCCTGCTGTTTGCGGGCGGCGTTCTGGCTGGGGTGATCAACGTCATCGCGGGCGGGGCCGGGTTCATGACCTTCCCTCTGCTCCTTGCGGCGGGCATGACAGAGGTAGAGGCCAACGCCTCCAACTTCGTGGCCGTGCTGCCGGCCAATATCGTGGGCACTTGGGTCTACCGCCGGGAACTGGCGACGATGCAAAAGAACCTTGGGCTTAGGCTGGCCTTGTCGGCGATTGGTGGGCTGATCGGGTCGTTGATCCTGACCCATACCGGGCAAGCCTCGTTCCAATCTGCGATCCCGTGGCTGTTGCTGTTTGCCACCACCACGTTCGCCATCGGCCCGCGCATCAAGGCGGCGGTCGAGGCCTATCCGGCCTTCAATCGCGACAACTGGATATGGCTGCAATTGACGCTGGAGTTCTGCGTCTACATCTATGCCGGTTATTTCGGCCTTGGCATGGGGATCATCCTGTTCGCCATCTACGGCGTGTTTTCCACGATGACGATCCACCAAGGCAATTCAATCCGCAACATCACCACCAGCCTGTCGAGCCTTGTGGCGATCGCGATCTTCATAGGCTCCGGCCTCATCCGCTGGGTGCCGTCGCTGATCATGATGTCGGGCGCCATCGCGGGCGGCTATATCGCCATCCGTGTCGCCAGACGCCTGCCTGCGGCTTATGTGCGGGTTGCCATTTTGGGCTGGGCCGTCTGCCTGACCGCCTTGGCGTTCAAGCGCTATCTGTAAAGGCGATTGGCTATCGGCGCCCCCGCCAGCCTCGTACTGCGCGATTGGGGTGACGAAACCAACGGCCAATTCCGCCAAAGGGCCGTATTCATCATTAACAACTTTTCGTGATAGGTTCTTGACATACCAACATGCAACTCTGGGTTGCTTGACCGTTGAATTGTCACCATGACACAGTCCGGCTTAATTTAGATTTGAATTCTCTGGGGAGTCCAGGAAATGCCGACTGTTAATTTCGTTGCGGCCTCTGGTACGACCCTGGCCTGGTCAAGCAGCCTTGTCCTGGAGTTTGACAATTCCCTGACAGCCGCGCAACTGAGCTTCGCGGTCCAAGGCTCTGATCTTCTTGTCTCATGCAACGGGTTGTCGGTTTTATTGACTAATATAGCCCAGTCAGGCCTCTTGTCCGGCAACTTCTCGTTTCTGAATGGAAGCCTCGCGCTGTTTGATCAAAGCGTGGGCAGCAGCACGCTGACGGGTTCAAATCTTGGCGATTATCTGGATGCCAGCCGGGGTGGGAACGATCTGGTCTCGGGCGGTGCGGGCAATGATGTGCTGGACCTTGGCGACCAGTTCACCGGGCTGGATACGGTCAATGGTGGCAACGGGGCGGATGACACGCTTCTGCTGCACGGCACCGTTTCCACCACGCTCACCGCCACAACCCTGACCGGGGTGGAGCATGTGCAGTTCCAGGGCGGCGGCAACCTGTCCCTGACGCTGAGCAACGAGGCGGTCACCAGCGTGGACGCCTTCACGCTGGACGCCTCGGCTGTCGGGCAGGGCAATTCCGTGACGGTGTCGGCTGCGGCGGTGGTTGGTCAGGCCGTAACGCTGATCGGCGGCAATGGGGCAGATGCGCTGACGGGCGGTGGCGGGGCAGACCAGCTTCTGGCCGGCGACGGTGCGGATACCGTCGTGGGTGGCGCTGGCAATGACACGATCCTTGGCGGCCTTGGCGCGGATACGCTGACGGGCGGCAGCGGGCAGGATGTGTTCGGCTTCGCCCCCGGCATTCCGCGCACCGAATCCGCACCCTCGGCCATCGACTACATCACCGATTTCGAGGGCATCGGTGCCGCCGAAGGGGACCAGATCGACCTGCCCGGGTTCCTGTCGACCCTGCCCGTCGTCTTCAACGCCACGGCAGCCGATTTCAGCTATGATGACGTCACCGACACCGGCACGGGCAATATCGCGGCAGAGTTCATCGGCGACGGGCTGGCCGACATCAACTGGCACCGAGCCACCTATGGCGGCTGGTCGGGGGTGGAGATCTGGGTTGATTCCAACGACGACGGCCAGTTCAGCGAGCAGGATTTCCTGATCCGCCTGACCTTGGCGCCCGGTGCCGATCTGGTGGAGGGTGATTTTGTCGACAACTTCGTGGTCTGGCGCGGCACCGGCGGCGATGACCTGCATGTCGGCTCGGCGCTTGGCAACACTGACTATGGCATCGGGGGCAATGACACGCTGCAGGGCAATGGCGGCTCGGACACGCTGTACGGCGGGCTTGGCAGTGACCAGCTTGAAGGTGGGGCGGACGAGGACAATCTGGTTGGCGGTGACGGGGCGGATCAGCTTTTTGGCGGCACGGGGGCCGATGTCCTTTATGGCGGGATCGGGAATGACAGCCTTGACGGCGGCAACGACGCCGACCAGTTGAGCGGTGAAGAGGGCGATGACACGCTGACCGGCGGCGCGGGAATCGACCTTCTGTCAGGCGGCGACGGCAATGACAGCCTGTCTGGCCAGGCCGACAACGATGTGCTCAGCGGGGACGCCGGGGACGACACCCTGAAGGGCGGCACTGGGGCGGATACGATGGACGGCGGCTCTGGCAACGATCTGTTGCAGGGCGAGCAGGGCAGCGACACGCTAAGCGGTGGCACTGGCGTTGACACGCTGACCGGCGATATCTCCAGCGCCAATCCGGCGGACCACTATGCCGACCTTTTCGCGGTCTATTCATCGGCCGAGTCCAACGGCGGGCAGACCGACATCGTCACCGATTTCCACCGGGCCGAGGGCGACCGGATCACGCTTGGCACAGGCTCGGTCAGTCCGGTGACGCTTGGTCAGTTCGATGGCCGCATCCTTGCCTTCCTTGGCCAGTTGGACGGCACCTTCACCGGCACTCTGGGGGACCAGTTCATCCGCACCGGCGATGGGCGAACGGGAGCGGAACTTGGGTCCGGCTTTGCGCAGGTCTGGTGGAACGCCGATGCGGGCGGGGCCACGCTTTATGTCGATGTGAATGACAATCTGGAGTTTGACTCGGGCGATGCCGCGCTGCGCCTGCAGGGCGTGGGCAGCATCGGGCTTGCCGATTTCATCGACCAGACCTTCCGGGTCATCCTGGGCGATGACCAGCCCAACGCCATCACCGGCGGGGCGGGCGATGACACGATCTTCGGCTTTGCGGGTGCGGATGCGCTGACCGGCGGCGATGGTGCCGACACGTTGTATGGCGGGGCCGACAATGACACCCTGACCGGTGGCGATGGCTTTGACGGGCTGTTTGGTGGCGATGGCAATGATTCGGTCGATGGCGGCTTCGGCGGGGACACGATCGACGGGGGCGACGGGGCGGACAAGCTGTACGGCGGCGACGGTGGCGATTTCATCAGTGGCGGCACGGGAAATGACACCATCGCCGGCGGCGATGGCGACGGCCAACTGTCCGGTCAGGAGGGCAATGACAGTCTGACCGGCGGCACCGGCACGGACTTCCTCTCGGGTGACGAGGGCAATGATACGCTGATCGCCCTTTCTGGTGACGACGGCTTGTCGGGCGGCGCGGGCAACGACTATCTCGATGGGGGTGAAGGCAACGACAATCTGGGCGGCGAAGGCGGCGACGATACGCTGCTGGGCGATTTGGGCAACGACCTTC
>CANBRQ010000149.1 GCA_947371955.1 Paracoccaceae bacterium | reverse complement strand
GGCTTTGACTTGTCCAGCATGGCGATCAGCTTGGTCAGCGAGATTGCCGAATCCGCCGCCTTCTGCTTGACGTGCCGCGTCCCACGCACCCACGACCAGATCAGGATGCACATTGAGGTGGCAATGGCCACCGGGACATAGCCGCCATCATGCAGCTTGGTCATGTTGGCGGCAAGGAACATCAGTTCCACCGTCAAGATCGGCGCAACCACCGCGATCACAACCGGCAGGGGCCATTTCCACGC
Source organism: Paracoccaceae bacterium (assembly GCA_947371955.1). GTDB lineage: Bacteria > Pseudomonadota > Alphaproteobacteria > Rhodobacterales > Rhodobacteraceae > Stagnihabitans. Next base: position 10,430 of record CANBRQ010000149.1, on the reverse strand, counting down.
CCGGCTGAACAGCACGAAGGCCAGGATCGAGGTGATCACCATATCCCCCGTCACCGCGATGCCATAGGCCGACGCGAGGCGCGTCGAGGAGCCGAACGCGATCACCAGGCAGATCACCGCCGCCAGCAGAATGGCATTGACCTTGGGCATGTAAATCTGCCCGTGCTGGGTTTCCGAGGTGTGCCGGATCTCCAGGCGCGGCAGAAGGCCCATTTGCACGGCCTGCTGCATCATCGAGAAGGCACCGGAAATCACAGCCTGCGAGGCGATCACGGTAGCGGCAGTGGCCAGCACGACCAGCGGCAGCAAGAGGCTAGGCGGGGCCATCAGGAAGAAGGGATCGGTCACCGACTCGGGGTGGTTCAGCACGAAGGCGCCCTGTCCCAGATAGCTGATCGCCAGCGCCGGAAACACCAGAACGGCCCAGGCAATGCGGATCGGGCGGCGACCGAAGTGGCCCATATCCGCATAAAGCGCCTCTCCCCCCGTGACGGCCAGAAAGACCGAGCCGAGCACGAGGAAGGACCCAAGCCCGTGCCGCCCGAGAAACTGGAAGGCGTGCAGCGGGTTCAAAGCGATCAGGATTTCCGAATTGTCGCCCAGATGGTACAGACCCAAGGCCGCCATGGTCAGGAACCAGACGACCATGATCGGCCCGAACAGGATGGAAACACGCTCGGTTCCCTGCGCCTGAAACAGGAACAGGCCGATGATGATGCCAAGGGTGGCGGGCACGACATAGGGCGCGAAGCTTGGGGCCACGATGGCCATGCCTTCCACCGCAGACAGAACCGACATCGCCGGGGTGATCATCGCATCACCAAAGAACAGCGAAATCCCCACCACGCCGATCGCAATCAGCCAGCCCGGACGCCGCTTCAGCGCCTGCTGCACAAGTGCCACCAGCGACAACGTGCCGCCCTCGCCCCGGTTGTCGGCGCGCATGACCAGAAGCACGTATTTGACCGTGACGATCAGCACCAGCGTCCAGAGCAGCAGCGAGACGATGCCCACCACCTCGGACCCATCCTTGCCATCCCACCCTGCGCCATGCAGCGATTCCCGCAAGGCGTAAAGCGGGCTTGTGCCGATATCACCATAGACGACCCCGATGCTTCCAAGCACAAGCTTCCACAAATTCTCGGGGTGAGCCTGAGGATTTGCCGGGGCGGGTGCAGCGGGAGACGAGGTTGACTGAAGTTCGGCAGATGTCGTTGTCGGTTCGTCGGAGGTGCTGTGTTCGTTCATGACCTGTGGCCGTGGACCCATTTTGACGGCTAGCTACACCGTCGCATGCCCCACGTCCAGCGATGCTGTTTCAGCCCCTTCCGCACGGCACCAAACCGCGCTCTTCACGCGGGCTGTAGCATCCTGCGAAACAGATGGTCGAGGAAGGGCCCCGCCTCGGCATAGGGGTCGTGACCCGGGCCAAGCACGGTGCGGACCTGCACGTCGAAGTCGGCATAATGCTGGGTCAGCGACCAGATGGAAAAGATCAGATGCACCGGATTGACCCGTGCAATGCGGCCTTCCACCATCCAGCGCGTCAAAACAGAGGCTTTTTCGTCAACCAGCGTTTTCAGCGGCCCGGCGATGTCGTCCATCATCCGGGGCGCGCCCTGCAGGATCTCGTTGGCAAACAGCCGGCTTTCCCGCGGGAAATCCCGCGACAGTTCCAGCTTGCGGCGCACGTAAGACAGGACCTCTTCGACCGGGTCGCCGTCGGGGTTCATATGGGCCAAGGGGTCTAACCACGTTGCCAGCAACTGCTCCAGCAGGGCCAGATAGACCGAATCCTTGGAGGGGAAGTAATACAGGAGATTCGGCTTCGACAGCCCCGCCACCTCGGCGATCTGGTCCAGCGTCGCACCGCGAAAGCCTTGGGCCGAAAACACCTCGAGCCCGGCCTCAAGGATGGCCCGAGAGTTGCGTTCCTGAATGCGGGTCTTGGGTTTCAGCATCTGGGTCCCTTGCACGCACTACGCGTGGGCACAAACTTTCGCAAAATCAGTCCAGATGCAAATGGCAATGTGACAGGATTGTCCCTAGTCTGGCTTTACCCGGTCAAGCCGGAGGGAAAGGCTGATCCGATGCGTCCGACCTGCACAGCGACCAGACTGGTCGACGACGACCGCGTGATCGTCACCCGCTTTGACTTCGCCCCCGGGGCCGAGACCGGCTGGCATCGCCACGGACATGATTACGTGATCACCGCTCTGACCGACTGCCCAATGCTGCTCGAAGAGCCCGGCGGCAGCCAGCGCCGGGTTCTGGTGCCCGCAGGCACCGCCTACCGTCGCGCCGAAGGTATCGAACATAATGTGATCAACGACGGCACGGTCCCGATGAGCTTTGTCGAGGTTGAGCTGAAGTAACTACTGCCGGACGAAGCGTATCGAGGGCTGCCCCGCCCGCTGCGCGAGCTTTCCAAACAGCACCAAAGGCGGCGTGTCGCTTGGCCGCAACCGACAGGCATCGTTGACGAATATCACCAGATCATTGGTCTTCAGGCTGGTCTTCAGCGCCGCGCAGTCCAAGGGGCTGACCAGCAGCGTCGTGCCGTACCATGTCGCAATGGCGTAGTCCGCCTCTCCCTGCGCAACCGCCTGCACGACATAGCGATTGCCGTCCAGCGGGATGAAGTAATAGCGGTCGGCCTTGGTCAGATCATCCGGGGTCTGATCGTCCGGCACCATATAGTGCCGCCCCTCGGCCTTGGCATGCAGCGTCGGCGTATCGTCGGCCACCCAGACACCCTTGTCATAGGCACTGCCGGTGAAGGTCAGCCGATGCTGCCCGAAAACGGGTACCGCTTCGGCATCACCAAAGATCGGAGGTTTGGCGTGCAGGACGCAGCCTGACAGCAGAGCCGTCGCCAGCAGAAGCAGAAGCCGCATCGCAGTCCCTCCTTGTGGGCTCAGGCCAGTAAAGCCCGGATGCCTTCAACCACCAGCTGGTGGTCCTCGACCTGCGGCAGGCCAGAGACCGTCGCAATCGCCACAACCCCGGCCCCGGCCACGCGGAGCGGCACAGCACCACCGCTGTCGGCATAATCGGCCTCGGGCAGACCCTCGGTCGCAAGCGTGCGACCGCGCTCGGCCAGTTTCATGGCGACGATCAGCGAGGCCCGGTCCATGATCAGCGCAAGGTTGGACTTGCGGCGCGCCCAAGCGTCGTTGTTGGCCGAGGACCCCGGCAGGGCGGCGTGGAAATAGGTCCGGTTGGCGCTGCGGATGTTGATGACCACCGGCAGGGCGCGGGTCTGCGCCAGACCAACCAGAATGGCCCCAAGTTGGCAGGCCACCGTTTCGTCGAAGTGTTTCAGGATCAGGCTGGCCTCTTCGGCCTCAAGCTCGGGCAGGGTCGGGGCGGTCATGGTCGGGTCTTTCCTGTAGCGGTCAAACGGGGCTTTGGCAGACACACTAGGCTGCCCATCCGGCTTTGGAAATGGCCTTGCGATCGTTGCCGCTACACCGCGCCAATCCCGCGCAGGATCATGGTCTTGACGCTGTCTGTCGCCCTTTGCCAATCCGCATCGGTCAGCGGCTGGCCGTTTAGCGTGGCGATCTGGTGGCCGAAATCGGCGTAATGCTGTGTGGCGGCCCACAGCATGTAGAGCAGGTGCTCCGGATCGACCCGCGCCATCTTGCCTTCGGCAATCCAGCGCTCGATGAGCCTGACCCGCCCCGAGGTCCAGTCGCGCAACGTCGTCTCCAGATAATCCTGAATGACCGGCGCGCCATGCATCACCTCATAGGCCCAGACCTTGGACCCGTCCGGGTGCCGGCGCGAGATTTCCATCTTGGCCTCGATATAGGCGCCAATGCCTTCGACCGGGCCGGGGGCGCTGTCCATCGCTTCTGCGGCTTGCAGCCAGATTTCGAAGATATCTCGCACGACTCTTCGGTAAAGGTGCTCTTTCGTTGGGAAATAGTAGTGCAGATTGGCTTTCGGCAGCCCCGCCACATCGGCGATCAACTGCATGGTCGCCCCGCCAAACCCCGCCTCGGCAAAGACCTTTTCGGCGGCCTGGCAAATCAGCGCCTCGTTCTGCTGCCGGATTTCATTGCGTCGCAGGGGGCGTAGGGTTTCACTCATGAGCGCTTTGGCAGAATTTTCTTGACCACTTGGTCAGGCTATGATGCGTTTGGCCCTGACCATAGGGTCAGGACAAGTTTTGCCGCAAGGGGCATCAAGATACCCTGCGGCCAAGGGAGACGATCATGGCCGCACCCGGTGAAAACCTGCGCATCAATTCGGCACGCCTGTGGGACAGCCTGATGGAGATGGCCAAGATCGGCCCCGGCATCGCCGGCGGCAACAACCGCCAGACCCTGACCGATGACGACAGTGCCGGTCGCCACCTGTTCCAGTCGTGGTGCGAGGCTGCCGGCATGACGATGGGCGTGGACACGATGGGCAACATGTTCGCGACGCGGGCCGGCGAGGACGCTTCGGCGCTGCCGGTCTACATGGGTTCGCATCTGGACACCCAGCCCACCGGCGGCAAGTATGACGGCGTGTTGGGCGTGCTTGGGGCGTTGGAGGTGATCCGGTCGATCAACGACATGGGGATCAAGACCAAACACCCAATCGTCGTGACCAACTGGACGAACGAGGAAGGGGCGCGGTTTGCCCCCGCCATGCTGGCCTCTGGCGTCTTCGCCGGGCTCCATACCGAGGAATATGCCAAGTCCCGCAAGGACTTGGACGGCAAGGTCTTCGGCGAGGAACTGGCGCGCATCGGCTGGGTTGGGGATGAGAAGGTCGGCGCCCGCAAGATGCACGCCCTGTTCGAACTGCACATCGAACAGGGCCCGATCCTTGAGGCCGAGGGCAAGACCATCGGTGTCGTCTCGCACGGCCAGGGCCTCTGGTGGCTGGAAATCACCCTGACCGGCAAGGACGCCCACACCGGATCGACGCCCATGAACATGCGCGTCAATGCCGGCCTTGGCATGGCGCGGATCACCGAACGCGTCCACCAGATCGCGATGGCGCACCAGCCGAATGCCGTGGGCGCGGTGGGTCAGGTCAAGGTTTTTCCGAATAGCCGCAACGTGATCCCCGGCAAGGTGGTGTTCACGGTGGATATTAGGTCGCCCGAGCAAGCCAAGCTGGACCTGATGAAAGGCGAGGTGATCCGCGCCGCCCACGCCGTCGCCGCCGAACTGGGCCTCGGCATCGGCATCGAGGAAGTCGGCCACTTCGACCCCGTCACCTTCGACCCCGCTTTGGTGAAGATCGTCCGCCAAGCGGCGGAAAAGCTGGGCTATTCCCACCGCGACATCGTCAGCGGCGCCGGTCACGACGCCTGCTGGATCAACCGCGTCGCCCCCACCGTGATGGTCATGTGCCCCTGCGTCGGCGGCCTGAGCCACAACGAGGCCGAGGAAATCTCGCCGGAATGGGCGGCAGCTGGCACGGACGTGCTGCTGCACGCCGTGCTTGAGGTGGCGGAGGTGGTGGGGTGATGGACCAACTCCACGCGCACGTTTTGGAAAGAATCGTGCGTCAATTCGATGTTCCGGTGATCCAGAACAATTTGCGTGGCCTCTATGTCGAACTCATGGTTGCCGAATTGCTTGGTGAGGGTTGGACGCACAAGGGCGCGGATTGGGCTGCCTTTGATTTGGAGCATTTGACCGGCGTGCGACTTGAGGTGAAGCAATCATCTGCACTTCAGACTTGGGCTGCACCGACGAATGGTCGACGCAGTCGCTCGTTCAGCATCCGTGCGCCCAAGTTGGAGTGGATAGGCAGCGTCGCGACACCTCGGAAGGACAGGGTTGCTGCGATTTACGTGTTTGCCTGGCATGCCGACGAGACGCCTGAGGCCGATCAAAGAGAGGCCCGCCAATGGCAGTTCTATCCGGTATTGGCCGGTCGCTTGCCAAATCAACTGACTATCAGCCTTAACGCGCTGAGAATGTTAGCAAAACCAGTCCCTGCAGATCATCTGCGCTCCTCGGTCGAAGCGCTGCTCAATGAAGGATCAGTCCAATGACCACCATCATCAAGAACGGCACCATCGTCACCGCTGACCTGACTTACAAGGCCGATGTCCGCATCGAGGGCGGCATCATTACCGAGATTGGTCAAGGGCTTGGCGGAGGCACCGAACTCGACGCCTCGGGCTGCTATGTCATGCCCGGCGGGATTGATCCGCATACGCATCTGGAGATGCCCTTCATGGGCACCTACTCCACCGATGACTTCGAAAGCGGTACAAGGGCGGCGCTTTCGGGGGGGACGACGATGCTCGTCGACTTCGTGCTGCCGGGGCAGGGGCAGGGGCTGATGGATGCCGCACAAATGTGGCACAACAAGTCGGGGCGGGCCTCTTGCGACTATTCCTACCATATGGCGATCACCTGGTGGGGGCAGAAGGTGTGGGAGGATATGGAATTGTCGGTCAAGGCCGGCATGACCTCGTTCAAGCATTTCATGGCCTACAAGGGCGCGTTGATGGTCAATGATGATGAAATGTATCAATCTTTCAAACGGGTTGGTGATCTGGGCGGGCTGGCCATGGTCCATGCCGAGAACGGCGATGTGGTGGCGGAACTGACGGCCAAACTGCTGGCCGAGGGCAATACCGGGCCAGAGGCGCATGCCTATTCCCGCCCGCCGCAGGTCGAGGGCGAGGCCACCAACCGCGCCATCATGATCGCCGACATGGCGGGGGTGCCGCTGTATGTGGTGCACACGTCGTGCGAGGATGCCCATGAGGCGATCCGCCGGGCGCGGATGCAGGGCAAAAGGGTCTGGGGCGAGCCGCTGATCCAGCACCTGACTTTGGATGAGAGCGAGTATTTCCATGCCGATTGGGACCATGCCGCGCGGCGCGTTATGTCGCCGCCGTTCCGCGCCAAGGTGCATCAGGACAGCCTGTGGGCGGGGCTGCAATCGGGGTCGCTGTCCTGCGTGGCGACCGACCATTGCGCTTTTACCACGGCACAGAAGCGGTTCGGGGTCGGCAACTTTTCCAAAATCCCCAATGGAACCGGGGGGTTGGAGGATCGGATGCCGATGCTTTGGACCCACGGGGTGGAGACGGGGCGGCTGACGCCGAATGAGTTTGTCGCCGTCACCTCGACCAATATCGCCAAGATCCTGAACTGCTACCCCAAGAAGGGCGCGGTTCTGGTGGGGGCGGACGCGGATCTGGTGGTCTGGGATCCGACGAAGGAGAAGGTGATTTCGGCGGGAACCCAGCAGTCGAAGATCGACTACAACGTCTTCGAGGGTCAGAAGGTCAAAGGCCTGCCGCGCTATACCCTGACGCGGGGGCATGTGGCGATCAACGATGGCAAGGTGGAAGCGCGGGAGGGGCATGGGCAGTTCGTCGCCCGTGAGGCGCGGCCAGCGGTCAACCGTGCGCTAAGTGCTTGGAAAGAATTGACGAATCCGAGGCCCGTGGTTCGGACGGGTGTTCCGGCGACGGGGGTGTGACACGTGGTCCAGTGGGGCACAGTCTTGCGACGAGAGACGGGACTGGACTTCCGGTTCCTTCCCTTGGCTGTGACCTCGACCCTTTTGACTTGTCTGTTCGTTCCTTTGCTGCCCATGCTGACTGTCGCTTTGACTGACCCGATCAAGGCGGCGAGAGTCGTTATGGGAGCGGCATGGGCAGAAAGCTATGTCGCAATTCGACTCTGGCCCATCACCTTGCCTCTCGCGGCCCTGGGCTTTGGGACCGAATTCCGAATTCTGCGTCGTTCCGGCCTGACCATGCGCCAACGGGCACAACTGTGTGGTGCTACGGCAGGTCTGACGGCCTCGCTTGTCTTTCTGCCGTCTGGACCGGTTTTTCTTTGGATCGCAGTCTCTGCTGTGCTGGCCGGCTGGATCGGGGCGGCTTGCGTTTATGGACGCGACTGGCAGGCAGAGGTGCGCCAGCCATGAGACTGTCACCCCACCAACGCCTCCAACTCTGGCAGCAGCACCACGCTTTCCTGTTCATGCGGGTCCGTCCTTGCGATCACGGCGGTGGCTGGGCCGGGGCCGGGGTTGAAGGGGAGGTGGGGCATGTCGGCGGGGATGTAGAGGATGTCTCCGGCGGTGACCTCCATTGTATGTTCGAGCGATTGGCCCCAGTGCATGATCGTGATGCCCTCCAACATGTAGATGGCGGTTTCGTGCGTGGCGTGCTTGTGGGCTTTGGCGCGGCCTCCGGGGGGGATGGTCAGGAGGTGCATGCAGATGGCGTCGCTTCCGACGGTCTCTTTGGCGATGCCCTCGTTATAGGTAAACCCTTGTTTTCCGGCGTAAAGTCCGGTGGGGCGCAGTTTGCGGCATTCCTTCATGCGGGCTCTCCTTGCAGCGGTATGGCGGAGTATAGCGCAGGATCGGGGCCCGTGGCATGAGGTTTGCGGTGGCACCGACGGGAAAAAGACCGGGCAGGCGCAGGGTCTTGCTGGTCATCGGCCGGGGAGAGGTCAAGTGACTGAAATCATGGGGGAAACCGCGCCCTGGATCGGGCGCGGTCGGGCAGATCGCTCAGGCAGCGGGGGTCTCGGCAGCTTCTTCTTCGTCGGCAGCCTCGTCGTCGTCGTCCTCGTCGTCTTCCTCTTCTTCGTCATCCTCTTCGGACTCGTCGTCTTCGGCGTCGTCCTCTTCGGAGTCAGCGTCGTCGTCTTCGGCGGTTTCTTCTTCAGAAACAGCGGCTTCTTCGCCCGACATGCCCAGCGTGTGGGCCACGGCGTCCTGCGCCTCGGCGATCGTCTCGGCAGCGCTTTCCAGCGCGGTTTCGACAGCGGTGGTGACTTCGGCGATCATCTCTTCAGCGTTCGGCATGGCAGCTCTCCCTGTGGATCTGTGATGGTGCCCGTGATGGGACTTCACGACCCTAGGGGGGGCAAGCAACGCTGGCATGACCGGACCATGACAGAGCATGGTTACCGCAAGTTTAAGCCGACGCGCAGGGCGGAGTCGGGCAGATGGGACGGAATGCGATGAAGGATACGAGCAGCCTGCCGGTGATCGAGGCGAAGGGCGTCAATCTGGTGTTCCAGACCGGCGACGGGCCGGTGCAGGCGTTGAAGGATGTGAACCTGACGGTGGGCAAGGGCGAGTTTGTCAGCTTCATCGGGCCAAGTGGTTGTGGGAAAACAACTTTCCTGCGGGCGATTGCTGCGTTGGAACATCCGACAGGCGGGAGTTTGACGGTGAATGGCATGACGCCGGATGAGGCGCGGATGAAGCGGGCTTACGGCTATGTCTTTCAGGCGGCGGGGCTTTATCCGTGGCGGACGATTGCGAAGAACGTCTCGTTACCGCTTGAAATCATGGGATTTTCCAAGGTCGAGCAACAGGAGCGGGTGGAACGCGTGCTGGACTTGGTGGAACTGACCGGGTTTGGGCGGAAGTTTCCGTGGCAACTGTCGGGGGGGATGCAGCAGCGGGCCTCGATTGCGCGGGCTTTGGCCTTTGATGCGGATATTCTGCTGATGGATGAGCCCTTTGGCGCGCTGGATGAGATTGTGCGCGACCGGCTGAATGAAGAGGTTCTAAAGCTTTGGAATCGCACGGGAAAGACGATTGCGTTTGTGACGCATTCGATCCCCGAGGCGGTGTATCTGTCGACCAGGATCGTGGTGATGAGCCCGCGTCCGGGGCGGATTACCGATATCATCGACAGTCCGCTGCCCAAGGAACGGCCTTTGGATATCCGCGAGTCACGGGCGTTTATCGAAATTGCGCACCGGGTGCGGGAAGGCTTGAGGGCGGGGCATGGCGATGAATAGCGTCGGGTTTGCGTCGGGTTTGCGTACGGCATCCGTATGGCATCTGTACCGACATGCGGGACGCAGGGTTAAGGAAGGATTAAGGCTTTGAACGCGGTGGTGCTTTTCTATCTGGCGGCCTCGACCGGGGTGTTCATGGTGGCGAATTCGCTGCTCAAGACCTATGCGGCGGGGGGCAGTGTCACGATGCTGGTGGCGGCGCTGGCGGCGTTCTGTCTGGGCAACTTCCTGATGGTCAAGGTGATGCAGGGCAATGGGCTGGGGCTGGCCTTGGCCTTGTCGCTGGTGTTCCAGTTGGTGGCGGTCACGGTCATTGCGTTTGTCTTCTTTGGGGAAAGGCCAAGCGGGTTGCAGGTGGCGGGGGTGGTGCTGGGGATCGTGTCGATTTCCATGATCGCCTGGCCGCAGGGGGGGGCGTCGTGATCAAGCGAGAAGTCCTTAGAGATGTTGGACCAATTCTAATAGTTCTGTTGATGATATTTGGCCTTTGGTATGTTTTCGTACCAATTGCAAATATTCAGTGGGAAATCGATCAAGCTGAGAGAGCGGGAACCGAAACAAATCCACCGCTCAGCTTTCTTTCGACCAAAATACCGGTCATTGACCTCCTTGTTACACAGGCAACGCTTGTCTTTACTAACCCGTCTCTCGTTCCTAATACATATGAGCAAGAGCGCCCTG
>CANBRQ010000148.1 GCA_947371955.1 Paracoccaceae bacterium | reverse complement strand
GGTCTGCTATTACTTCCTGTCGCGGTCGCTGCCCGACTACAACGCGACATGGGACGTGCCCGGCATCTCGGCCCCGGTCGAGATCGTGCGCAACAATTCCGACGTGCCGCATATCTTCGCGCAGAACGACAATGACGCCTATTACGCGCTTGGCTTTGCCCATGCGCAGGACCGGCTTTGGCAGATGACGCTGCTGCGCCGCACCGTGCAGGGCCGCCTGTCCGAGATGTTCGGCAACAAGACGCTGAAGGTTGACGAGTTGATGCGGCGGCTGGATCTTTACACCCTGTCACTGTCCTCGGTGGCGGCACAGGACGATTACACCAAGGCCGCGTTGCAGGCCTATGCCGATGGGGTGAATGCCTGGATCGGGCAGGTCAACAAGGGTGCTTTGGGCCGGGGCGCGCCGGAGTTCTTCCTGTTTTCCAGTTCAATCGACGCCTGGGCCCCTGCGGATTCCATCGCCATCATCAAGCTGATGGCACTGCAACTGTCCTCGCATCTGGACTCCGAGGTGTTGCGGGCCGAGATGTCGATGACTGTCGGCCCGAGCCGACTGAAAGACATCCTGCCCGATGATCCGGGCGATGCCGTTGCCGCCCTGCCGCAGTATTCGCAACTGATGCCGGGCGTGGTGCCCGCTGACCCGCACCGCATGGCAGAACTGGATCAGCCGCTGTCGCCCTTCCATTCCGCAGGCCTTGCCGGTGCTTCCAACGCCTGGGCCGCTGCCCCCAGCCGATCGGCGGCGGGCGGATCGCTGCTGGCCAACGACCCGCATCTGGATTTCACCGCGCCCTCGATCTGGTATCTGGCGCGGCTTCATCTTCAAACGGGCGATGTGATAGGGGCCACCATTCCGGGGATGCCTTTGGTTCTGCTGGGCCGCAGCGAGAAGTTGGGCTGGGGCCTGACCTCCAGCTATCTCGACGATCAGGATGTGGTGATGGAGAAGGTGAACCCCGCCAATCCAGAGCAGTACCTGACACCCGAAGGCCCGAAGGATTTCACCACCCGCCGGACCATCATCACGGTCAAGGACCAGCCTCCGGTGACAATCACCCAGCGCTGGTCGGAATCCGGCCCGATCCTGCCCGGCACGCATTATGACCTGAACACCGTGACGCCTCCCGGCACCGTGCCCGCCTTGGAGTGGACGGCGCTGGATGGGTCAGATACGTCGATGTCGGCCGCGATGGCGCTGATGCGCGCCCATTCGGTGGATGAGGCGATCACGGCGGCACAGGGTTTTGTCGCCCCCTCGCAGAACCTGATGCTGGTGGATCAGAAGAACATAGCGATGCAGATGATAGGCAAGATGCCGCAGCGTGATATGGCGAACTCCACCCAAGGCCGGATGCCCGCGCCGGGGTGGGAGGGCAAGAACCGTTGGGAGGGCTTCTTCCCCTATTCCGGCAATCCGGTTGTCAAGAACCCGGCATCGGGCCTGATCGGCAACACCAACAACAAGATGACGGACAAGCCCTATCCGCTGAACGTCTCCTTCGACTGGGGCGACACGCAGCGCATCCAGCGCTGGCTGACGCTGATGAAGACGCGGGAGGTGCATACAAGGGACAGCTTCATTGAGGCGCAGCTTGATACGGTGTCCCCAACTGTCCGCACCCTGCTGCCGCTGATCGGCAAGGACCTGTGGTTCACCGGAGAAGCCGCTCCGGTCGGCACACCAGACCGGATGCGGCAGGATGCTTTGGCGCTGCTGGCCAAGTGGAACGGTGAGGAGAACGAACATCTGCCCGAACCGCTGATCGCCGAGGCGTGGCTGCGGTCCCTGCAGGACCACCTGTCCCGCGATGAGATCGGGCCCTTGGCCGATGTCATCACCCATGTGAACCCCGATTTCATCGACCGCGTCTATCGCAACGTCGATGGCGCGTCGGTCTGGTGCGATGTGGTGCAATCGGCGGCGGTGGAAAGCTGCTCGGACATCGCCAAGATCGCGCTGGACGACGCCCTGCTGCAACTGTCGGAAAAATACGGCAAGTCGATTGAAAGCTGGCGTTGGGGTGATGCGCATGAGGCCACACATGACCATCCGGTGCTGGGCGATGTGCCGATCATCAATTTCTTCGTGAACATCCGCCAAAGCACCTCTGGCGGTGACAACACCCTGATGCGGGGCGAAACGCGCGGCACCGGCCCCAATCCTTACCAGAACGTCCACGGCGGCGGTTATCGCGGGGTCTATGACTTCGCCGACCCGGAATCCTCTGTCTTCATCATTGCCACGGGTGAATCTGGCCACCCCCTGTCGCGCCATTATGATGATTTGTCAGAGCTCTGGCGACGTGGGGAATACATTCCCATGACCTTGGACCCCGAACTGGCCCGCGCAGGCGCGGTGGGCATCACCCATCTGGTGCCGGACACGAAATGAAGGGTCTGCTCGTGACCCTGCGCCTGACCCTGCGCCGGGCAGAGGCGCGGGATCTGGACGACCTGCACGCGATCTTCACCCGTCCCGAGGCGATGCGCTACTGGACCCATCCCGCGCATGAGACGCTTCAGCAATCGCAAGACTGGCTGGCGGCCATGATCGCGGCCTCGCCCGACACCTCGGACGACTATGTGATCGAGCATAAGGGCAAGGTGATCGGCAAGGCCGGGGCTTGGGCGATCCCCGAGGTGGGCTTCATCCTGCACCCCGAGTATTGGGGCCAAGGCCTGATGCACGAGGCGATGACGGCGGTTGTTCGCCACCTGTTCCTGACCCACCCCATGCCCCATCTGACCGCCGAAGCCGACCCGCGCAATGCGGCCAGCCTTGGCCTGCTGACCCGGCTTGGTTTCGTTGAAACCCACCGGGCCGAACGCACGATGCAATGGGGCGAGGAATGGTGCGACAGCGTCTATCTCGCGCTGCCGCGTGCGCGGGCCGTGTGACTGCCCTTACCGTGCACGCAAGGACTTGAAAATTCTGTCAAAGGTCGCAGGCGCCGTCGTGTCCGCGTCGGGATACTGGCCAGAGAGTACCAGCACACCCTGCCCCGCCTTGCGCATCAAGGACACGCTGTTCACCGTCTCACCGCTGTTGAGACGGTGCCGGTACAGAACCTGAAAGATCGGTCCATCGGCGCCGTCTTCGATGTTGGTCGACTGGATCTCGACCGTTGGATCCTTGTCCTGCAGCACTCTGGCATAAGTCTCAAGTTGTGCCGCAGGGTCAATCACTGCGGCGGCGGCTTGCGCGCTGAGCGGCGCATAGACGATGAGAGCCGATCGGTCGTCCGGCCCCGTCGTGGCCTTCGAATCGGGTCCCTCGGTCAGGATCAGCGTTGTGCCGGACACGGCACTCCCCACGGTCAGGCCTGCCGAATCGCCCACCACGAAGGGAAAATGTGTCGTTTCATCAGTGTTCGCAGATGGCTGCTCCGTCGCGCTGAGCAGCGCCTGCCGGATGGGGTCCTTCTCAGCGGCAGTGGGATTGGCCTTGGGGATCATCCCAATGGCCACCATTTTGGAATGCGGCGTGGCCAGTTTTATCATGATCACGTAAAGATCCTGGCCGATCTTCTGCCCCTCGACCAGATTTCCCGCAGCATTCCCCAAGGTCAGGGTTTGCGAGGCCGCAACCATGATCTGATCCGGCGGCGGGCCGGACGGGGACCCTACGGGCGCTGCGGTCGTCTCGACCTCAAGCGTGGGGACCTGCATCAGAACGATTGCTGATCCGCTGGCGTTGCCGAAGAAAGGCATTTGGCCTTTCTGAAGAGCGAAACCCTCGGGCACATCAACAGACCAATCGGTCCCGGGATAAGGCTCGACATCTGTCGCCCGCGCGGCCCCAGCACCGGACAGGCAGGCAAGAAGCAGAAAGGCAGGCCAAAGCCGAAATGTCTTGCGCATGATCATCCAAATCCTTCCCGTTTAAGCCAATTCTCCGTTTGATCGCAGATCACCGCAGGCGCGGCAGGCGCTGGATCAGAGCGCCTTGAACCTTGCCTCCTGACGCGGCGTCCAGCGGATGTGTACCTGCCAGCCCTCGTCCGTCTGATCCTCTGTCACCACCACGTCCTCGGCATGCAGCCAGGCGTGCTGGCGGCCTTGGGCGAAGGACAGCGTCAGGTCAGCCTCGGTCTTCGCCTCGTCAAATGCGGTGGAGATGGCGTCGAACAGGGCCGGAAGCCCTTCGCCGGTCAGGGCCGAGATGGCGAAGACGTTGCTGCGGCTGGCTTGGCTCAACTCCAGCGAAGCGCGGGCCTCGATGGGGACAAGGTCCAGCTTGTTCCAGATTTCCAGTTGCGGCGTGTCGGCCTTGACCCCCAGCGAGGTCAGAATATCGGCCACATCCGCTGCCTGTTCGGCGCTTTCCGGGTGGGCGATATCGCGGACATGCAGGATCAGATCAGCTTCCAGCACCTCTTCCAAGGTCGCCCTGAAGGCGGCGACCAGTTGGGTCGGCAGATCGGAAATGAAGCCCACAGTGTCCGACACAATGGTCTTGCGGCCAGACGGCAAGGTGACGCCGCGCATGGTCGGGTCCAGCGTGGCAAAGAGCATATCCTTGGCCAGCACCTCCGCTCCGGTCATCCGGTTGAACAGCGTCGACTTGCCCGCGTTGGTATAGCCCACCAAAGCGACAATCGGGAACGGCACCTTGCGGCGGGACGCGCGGTGGAGTTCGCGGGTTTTCACCACCTGTTCAAGCTGGCGCTTCAGTTTGATGACTTCGTCATCGATCGCCCGGCGGTCGGTTTCGATCTGAGTCTCGCCGGGGCCGCCGACAAAGCCAAACCCGCCGCGCTGGCGTTCAAGGTGGGTCCAGGCCCGCACGAGGCGCGAGCGCTGATAGGACAGGGCCGCCAGTTCCACCTGCAAGACACCTTCACGGGTGCGGGCGCGATCGGCGAAAATCTCCAGAATCAGGCCGGTGCGGTCGAGCACCTTGACGCCCCATTCCTTCTCCAGATTGCGCTGCTGAACAGGGCCCACGGTGCCATCCACCAGCACCAAGGCCACCTCAAGGTCCTTGAAGCGCGTCTTCAATTCCTCGACCTTGCCGGACCCGAACAGCAGGCCGGGGGCGATGCGGGAGATGCGGGCAATCTCGGCCCCCACCACATCCAGACCCGGCAACGCGGCGGCCAAAGCCACGGCCTCGGCCAGCCCATGTTCGGGCAACCGCCGCTTGCGGGTGGTCTTGAGGTCAGGATGCACAACATAGGCGCGGGTCAGCGCGGTGGCTGTGTCCTGCGGTCCCCTTGGCGCGCGCGGTTCAGCCGGGGTGTCTTCCCCGGCCTCTTCGTCATGATCGTCCGAGATCACTCTTCGCCTTCATACAGGTTGATCGGCCCGCCCGGCATGATGGTGGAGATTGCATGTTTGTAGACCAGCTGGCTTTGCCCATCGCGGCGCAGAAGCACGCAGAAGTTGTCAAACCATGTGATGACGCCTTGCAGCTTCACCCCGTTGATCAGGAAAATCGTGACAGGAACCTTTGACTTACGCACATGGTTCAAAAACGCATCTTGTAAATTTTGCTTGTCTGCAGCCATTTTTCTAGCCTTTTTTCTTGTCTTCCGAGGGCGTGGTTTTTGTCGTTATGTCCCAAGGCTGTCGCGCCAGCCTCAAAACTGAGTATGGCGGCAGGTTTGAGCAGTTTCCAGTGGTTAATTCACTCGTCGTCGTCGCCTTCGCCGCCATGACCCTTGCCCGAGGACACAACCCCCAATGATTTGAGCTTACGGTGTAGGGCAGATCGCTCCATGCCCACAAAACCGGCAGTTCTGGAAATGTTTCCCCCGAAGCGGTTGATTTGCGTGAGCAAATATTCGCGCTCGAAGACTTCGCGCGCCTCGCGCAGCGGCAGCGTTGCCATCGCCCCACCCAGAACCATGCGCTGACCCGAATCGCCCACAGGCTCGGGTCCCGGCAATTCGCGCGGCTCCACCGGGCCGCCGCTGTCGCCAAGGATCAGGACACGCTCGATCACGTTGCGCAACTGGCGGACGTTTCCGGGCCACGACATGGTCTGCAGCATGGCTTCAGCCTCGGGCGAGAGCACACGGGCGGGCAGGCCTTGAGAGCGGTGGAACATCTCGATGAAATGCTTGGTCAGTTCGGGAATATCCTCGCGGCGTTCTTCCAAGCTGGGCACCTGGATCGGCACCACGTTCAGGCGGTCGTAAAGTTCCTGCCGGAAGCGGCCTTGAGCGATCTCATGGCGCAAATCGCGCGAGGTCGAGGAGATGACGCGCAGATCGACCCGCACCTTGTCGGCCCCGCCAGAGCGGGTGAATTGCTGTTCGGTCAGCACGCGCAGGATTTTCGACTGGGTGCCAAGGGGCATATCGGCCACCTCGTCGAAATAGACGATGCCGCCATGCGCCTGTTCCAACAGACCCTTTTCCACGCCGCGTTCACTGGTTTCGCGGCCGAAAAGGACTTCCTCCATCCGTTCGGGCTCGATCGTGGCCGAGGAGACCGACACGAACGGGGCGGACGCGCGGTTGGAATTGGTGTGGATGAAGCGGGCCGCCAGTTCCTTGCCCGAGCCTGCCGGGCCGGACAGCATGACGCGGCCGTTGGATTTGGTGACCTTTTCCAGCTGTACTTTCAAGCCCTTGAAGGCCGGACTTGATCCAAGCATGTCAGACGACGTCATGTCGCGCCGGCGCAAATCGGCATTCTCGCGGCGCAGGCGCGAGGTTTCCATCGCGCGGCTGACCACCACCATCAACTGATCAATGTTGAAGGGCTTTTCGATGAAGTCGTAGGCCCCCTGTTTGATCGCGGCGACGGCGATTTCAATGTTGCCGTGGCCCGAGATGATCACCACCGGCACATCCGGGTTGTCGCGCTTCACGGTTTTCAGGATGTCGATGCCGTCCATCCGGCTGTCCTTCAGCCAGATGTCGAGGATCATCAGGCTGGGCAATTCGGTGTTGATCGCCTCCATGCAGTCATCGGAATTCGCTGCAAGACGAATGGCATAGCCCTCGTCCTTCAGGATATCACCGATCAGTTCCCGGATGTCCTTCTCGTCGTCGACGATGAGAATGCTGGTCATGTTCCCCCCTGGGCTTGGCTGCGGCCGGCGACGGATTTGGCGCGGGTGGCGCGGGGCAGACGAATTTCTGCCAAGGCTCCGGCATGGTCGTTGCCAGCAAAGACGGGCGCGTCGGTCAGGATCAGCGTTCCGCCATGTTCTTCAATGATCTTCTTGACGATGGGCAGGCCAAGGCCGGTGCCCTTCTCGCGTGTGGTGACATAGGGTTCGAATAGTCTTGACCGGTCCGGCGGCAGGCCGGTGCCGTTGTCGGCAATCTTGATGATGGAATAGGTGTCGAAACTTTGCAGCGAGACGCGGATTTCCGGAGTCATTCCCGGCGTCTTTTGGTGTTTTTCTTCAATGGCTTCGCCGGCGTTCTTGATCAAGTTTGTCAGCGCCTGACCGATCATCGTGCCATCGAGTTCGATCATGTCGGCGCCATCGGGCAAGCTGCTTTTGAATGTGACGCCGGGCTGGCCGTTCTCCTGCAGCATCACCGCCGCCTTGACCAAGGCCTTCAGATCCGTTTCGCGCCGGTCGGGTTCGGGCATGCGGGCGAATTTGGAAAATTCATCAACAATGCGCCGCAAGTCATTGGTCTGCCTGATGATAACGTCGGCAAGCTGTTCCAGTTCGTCGGGGTCCTGCACCTGTGTGCGGTACTTGCGACGGATGCGTTCGGCGGAAAGCTGGATGGGGGTCAGCGGGTTCTTGATCTCATGCGCGATGCGGCGGGCCACGTCTCCCCATGCGGCCATCCTTTGGGCCGAAACCAGATCGGTTACGTCATCGAAGGCCACCACAAAGCCTTCGACCCCGCCATCCTCGCCGCGCCGTTCGGACATGCGCACCAGCAGGCTTTCCAGCTTGCCCCGGCGCGACAGGCGCACTTCGTCTTGCAGTGCTGACCCAGCATCGGCCTGCAAGCGTTCGAAAAGATTGGTGAATTCTGGAACAAGCTGCATGAGCGTCATACCGGGGCCGGGCTCGGCTGCGATGTCCAGAAGCCGCATCCCGGCGCGGTTGACGAAATCCATGCGGCCGTTGGCATCAAGGCCGATCACACCTGCGGTGACGTTCGACAGGACCGAGTCAAACAGGCGACGCCGCCCTTCGGTCTGTTCGTTGATCGTCAACAAAGCCTCGCGCTGGCCTTTCAGCTGGCGGGTCATCTGGTTGAACAACCGGCCGAGCATGGCAATTTCGTCGTCCGACTCCTCTTCGACCACCTGCACATCCAAGTCACCGGCGCCCACGCGCTGTGCGGCACCGGCCAAGCGGCCAACCGGGCGGGCCAGGCGTTCAGCGAACCATAACCCGCCCCAGATGGCGGCGATGATCAGGATCAGCGCGAAGACCAGATAGAGAACGCCAAAGTTGAACAGAACCTTGCCCCGCTCGCTTTCCAACTGCTGGTACAGCGCCGCTGTCTGCTGGGTTTCGTCCAGCAATCCCAAGATTTTGCCGTCGACCTTGCGGGAGACATACAGCAGCCGGTCCGGGAAGGCGGGCAGGTTCACAAGGGCGCGCAGTTCCGAATTCGGCCAATCCTGGATCAGCACCACCTGCCCGGCTTGCGCCTGAATGATCTGGTCTGACGTGGGTTGTTCGTAGTCGAAAAGATAGCTCTTCTCGCCCCGGGTTTTCAGCGTGCCGGTGGCGGTGATCAGGTAGACCTCTTTCAGACCGCGCTGGATGCCAGCCTGACCCTCGGCCAGAATCGGGCGGATGGCTCCGTCGTCGACCAACAGGTTGCCGGCCTTGGCTTGCGTGAGATAGTTGGCCAGCGCCTGCACGTCCTGTGTCAGTGTGGTGCTTTGTTCGGCGTCATAGGCCTGTGCGGCCTCCAAGGATGCGCCGATGACGGACCGGACGCGGTCCGAGAACCAGCCTTCCAGCCCGATGTTGACGGTCAGCACGCCGAAAACGGCCACCAAAACGGTGGGGATCAGGGCGACGATGGCAAAGACGCCGGTCAGGCGCATGTGCAGTCTGGACCCCGCCGATTGGCTGCGCCGGTCGGCGACCATCTGCATGATGCGGCGCAGCACAAGGGCGGCCAGGGCCAGTACATAGACTACGTCGGCCAACAGGATCAGCCGCAGGCCCATTGAGGTGGCGTTGAGGTTCAAGGGCCCAAGGGCAAGGAAGGTGAGCACGGCCATCAAGGGGCCTAAAAAGACCAGCCCCAACGTCACCGCCGTCTGCATCTGGCGCTGCCGTCGCAGCCGAGACAGACGCGTCGCCCAATAGGAAATGCCCGTGACCTTCCGCAAAACCCGTCCCTGTCTGGGCCGGACCTGCGTCCTGCCCGCCACAAATGGTGTCTTTCCGGTAACGCAGCCCCCGGGACACTCTGCTGTTGCTTTATTACATCAGCTTGCGGCGGCGTGTCACGCGGATATCGAGGTCTGTGATCTTCTTACGCAAGGTATTGCGGTTGATCCCCAAAAGATCGGCACATTTGGCTTGGTTGCCTGCGGTTGCATCAAGCGCGATCTCGATCAGCGGCAGTTCCACTTCACGCAGGATGCGGTCGTAAACGCCATTGGGCGGCAACTGACCGTTGTGCAGGTCGAAATAGCGCTTGAGGTGGCGGGCGACGGAAGCCGACAGCTTTTCATTCTCGACCGCGCCGGCACGGGCGGGTTCGGCGGCTTGCGGACCTCCGAGGGCGCCTTCCAGTTCCTTGGCCGAGATGTCGGGTTCAGACGAGGTGACCAACAGGCGCTTCAGAACGTTCTCCAGCTGGCGGACGTTGCCGGGCCAGGGGAAGGCACGCAGGATGTTGCGGGCATCCGGGGTCAGGCGACGGACGGTGCCCAATTCACGTTCGGCTTTCGTCATGAAATGGTCGGCCAGAAGGTTGATATCCTCGACCCTTTCCCGCAAGGGCGGCACGTTGAAGGAGACGCCGCCGAGGCGGTAGAACAGGTCCTTGCGGAGGCGGCCTTCCTCGACCTTCTGCGCCAGATCGGCTTGGGACGTGGCCAGCACGCGGGGCGCGTGATCGTCGGCCACGTCCAGCATCCGGACAAGGCGGGCCTGACCGTCTTCGTCGAAATCGGCGACCTCGTCGATGAGCAGGGTGCCGCCTTTGGCTTTTGCCACAAGCGTGGCAATGCCGTCGACGCCGCCGAGGTCAGAGGCTTGGGCCACGACGAAGGGCTGCGAGCGGCGGTCCGAGAAGTCATGGATCGCCCGGGCGATCAGGCTTTTGCCGGTGCCCGATTCGCCGGTGATCAACACGGGCAGGTCGGTGTTCATCACCTTGGCCACAAGGCGGTACAGCGATTGCATCGCAGCCGTGCGGCCCACCAGCGGCAGGTCATCGCCGGGTTCCCTCGGTGGGTTGACCACCGCCGCCGCAGCGCGGCGCTTCTGGTCCAAGGCGCGGGCCGAGCGTTTCATCAGGTCTGGCAGGTCGAAGGGTTTGGGCAAGTAGTCAAACGCCTCGGCCTCGGCGGCCTGAATGGCGGTCATGATGGTGTTTTGCGCCGAGATGATGATGACCGGCAAGCCGGGGCGGATGCGGGAGATGCGGGGCAAAGCCTCAAGCCCGTTGCCGTCGGGCATGATGACGTCGGAAATCACCAGATCCCCTTTGCCCTCTTCGACCCAGCGCATCAGCGTCATCATGCTGGAGGTCGCGTGGACCTTGCAGCCAGCGCGCG
>CANBRQ010000147.1 GCA_947371955.1 Paracoccaceae bacterium | reverse complement strand
TCAAGCTGCAAGACCTTTTGTCGGACCCACAGCTTTACAAGCGCGAGCCGGTGAAGTTCCAGAAAGCCTCTGACATGCTGACCGAACGGCAAGAGGCCTTGGCTGCGGCCGAAGAGGAATGGCTGGACCTGTCGGACCGGACCTGAGCTTTCCATTTCATCCAGGTCGAAATATCCAACTCCGGTGCCCGTTGCGAGCGGTGAAGGTGGATATTTGAGCCTGGATGAATGGGGTTTCACCAGAGATGGGCGACGTGGGGCGCGATGAGGCGGGCGTAGACCTCACGCGCGGCTTCCATCGTGGCGGGCGACGGCGCGGGCAAGGCGTCGGCCAGAACGTTGGCTTGGGATTGAGCGGGGGATTTCGCGCCGGGGATCACGACCGACACGGCATCGGCCATCAGAATCCAGCGCAACGCGAATGCGGCCATCGTGGCACCTTCAGGGACCAGCGGACGCAGTTCCTCGACCGCTTGCAGGGCCACGTCATAGGGCACGCCCGAGAAGGTCTCGCCCTTGTCAAACGCCTCGCCGTTGCGGTTGAAGCTGCGGTGGTCGTCGGCAGCGAAGGCGCTGGTGGCGCTCATCTTGCCGGTCAGAAGGCCCGAGGCAAGGGGAACGCGGGCGATCACCGCCACATTGGCAGCTTTAGCGGCGGCGAAGAAGGTGTCGGCAGGGCGCTGGCGGAAGATGTTGTAGATGATCTGGACCGAGACGACGCCGGGATGGCGGATCGCCTCCAGCGCCTCGTCGATTTTCTCGACCGACACGCCGTAAGCCGCGATCTTGCCTTTGGATTTCAGCGCCTCCATCGCGTCGTAGATGGCGTTGCCGGAATAGACCGAGGTCGGCGGGCAGTGCAGTTGCACGAGGTCGAGGCAATCCATCTTCAGATTGGCGCGGCTGCGGTCCACGAAGGCCTCGATATTGGCGAGCGTATAGCCCTCGGCCACATGCGGGTTCAGGCGGCGGCCGGCCTTGGTGGCGACATAGGGACGGGGGCCGCTGCGCTCGGAGAGAACAGAGGCGATGATGCGTTCTGACCGGCCGTCGCCATAGACATCGGCCGTGTCGATGAAATTCACGCCGGCATCCAAAGCGGCATGCAGGGTCGCCTTGGCATCAGCCTCGGACACCTCGCCCCAGGTGCCACCGATGGCCCAGGCACCGAAGCCGATGGTGGTGGTGTCAAAGCCGGTCTTGCCGAGGGGGCGGGTGGAAAGGGTCATGGCATTCTCCTGTTGCAGGGCGGAGCCTAGTCTTAAGTGGCCTGCTGTCCAAGGGCTTCCGGTCGCGGGCAAAGCGGGTTAGGTCAAGGCCATGTTGACGGTGCAGGATCTTTGCGTGGCGCGGGGCGGCGTGGCCGTGCTGGAGGGGTTGGGGTTCACCCTGTCCCCCGGCAAGGTCTTGATTCTGCGCGGGCCGAACGGGGCGGGCAAGACGACCTTGCTGCGCACCTTGGCCGGGTTGCAGCCTGCGCTGGAAGGTCAGGTTCAGGCCGATCCCGAGACGGTGACCTATTCCGGCCATGCCGACGGCTTGAAAGCCACGCTGACGGTGGCCGAGAATCTGGCCTTCTGGGCCTCGGTTCACGGGCAAACCACGATTGAACCGGCAATCGTGGCGATGAACCTGCTGGCGCTGCGCGACCGCCGGGCAGCGGACGTGTCGGCCGGGCAGAAGCGGCGGCTGGGGCTGGCGCGGTTGATGGTGACGGGGCGCAAGGTCTGGCTGATGGATGAACCGACGGTGTCGCTGGATGCGGCCTCGGTGGCCTTGTTCGGGGCCATGCTGCGGGCCCATCTGGGGCAGGGCGGGGCGGCGATTGTGGCCACCCATATCGATCTGGGGTTGCCCGAGGCCGAGGTGCTGGACCTGACACCCTTCCGTGCCCGGCAAAAGCGGCAGGGTGCCTTTGACGAGGCTTTCGCATGAGGGCGCTGCTGATCCGCGATATTCGCTTGGCGATGCGGGCGGGCGGCGGCTTCGGGCTGGGGCTGGCGTTCTTTCTGATGGTGGCGGTGCTGGTGCCTTTGGGCGTCGGGCCGGAAAGCGCGCTGTTGTCACGCATCGCGCCGGGCATTCTGTGGGTGGGCGCGCTGCTCGCGTGCTTGCTGTCGCTGGACCGGATGTTTGCGCTGGATTTCGAGGATGGCTCGTTGGACCTGATGGCGGTTTCGCCCCTGCCGTTGGAGGGAGTGGCGGCGATGAAGGCGCTTGCCCACTGGCTGGTGACGGGGCTGCCCTTGGTGGTGATCTCGCCGGTCCTTGGTCTGTTGTTGAGCCTGTCTCCAGCGGGCTATGTCTGGCTGGTGGCGTCCTTGGCACTTGGCAGTCCGGCGCTGTCCTTGATCGGGGCGTTTGGCGCGGCCCTGACGGTGGGGCTGAAGCGGGGAGGGTTGATTCTGTCGCTGATCGTGCTGCCCATGTATGTGCCGACCTTGGTGTTTGGCGCGGAGGCCGTGCGGCGCGGGGCGGCGGGGACGGATGCGCTGGTGCCGCTGCTGTTTCTGGCGGCGATCTCGTTGGGGTGCGCAGCGATCCTGCCCTTTGCCTGCGGTGCGGCAATTCGCGCCAATTTGAAATGACGCACTGACGTTAGTGTGACTTGCAAAGCCAAAGCCTGTTGGGCAAGGAAAGCCTCATGTCGATCTGGGAATATGCCAATCCGAAGAAGTTCATGCAGACCTCGGCCTGGGCCCTGCCCTGGGTCTCGGGGCTGTCGGTGATTTTGCTGGGGGTGGGGCTGGTCTGGGGGTTTTTCTTCACGCCGGATGACTACAAGCAGGGGGCGACGGTCAAGATCATCTACCTGCACGTGCCAAGTGCCATGATGGCGATTTCGGCGTGGTTCATGATGCTGGCGGGGTCGCTGATCTGGTTGATCCGGCGGCACCATGTCAGTGCCTTGTCGGCCAAGGCGGCGGCTCCGGTCGGGTTGACGTTCACGGTGATCGGATTGGTGACCGGGGCGATCTGGGGCCAGCCGATGTGGGGCACGTGGTGGGCTTGGGACCCGCGGCTGACG
The DNA here is from genome assembly GCA_947371955.1 of Paracoccaceae bacterium. Taxonomy (GTDB): domain Bacteria; phylum Pseudomonadota; class Alphaproteobacteria; order Rhodobacterales; family Rhodobacteraceae; genus Stagnihabitans. Next base: position 7,672 of record CANBRQ010000147.1, on the reverse strand, counting down.
TCTTTCCTGATACTTGGGCTGTTCTATCTGGGCTATATAGCACTTTGGGCCGCGGTGGAGGATGCGGATACGGCGGCCGACCTGACCTCGGTCCTGTGCATCGTGGGGTCGGTCTTTGCGTTCCTATCACGCTATGCCGTGCTGTTCTGGAATCAGGGGTTGCATCAGGGGGCATCGGTCTCGGTGGTGCAGGGCAGCGATCAGGTGTCCAACGTCTATGGCGCGCCTCTGCTCGTCTGTGTGACGGGCTTTGTGCTGCTGTTCGTGACACTGGTGCTGCTGCGCACCCGGACCGAGATACGGGCGCGCCGGATCAAGGCGCTGATTGCGCGCGAAAGGGCTGCGGCATGATGCCGGATTTGGGCAAATATGCGGGAACCGTGCTGGGAGCCTATGGTGCGGCGCTGGCTTTGCTGGTGGCGCTGGTGGCCTTGACGCTGTGGCAAGGGGCCAGAATGAAACGGGCGCTGGACGAGGTCGAGCGTCGGGAAGGAAAAGACTGATGGCCTTTCGACCGCTGATCCTGCTGCCGCCCTTGCTGTTTGCGGCGCTGGCCGTGGCCTTTTATGTGGGGATGCAGAAGGGCGACCAGCCCTTGCCCTCGATGACCGTGGGCCAGCAGGCCCCCAATGTGCGCGCCGTGGCACTGGGGCAGGGGCCGGTCGTCACCGATGCCGATCTGCGCAAGCCCGGCGTCAAGCTCTTGAACTTCTGGGCCTCGTGGTGCGAGCCGTGCCGGATCGAACACCCGATGCTGGAGAAGCTGAAGGAAGAGGGTGTCGTGATCTATGGCATCAACTACAAGGACAAGCCCGAGGATGCGCTGAAGTTCCTGGGTGACATGGGCAATCCCTATACCCAGCTTGGTGCGGATGCCGGGCCGATGGCGCTGGACTGGGGCGTCTATGGCGTGCCCGAGACTTACGTGATCGACGGCAAGGGGCAGGTCGTGCTGCGTCTGGCTGGGCCGATCACGGCGGACAATCTGGACAGCATGGTGCGGCCGGCGATGGCGAAGGCGGCGCAGGACTGACAGTCCAGCTTCCATCGACACAGCGGCCAAAGCGACTGTGTCGATGGAATGCGGTGGTGTTACTTGGTGGTCCACCATAGGCCGTCCCAATTGACATCGCCAGTCATCGCCGCCGTGACGGTGATCAGGGCGTGGAACCCGGCCAGAGTGCCGGTTCCAGCGGAAAACGCGCAATAGCCCTTCTGATGGTCCATGTCGGTCTGATCAACGATGCAGAAGCCTTGAGCCAGATTGTTCTGACCCGCGTCGATGATCGCGGTGCTGGCCACCATCACGGGGTCGTCCAGTCCCAGATCGGGACCCCAGTACCAGATCTTGGTGCCCTTGGCGATGTCAGGCAGGTTGCTTTCCGTGACCGAGCAAAAGGTCGGCGCGGGATTCGTGTAGCCGCTGCATTCTTTCTTCATGTGCAAGGGCTTCGTGGCGGGCATATCGGCAAATGCCGGCACGGCGCAGGCGATGAATGCCGGAATTGCGGCGATCGAAAGCGTTTTCAAAGTTTTGGGCATTGCGTCCTCCTCAAGTTGCAGAGGATTTGCAGGCTAGCGCCAGCGCGCTTGGCAGAAATCGCATGACATGCTAGTTTTGGCGCTTGAAATGCGAAATATTCTGCGGGGTATTGGCATGACCGGGTCGGCAGTCCAACGGGCAACCCTGCGCTTCAAGCAGTTGAGTTGCATGGGACTTGGCGGCGAGGCGGTGATGCCCGCCCTGATCCGCGAGATGCACAACATCGTACCGTCATTGCGCAACATGTTCTTCTTTGCGAAGCCCGACGGCACGCTTGATCATATCTATACCGAAAGCATGGAATTTGCGGCGATCACGCAGTTGTTCGTCACCGAGTTCAACGGCCGCCAGGGTCGCGACATTCCGGGCTTTCGCTTTGAAGTGGCGTTGAAAAGCCAAGTGGGCGTGCATGATCTGACGCGGTTGCGCGTCGACATCAACGACTTCGGCCGCTCCGAGTTTTACAACGAATGTTTCCGGCCGGTTGGACGTGGAAAGGACTATATACGCCTGGTCATGCGCGATCAGGGGCAGGGTGTGGGGATGCTGACCTCGTTCCGCGAACCCCGCGACAGCCATTTCACTGAGACGGAAAAGAACCGGCTGGCCAGTCTGGAGCCCTTCTTCGTGCATGCGATCCGGGGCCGCCGGGTGGATGAGACGGAATTGGTTGACAGCGACGCAAGCGGGCTGATCGTGGCGGATGTCGAGGGCAGGCTGCTTTACGCCTCGGCGTCGGGGCGCGAGTTGCTGTTGCGGGTGACGCATCCGAAGATGGCCGTCGATGCAGGCCCCGTGCGGCGTGATGCCTTGCCCGGGCCGTTGCGCAACATCTGCCGGACCCTGGGGCGGATCATGGCGGGGGATGATGCAAGAACCTCTCCGGCCTATCATCATCGCAACCTTTGGGGTGGTTTTACCTTTCGCGCCAATCTGTTGCGCGGTGAAGCGCAGGGTGCCCGCGTGGTTGGCATAACCATCACGCATCAGGAACCTGCCGGGGTCAAACTTGTCAGGCGGATCGGTGAATTGGCGCTGAGCGGGCGGCAATCCGAGATTTGTCTCGAATTGGCGCAGGGCTTCAACTACGACGCTGTCTCTGAGAAACTGGGTATCAGCAAGCACACCGCCGTTGCTCACAGCCGCGCGCTCTATGACAAGCTCGGCGTCCACAACCGGTCCGAATTGCGCAGCCGATTGCTGGAGCCGTCGGCTGCGCCTTAGGCGATTACTCCGACCGCGCCCGACGTCCACCGCGGCGGCCCGAGGTGGCCGCCGATGCCGCAGCCGAGGCCTCGGCGAAGGTGGCGCCGGCGGCCACGGCCTCGATCACCTTGGCAAAGCGGATCCATTCGCCGCCGTTGGCGTCATGGTTCATCAGGAAGTTGGCGGCGCGGATCGCCTCCATTTCCGGCTGACGCACCGGGTTCATGATGGCAGAGGTCATGCCAGCGCCAATTGCCATCGGCAGGAAGGCCGCGTTCACGCCATGGCGGTGCGGCAGGCCGAAGGAGATGTTGGACGCGCCGCAGGTGGTGTTGACCCCCAGTTCCTCGCGCAGGCGACGGACCAGTGCGAAGACCTGCTGACCGGCCGAGCCCATCGCCCCCACCGGCATGACCAGCGGGTCAACGACGATGTCATGCGCAGGGATGCCGAAATCGGCAGCGCGCTCGACGATCTTCTTGGCCACGGCAAAGCGGACGTCGGGGTCCTGGCTGATGCCAGTGTCGTCGTTCGAGATTGCCACGACCGGCACGTTGTACTTCTTGACCAGCGGCAGGATGCGTTCCAGCCGCTCTTCCTCGCCCGTCACCGAGTTCAGCAGGGGACGACCCTCGCAGGTCAGAAGACCGGCTTCCAAGGCACCCGGAACCGAGGAATCGATGCACAGCGGCACGTCCACCACGCCCTGAATGATCTGGATCAGCGCCTTCATCAGCGGCGGTTCGGTGAAGTTGTTGTCGGCGTAGCGCGGGTCAACCGCCATCCGGTTGGTGAAGACAGCGCCCGAGTTCACGTCAAGGATCGTGGCCCCGCAGGCGACCTGTTCCAGCGCGTCCCGGATCACGGTGTCGTAATTCTCCAGCTCCAGTTCGGCCGCGAGTTTCTTGCGGCCGGTCGGGTTGATGCGTTCCCCAATGACGGCGAAGGGCTCGTCAAAGCCGATGATGACGGTCTTGGTTTTCGATTCAACGACGGTACGGGTCATATCTGGTCCTCTTATGCGTTTGCGGGCACGCCAGCGGCGCCGCCGTTGTCTGTCACCCATTGGGCATTGGTCTTGATGCCACCCAAGGGGAAGAAATGCACCTGTTCGATGTTGAAGCCCGGCGTTTTCGCCTTGTGGGCGGCCAGTTCTGCCACAACATCGGTCGGCTCGTAGGGCAGCAGCAGTTTTGTGACATCCATTGCCCGTTTTTGCAGCACGCGCAGCGAAGGCCCAACGCCACAGGCGATGGCGAACTTGATCAGGGTTTGCAACTTGGCCGGGCCTGCGATGCCGATATGAACCGGCATCTTGACGCCCGCCGCCGACAGCTTGTTGGCCCAGGCAATGACTGGACCCGCCTCGAAGCAGAACTGGGTGGCGATGGCGAAAGCGGCATCGGAGCGGTCGGCGAAAGCCTGTTTCCACGCCAGCGCCTTCATCACCACGGCATCCCCGCCGTCCTTGTCGATGTCCTTGTTGCCTTCCGGGTGACCCGCGACATGCAACCGCTTGAAGCCGTCGAACAGGCCGGTTTCGATCATCTGCATCGAATTGTCGAAGTCGCCCGCCGGGGTCGAAACGCCGCCGCCCAGAAGCAAGGCCTCAGTCACATTCGCTTCGCCTTTGTAGCGGGCAATCCAGTCGGCCAGCGTCGCCTTGTCATGGATGATCCGCGCGGGGAAGTGCGGCATCACCTCAAAGCCCTCGCGGGCGATCCGCTTGGCGGTCGCCACCATGTCGGCAATCGGCGTGCCTTCAATGTGGGCCACGTAGACGCGAGTACCTTTGGGAAGCAGGGCGCGGAAATCCTCGATCTTCTCGGCGGTGCGCGGCATCACCTCGATGGAGTAGCCTTGCAGAAAGGCCTCGACATCATCGGAAACCGGGGCAGGCGTCGTGTCGCGGCGGAAGTTGAACAGGGCCATGGTGGTTCCTTCAGGCTTGTGCCCAGCCGTCGCTGGCGATGAGGGATTTGATACGCTCGGCGTCATAGGTGGCTTCGATCTTGGCGGCCTCGGCTTGGGCCACCTCCATCTGCTCGCCTTCCACCGTAAACGGCGTGGCCTTGCGCCATTCGGCAAGGTAGGCGTCGGCATCCTTGGCGCCGATCTTCATGGCGACGCGGTCAATCGCCTGCTCGAACCGTTCGGTCAGCTTGACCTTGGCGCCGGAGCGACCCTTGCCAACGATGATCTGCGCAGGAATGTCGCGCCAGTAAACGATGGTGACTTCGGGCATATCTGATTCCGCCATGGTGATGTGGCCCTCTATGTAGCGCCAATTTGCGACAGCCGATGCCGGATTTCGACATGGAACAGGATGGATGCGACGGAGCATCATGCAGGCTTGAGCATCGCCCGTATCAGGTCTAGCATGTGGATAACCACAGATGGAGGGCGGCGATGACGCCCCAGCGTCCCCCGGGGGCGGACGCAGAAGCGCATGAGGTCGATCCTGTGACGGGGTCCCTGATGCCGGAAATGTCTGGCCCCCTTACGGCCGGATCGGGGCTTTATGCAGCCGTCGATCTGGGAACAAATTCGTGCCGGATGCTGATTGCCCAACCGCGGGGCAGTCAGTTTCTGGTCGTGGACAGCTTTTCCAAGACGGTGCAGCTTGGCGCCGGGCTGGAAGCGTCGGGCAAGTTGTCCCGCGCCTCGATGGGGCGGACGATTCAGGCGCTGCGGATTTGCCAGAAGAAAATCGAGAAGCACGGCGTGCGGCGGATGCGGCTTGTGGCAACCGAGGCGTGCCGGCGGGCGAAGAACTCGAAGGATTTCATCAAGCAGGTCAAGCGCGAGACGGGCCTGACCGTTGAGATCATCGCGGCCGAGGAAGAGGCGCGGCTGGCGGTGATTTCCTGCGCGCCCTTGGTGCGGCGTGAGTCCGAGCAGTTGCTGATTGTCGATATCGGCGGGGGTTCAACCGAACTGGTGTGGATCGACCTGTCGGATGTCGCGCCGGAAGACCGGCCCAAATCGATCATGCGGCTTTCGTCGGGCTTTGACCGGCAGGGCCTGCATGACGCGCGGGTGGTGGATTGGATTTCCGTGCCTTTGGGGGTCGCGACCCTGAAGGACCAGTTCATCGATGTGGAAGACGATGCGGCACGGTTCGCGCTGATGTCGTGGTTCTTCGAGGAATCTCTGGCGAATTTCTCGCCGGCTTCCGCCGCGCAGCCAAGGAAGGGCTTCCAGATCATCGGAACCTCGGGCACTGTCACAACGGTTGCGGCGTCGTTTCTGGGGCTGCGCCGCTACGACAGGGCGAAAGTCGATGGTTTGGTCATGAGTTCCGACCAGATCGACCTTGTCATCCGCGACTATCTGGCGCTTGGTCCGGACGGACGCAGGACGGACCCGCGCATCGGGCGTGACAGGCATACGCTGATCATGTCGGGCGCGGCCATCCTGCAGGCGCTGATGCGCATCTGGCCCACCGATCAGCTTTCCGTAGCCGATCGCGGCCTGCGCGAGGGGCTTCTTTATGCACAAATGAGCGCCGATGGCGTTCTTGAGGACGGACCATTCGAATGACGGAAGTGAACGATTCTGGCCGGGGACGGCGCGATCTGCGGATCAAGGTCAAGACGGCGAAAGGGCGCAAGCTTTCGTCCACGCTTTGGCTCGAACGCCAGTTGAACGACCCCTATGTGACCAAAGCCAAGCGCGAGGGCTTCCGGGGCCGCGCCGCCTACAAGATCATGGAACTGGACGACAAATACGGCTTCCTGAAACCGGGCGCGCGGGTGGTTGACCTTGGCTGCGCGCCGGGCGGCTGGTGTCAGGTCGCGGTGCCGCGGGTCAATTCCCTGGGCGAGAAGGCGAATAAGCCGATCGGTACGATTCTTGGCATAGACCTGCAAGAGATCGAACCGATTGCCGGCTGTGAATTGCACCAGCTGGATTTTCTGGCCGAGGGTGCTGATGACTTGGTCAAGGGCTGGCTGGGCGGCAAGGCGGATGTGGTCTTGTCCGACATGGCGGCCTCGGCCTCTGGCCACAAGGGGACGGATCACCTGCGGATCATCGCCTTGGTGGAAGCGGCGCTGGAGTTTGCCTTTGACGTGCTGGATGAAGACGGCACCTTCGTTGCCAAGGTTCTGGCCGGCGGGGCGGAACTGGAAATGCAGAACCAGTTGAAAAAGGCTTTCCGCAAGGTGGCGAATGTGAAGCCTCCGGCGAGCCGGGCTGATTCGTCCGAGAAGTTCGTGGTCGCGCTGGGCTTTCGTGGCAGACCTGAAGCGCTTTCGGGGCCGCTCACAGAAGGTTGATTGGGGGCCTGTTCACGGCCCTGAAACAATGCAAAAGCTCCGATAAAAAGGCAGAAACGAAAAAGGGCACCCGAAGGTGCCCTTTTTCACATCTCACTAACCTTCATCAGCCCGCCCAGGTGCGAACCGGGCCACAGTCCATGTGTACGAAGTTGGAGCGATAGTAGTGACCCACACCCCCGGCAGCACAGGCCTGCGCGGCGGCTGCCATCTGGCTGACGGTGCGAGATTTGAGCCGAAGATCGGCTGCCATGCCCTTGATATGAAGAGAGTTTTTTGCGACGCCATGCGATTCAGACCGTAGCATCGCATTGGTCTTCGGCGTGCGGTAACCGGACAGGAGCATATAGGGCTCGTTCACGTCCAGGAGGTGGTGGGTTGCGGCGATGATGTCCATGTTATGGGGGTTCATCGCGATGGTGGAATCTGCCCGAAGATCCCGCATGAAATGGCTGATTTCGTTGACGACTTCCGGAATGTAGTTGCCATCCACCCAGTAGATCGCATTCACACTTTCGCCCGACCGTCCCGAGTACATGTTGACCCGTCGTACGTCGCCTGCACCTTTCAGAAAGCCCGTCGCATTGGCAAAGGTGGGTGCTGCTACCACGATGCTTGCTGCAAAGACGCGCAACAAAGAGCG
>CANBRQ010000146.1 GCA_947371955.1 Paracoccaceae bacterium | reverse complement strand
TATTTGGGCCTAGATGAAGGACGCAAGGTTGCAAGACTATCTTCGCCCGATTGCCATGACGGACGCGGCCCGCCCGGAAAGTGCCCTTGACCTCGCCGGCGGCCCCTGCTGGTTTGACCGGGTCGAAGTGTTGAGCCGGACGGTTCCGCCGCGCATCATGGCGGCCGCTGACCTGGCCGAGGCGGACCGGCTGCGGCTTTCGGCGGCGCGTCCGGATTTCGGGTCGCTGGTGCTGGACCGGCCGCGGATCATGGGGATATTGAACATCACGCCCGACAGTTTCTCGGACGGCGGGCTGTTTCTGCGCCCGGATGCCGCCGTGATGCAGGGGCGCTTGATGGCCGCTGGGGCCGAGATCATCGACATCGGCGGCGAAAGCACGCGGCCCGGGGCGGTTGAGGTTTCCGTTGACGAGGAGATCACGCGGACTGCGCCGGTGATCCGGGCGCTTCGGGACGGCGGGCTGGACCTGCCCATCTCGATCGACACCCGCAAGGCCGGCGTGGCACGGGCGGCTTTGGAGGCCGGGGCGTCTTGGGTCAACGACGTGACCGCCCTGCAATTTGATCCCGACATGGCCGCTTTGGTCGCCGGGAAATCCGTGCCGGTGATCTTGATGCATTCCATCGCTACCCCCGCCACAATGCAGGACGATCCGCGCTATGCGGATGTGCTGCTGGATGTCTATGACGCGCTGGCCGCCCGCGTGGCCGAGGCCGAGGCGGCGGGCATCAGGCGCGAGAACATCGCCATCGACCCCGGCATCGGTTTTGGCAAGACCCTGACCCACAACCTTGCCCTGCTGCGCCGCCTCAGCCTGTTCCACAACCTTGGTCTGCCGGTTCTGCTGGGCGCCTCGCGCAAGCGCTTCATCGGCACCATCGGCGCTGAAGCCGAGGCGGCCAGGCGGATGCCGGGCTCCTTGGCCGTCGCCTTGTGGGGCGTGGCACAGGGCGCGCAGATGATCCGCGTGCATGACGTGGCCGAAACCCGGCAGGCCCTGTCGCTCTGGCAGGCCACCAGCAAAGGAGAAGCGCTATGACCCGCAAGTTGTTTGGCACCGATGGCGTGCGAGGCCGGGCCAACACCTATCCGATGACCGCCGAGATGGCTTTGAAACTCGGTGCTGCGGCCGGGCGGTACTTCCGCCGCGATGGCGGATCGGCGCACCGGGTGGTGATCGGCAAGGACACGCGGCTGTCAGGCTACATGCTGGAAAACGCACTGACGGCGGGGCTGACCTCGACGGGGATGAACGTGCTGCTGCTGGGTCCGGTGCCGACCCCTGCGGTGGGGTTCCTGACTCGCAGCATGCGGGCCGATCTGGGGGTGATGATTTCCGCCTCGCACAACCCGCATCAGGACAACGGCATCAAGTTCTTCGGCCCCGATGGTTTCAAGCTGTCGGACGAGGCGGAGGCCGAGATCGAATCCATCGTGGCAGGTGAAATCATCCCGGCGGAACCCGAAAAGATCGGCCGCGCCCGCCGCATCGAGGATGGCCGGGGCCGCTATCAGGAGTTCGTCAAGACCACCTTCCCCGCAGGCGTGACACTCGACGGGCTGAAAGTGGTGATCGACTGCGCCAATGGCGCCGCCTACAAGGCCGCCCCCGAAGTCCTGTGGGAACTGGGGGCCGAGGTGATCCCGGTGGGCGTCTCTCCCAACGGCACCAACATCAACGACCGGGTCGGCTCCACCCATACCCAGACCGCGGCAGAGGCGGTGGTGGCTTACGGCGCCCATGTCGGCATCTCACTGGACGGCGATGCCGATCGGGTCATGATCATCGACGAGACGGGTCATGTGGCGGATGGCGACCAGATCATGGCGCTGCTGGCGGCCCGCTGGGCCGAGGACGGCAAGCTGAAGGGCGGCACTCTGGTCGCCACGGTGATGTCCAACCTCGGGCTGGAACGTTTCCTGACCGGACGCGGCCTTCGGCTTGAACGAACGGCTGTCGGCGACCGCTACGTGGTCGAGGCGATGCGGCGCGGCGGATGGAACCTTGGCGGCGAGCAATCCGGCCACATCGTGATGACCGACTACGCCACCACCGGAGACGGGCTGATCGCGGGTCTGCAGTTCTTGGCCGAGATGGCCCGCACTGGAAAGGCCGCCAGCGCCTTGGTCCAGCAGTTTGAAACCGTCCCGCAGCTTTTGAAGAACGTCCGCTTCACTGCGGGGGCGAAACCCTTGGACATGCCCACGGTTCAGGCGATCATCTCGGCCAATGCGACCCGCATCGCCGGCAAAGGCCGCCTTCTGATCCGCAAATCCGGCACGGAACCCTTGATTCGCGTCATGGCCGAATGCGAGGATCCTGCCCTGCTGGCCGAAGTGGTCGAGGAAATCGTCGTGGCCGTTCAGGCCGCCGCCGCGAGCTAACCGCAAGATTGCACGCGTGCAATCCTGCAATTGCCCCGAAAAAACAAAGGGTTGACATATTTTGTCAACCCTTTTTTTTTGACCTGCATTTCATCCAGGCACAAATATCCCACGGGAGGGTCCGGGAGGGAGTGAAACCCTCCCGGCGCCAGGGGGTTGGGGGGACGGCGCGTCCCCCCATATTCCCTGTCACCCTACGTGGTAGAGCGAGGCAAACAACCGCGGGTCCAGACTTTCGGCAGCAAAAGTCGGCCCCTCGGTCAGCACCGACACGGCGTCATGCGAATGCAGGCTTTCCTGATGCGAGGCCACGATGCGAAAATCGCGGATACGGTCATCCGATTGCAGGGCCAGACAGAAGCTGCGGGCGGCGTCTTCCACGAAGATCGGGTTGGCGGCGTTCAGTTCAGCGAAGGCCTGCTCGTCTTCACGCTTGACCATGACTTGCGTCTCGGTCGGCACCGCCATGCGGGCGATGTCGATCAGGTCTTCGAACCACAGAACCTCTTCGCCGATCACCTCGACGGAAATCCGCGCGACCGACCGTTGCGAGTGCGGCGTGGCCAGTTGGCCCCGGGTGCGTCGGGCGTGCTCGGAGAGTTCCAGCGAACAGGGGCAGGTCGAGGAATAGACGAAATCCAGATGGATGATCTGCTTGCGCACGCCAGCGGTGTCGACCAGTTCCAGCGCGATGTCGTAATACTGCCAGCCCGACAGGCCAGAGCGCAGTGAGCCGACCTTGACCGGGAAGGAAAACCGCATCTGAATCCGGGCATCGAAGGACCCCAGATCGCGCTTGTAGTCCTCCAGAGCGTGTTCGATCACCTGAAAGCTGAAATCCCGCTCGGCATGGGCATAGAAAGACCGCATGATGCGGCTCATGTTGATGCCCTTCTTTTCGGCCTCAAGGCTGACGGTGCCGGTGACAGAGGTTTCCAGCATCACTTCGCCGCCCGAACGGCCAAGCCCGTCGCGGGTGCGGTAACGGATCGGCAAGCGGAAGTTGGAGATGCCAACGTGCTGGATCACCTGCTTGGCGCCGACGATCAGGCTGGCTGGCCCGTTCTGCAGGTCGGGCAGGCCATCCTTGTAGATGTCGTCGACACGGAATCCTTCCGGATAGTCGCGGCTCATTACCGGATAACCGCCACCGACCAGCGCCCCGACCGAGGGGTCGAGCGCCACGATGTCAGCGTCCGTCGCACGGTCCGCCCAAAGCCGCAGGGTGGCCAAAGCAGCCAAGGCCTCGGCCCGGCCCGGTTTACGTTCCAGTTCTGGGTCATGGATGTTCATGGCAGCAGTTCCTTTGTTCGTTCGTTCGCGAAGCTGGATATAGGACGAATTCCCAGATCACCAAGCCTTACCCAGTGGATACGACCGAAGCGCGACACCGGATCAAAGGCCGGAGGGCTTTTCTGCGGTCAAAAGCCCCCCGTGTTCCGAACCTCAGGTCAGATCGCGTCCAGACCAAGCTGAATGTCGCCGATCAGGTCGTCCACATCCTCCAGGCCCACCGAAAGGCGGATCAGTCCCGGGGTGATGCCCAGCTTGTCCTTCATCTCGGCCGACAGGCGCTGATGGGTTGTCGTGGTCGGATGGGTGGCAATCGACTTGGCATCGCCCAGATTGTTGGAGATCTTGATGATTTCCAGCGCGTTCATGAAGCGGAAGGCCGCTTCCTTGCCGCCCTTGAGGTCGAAGGTCACCAAGGTTCCGCCCGAGCCCATCTGTTCCATCGCCAAGGCATGTTGTGGGTGACTGGCCAGTTCGGGGTAGATGACCTTGGCGATGCGGGCATCACCCTCCAGCGCCTCGGCCACTTTCCGCGCAGACTCTGCCATGGCGCGGCAGCGCAGGTCCAAGGTTACCATTCCGTTCAGCATCAGCCAGGCCGAGAAGGGCGAGATCGAGCCGCCAGTGTGCTTCATGTAGGGCTCAAGCGTCTTGCGGATGAACTCGCGTGAGGCGCAGACCACGCCACCAAGGGCGCGGCCCTGCCCGTCGATATGCTTGGTGGTGGAATAGACGATCACATCGGCGCCCTGTTCGACGGCCTTGGAAAAGATCGGCGTGGCGAAGACGTTGTCGACGATGACGAGGGCTCCCACCTTGTGGGCGATTTCGGAAACGCTGCGGATGTCGATCAGTTCCAGCGTCGGGTTCGACATGCTCTCGAAGAACACCGCCTTGGTACCGGGGGTGACGGCGGCACGCCACTGGTCCAGATCGGCCCCGTCGACGAAAGTGACTTTCACGCCATAGCGCGTCAGGACTTCCTCCAGCACGTACAGGCACGACCCGAACAGCGCGCGCGAGGAGACGATGCGATCGCCCGCGCGTAGCATCGAGGTCAGCGCGCCAGAGACGGCGGCCATGCCCGAAGCGGTGGCGAAGGCGTCTTCAGTGCCTTCGAGGGCGGCAATGCGTTCCTCGAACATGCGGGTGGTGGGGTTGCCGTAGCGGGCATAGATGAATTCGTCGTCACCGGCCTTGATGAAGCGTTGTTCGGCACTCTCGGCATCGGGATAGGCAAAGCCCTGGGTCAGGAAGATCGCTTCCGCCATCTCGCCATACTGGCTGCGGCGGGAGCCTTCATGCACGAGTTTCGTGCGGGTGTTCCAGTCTTTGCTCATCTTTCGGCCTCCTCGGCGCAATAAACCCGAAACCGGAAAATATGGGGAGTGCGCGGGACGCTCTGACCATTTTAGCGGGATGTTTAACGTGGCCCGCAATCCGGTTACAAATCGCCACGGAGGTTTGCTTAGCGCAGGTCAGGGGGAAGGTCAACGGTCAGAGGCGACCGAAGCCCTTGGCATAGGCCTCATCCACGGTGCGCATCAGCGCGAGGACGAAACGGCGCAGCAAGACCGGCAGCAGGCCGAAATAGATCAGCCAAGCAGACAGCGACGCGTGGTGGATCAGCGTTTCATTCAGCAGGACCAGCGCCATGTAGAAAATCGCCAGAACCCGGCTCATCATCGGGTCAGCGCCGCGCGGGCGGGTGTCGGGCAGAAGGTGGCGGACCATGGCGTGGCGGCCGTCGGCGACATCCAGCAGATACAGGCAGGCGTTCACGCCGAAATAGACCGACAGGAAGCGCTGGCACCACAAAGGCTCACCCTGCCAGATCAGCACGGCAAGCACGGCAGGTGCGATCATCAGCGCCAGCGTCAGCGACCGGCGGTCAGAGATCTGGTTCTGCAGGGTGGCGATCGTACCATCGGCGCGCATCATCATCCGCAGCGCCATGGCGAGGACGAAAGCCGCCATGAAGGCCTCGCGCTCTGGCAGAGTCAGGCTGCGCAATACGGCCCAGACCGACGCCATGACGACCAAGGGCAGCATGATTGTCCAGGGTTGTTCCGCGCCCGGTCCGAACAGCGCCAGAAACCGCCGAACTGTCTTGATGATTTCTGCCAGCATGTCCGCCCCCGCAAATGCCCTGACGGCAATTTGCATGCCGATTTGGGCAGGCTTATGGCGAAATTGGCCCGACTTGGCGGTCAGTTCACTTCTGATCCGGGGGCGAGGTCCCGTATTTCTCCAGCAGCTTGGCTTGGGTCAGAAGGAAGGCGAACATGGCCAGCGTCAGGCCGATGGCCTTGAACATCACCCAGGTCCCGTCCGAGAAGTTGCGCCAGACCACCTCGTTCAGCACCGCAAGGCCGGCGAAGAACACGGCAATGCGGCGGGTCAGGATCATCCAGCCTTCGGCCTGCATCGGGATAGCATCCTCCATCACCAGCCGAAGGTAGGATTTGCCCTGCAACAGGCCCACGCCGAGGGCAGCAGCGAAGAAGACATAGATGATCGTGGGTTTCATCTTGATGAAGCGCGGGTCGTTGAACCAGACCGTCAGCCCACCCATGAACAGCACCACGACCAGCGTGATGATCTGCATGGGCGCGATCCGCCCGGTCAGCTTCCACAGCCCGAAGATCGAGACGACGAAAACCACCACAAACACCGCCGTCGAGACGACGAAGCCGGAATAGGTCGTGCCTGCCAATGTCAGGCTGCGGTCCTTCAGAAACCAGTAGCCCAGCATGAACAGGACCAGCGGTCCATATTCCAGCGCCAGCTTCAGCCGGTTGTCATAGGCTTTCTTCGGCTCGCTCATCCCGCACCCTCCATCACGACCGCACCGAGTGCGATCAGTCCCATCAGTGCCGCGCGCCACGGCCCCACCTTTTCGCCCAGAACCAGCCAGCCAATCAAGGCGGCAAATACGGTTGATGTCTCGCGCAGGGCCGCCGCCTCGCCCACGCGGTCAAGGCGTGTCGCCATCATCACCGCGCCGAAAGAGAAGAAGGCGACGAAAGCCCCGAAGATGCCGCGTTTCAGCAAGGGCGGGATGCGGGCGGCGTCCAGCTTGATCCAGCGTTTCCACGTGATCACCGGAATGAAGATGCCGTCGATCATGAAAAACCATGCAAGGAAGGTGAAAGGGTCCGCCGTGGCGCGGATACCCAGCGCGTCATAGGTCGTATAGCCTGCCACGAATCCGCCGGTCGCGAAGGCAAGGCCCAGCGCGGGCAGCAGGCTCGCCGCATTGCGGCCCAGCGTCCAGAGCGAATGGCCTGCAAGTCCGAAAATCCCGGCCAGCAGCAGGCCAAGGCCAACCCATTGCAGGGGCAGGAAATGCTCGCCAAACACCAGCCCGGCGAAAAGAACGGTGAAGAACGGCCCGGTGCCGCGTACCACAGGATAGACCACGGTATAGGGTGCGCGGTCATAGGTCATCGCTTGGGCGATCTTGTAGCCAGCGTGGATCAGGAAGGCGCCAAGGAATATCAGCCACATATGCGGCTCGGGCCAGGGCACGACGAAAAGGGCGAAGGGGGCGGCGATCAGGCCGTAGCTGGCGTCAATCGCCGCACGGGTGATCCAGGGATCGTCGCGGCCCTTTTGCAGCGCGCCGAACAGGGCGTGCAGCACAGCCGCCAGCAGGGCCAGACAAATGGCCAGCCGGTGACCCGTGGGCGTGCCCACCATGGAGAGGAGCCAGGCTGTCATTTGGCGTCAGACGTCGCGGCCGACGAGGGCGTTGGCGAAATCCTGCGGGTCAAAGGGGGCGAGGTCGTCTATCTGCTCGCCCACGCCTATCGCGTGGATCGGCAGGCCGAATTTGTCGGCCAGGGCCACCAGCACGCCGCCGCGTGCGGTGCCGTCAAGCTTGGTCATCACGAGGCCCGAGACATCGGCGATCTTGCGGAAAATCTCGACCTGCAGCAGGGCGTTCTGTCCGGTGGTGGCATCCAGCACCAGAAGGGTGTTGTGCGGTGCCGAGGGGTCTTTCTTGCGCAGGACGCGGACGATCTTGGCCAGCTCCTCCATCAGATCAGCGCGGTTTTGCAGGCGGCCTGCAGTGTCGATCAGCAGCAGGTCGGCACCATCGGCCTGCGCCTTGGTCAGGGCGTCGAAGGCGAGGGAGGCGGGGTCCGAGCCCTCTGGCGCGGTCAGAACCGGCACTCCGGCGCGTTGGCCCCAGATTTGCAACTGTTCCACGGCAGCGGCGCGGAAGGTGTCGCCTGCCGCGATCACCACCGATTTGCCGGCGGCCTTGAACTGCGAAGCGAGCTTGCCGATCGTGGTGGTCTTGCCTGATCCGTTGACGCCGACCACCAGCACGACCTGCGGCTTTTGCGGATACAAGGGCAGCGGGCGGGCGACGGGTTCCATGATGCGGGCGATCTCGGTCGCCAGAGCCTCTTTCAGGTCGGCGGTCGAGATGCGCCTGCCGAAGCGGCCCTCGGCGATGTTGGCTGTCACCCGCAGGGCGGTATCGACGCCCATGTCGGACCGGATCAGAAGTTCTTCAAGGCTTTCCAGCATCGCATCGTCAAGCACGCGGCGAGTTTCGTCCCGGCCCAGAAGCCTGCCGATGAGCCCCGGCTTTTCCGGTTCCAGCGCGGGGGTTTCGGCCACCAACGCCTCCAAGCCCTCACCGATCTTGTCGGAGGACCTGAAGAGCCTGTCGCGCAGCTTTTTGAAGAAGGACATGGGGTGGCCCCGGGATGATTTGCCTTCACCTAGGCCGCGCGCGGGCCGGATGCAAGCGGGGGGTTTGGCAAGCATTCCCCTTGAGCACAGGTTGATCTAGATATTCGGTATGAAAGCCCTGTCGGTTCCCATGTTCGCCCTTGCCGCCGCAAGCCCCTTGGTCTTGCTCGCGTTGGCATGCCTTTGGGGCGGGGTCTGGGTCTGGCTGGCCTTTGCCTATATCGCGGCTGCCATCGTGGTGCTGGATGTCGTGTTGCCGATGGCTGCGGAAAACGCGGAGGACGAGGAGTTTCCGACCGCCGATCTGGTGCTGGTAATGCTGGCCCTCGGAGCCTTGCTGGCGCTGCCGTTGGTGGTCTGGACCGTGGCGGGGCCGTCGGGGCTGGGTCTGGCGGCACGGGTGGCACTGTTTCTGACGGCGGGGCTGTGGTTCGGGCAGGTCGCCCATCCGGCGGCGCATGAACTGATCCACTGCAGCGGGCGCGGTTTGGTCTGGCTGGGGATGGCGGTTTATACGGTGCTGATCTTTGGCCACCACGCTTCGGCCCACAAGCTGGTGCATCACCGCTTCGTGGCCTCGGGCGCGGACCCGAATTCGGCGCGGGCGGGGGAAGGGTTTTACCGGTTTCTGGGCCGGGCCTGGGTGGGCAGCCTGCGGGCCGGCTGGCGGGCCGAGCGCGCCTTGCGCAAGGGCAGGGGGATGAACCCCTATTGGGCTTATGTGCTGGGTGCCGTGGCGGCGCTGGCTTTGGGATATGGGCTGGCGGGCGGACCGGGGGTTCTGGTCTGGGCGGGCTTGGGATTCCATTTCGGCGCGCAGGTGCTGGTGTCGGATTACGTGCAGCATTACGGGCTGGTCCGCCGCACGACCTCGGGAAAGATGGACCCGGTGGCGGCTGGCCACAGCTGGAACGCGCCGCACCTGTTCTCCAGCGCAATGATGCTGAACGCGCCTCGCCATTCCGACCACCACGCCCATCCCGCCCGCCCCTACCCCGCCCTGCGGCTGGACGAGACGATGCCGATGCTGCCGTGGCCCCTGCCCATCGCCTGCCTTGTGGCCCTCTGGCCGCCCTATTGGCGCAGGCGGATGCGGTCTTTGGTGGAGCGCGCCGCCCTCGCCAAGGCGTGACTGGCTTTTCGGGGGCCCGTTTGGCAGGATAGTTCCATGAAACGCATAGCCCTGATCCTTGCCTGCCTGATGCCGTGGCCTGCGGTGGCCGACCCGCCCAAGGCCAGCGCCCCGGCGGCCGATCTTGGCAAGCCCCTGACAGCCGCCGAGTTCGAGGCCTATGCCTTGGGCAAAACCCTGAGCTATGGCGCGGCCGGGCAGGTCTGGGGGCAGGAGGAATATCTGCCCGGCCGGCAGGTCGTCTGGGCCTTCACGGGGCAGCCTTGCCAATACGGCACCTGGACCGAGGAAATGTCGGTCGATGATGCTCCGCTGATCTGCTTTCTCTATGAGGACGATCCCGAGCAGAAATGCTGGGAGTTCTTCAAGGGGACCTCGGGGCTGGTGGCCCAGTTCCTGGGCGACAGCGGGACGTCTTTGGCCGAGGTTGGGCAGACCAGCGAGCCGATGAATTGCCCGGGGCCAAAGGTCGGGGTCTAGCTGGCGGGCGCTCGGCGGACCCGCTGCGGGGGACTGCCGTCCCCCGCACCCCCTGCCTCAAGGGGAGGCACGCCTCCCCTTGAGAAACCCCGGTGGATATTTGGGCAAGTGCGAAAGGGGTTAGAAGAGGGAGCCCTGGGTGGGCTTCGGCGCGGTCGTCTTTGGCTTCTTCGCGGCTGCTTGGGGGGTCATGCGGCCGTCCTGGAACTCGATCTCCAGCACTTGTGCCTTTTCGGCTTGTGCAGCAGTGGTGACGACCGCGCCGTCGCCCCAGACCACGGCATAGCCTCGGCGCAGGGTTTCGGAATAGCCGAGGGTCTGGCGGGTGCGGTCCAGCGCGTCGAGGCGGGTGCTGAGGTCCGTCAGGCGCTTGGGCAGGCCGGTGTCGAGGCGCAGACTCAGGGATGCGAGTTGGTCACGGTGTTTGGCGATGTCGCGGGCCGAAGTGGCGATCAGGCGCGACAGGGCCGGGGCGAGGCGGGAGGCCCATTTGTCCAAGCTGGTGGCGGCGCGTTCAAGGCGCAGATCGGCGCGGGCGTTCAGGCTGGCCGTAGCTTGAGTCAGGCGGGCTTGCTGGCGCTGGATCAGGCTGGCGAGGATGGCGGGGCGGAGGGGGGCCGACAGCGCCTCGAACCTTGCGCGCTTGCGGGAGGTGGCGAGGCTGAGGCCGCCGCCGAGGCGCTGGACGGCGGCATCGTA
>CANBRQ010000145.1 GCA_947371955.1 Paracoccaceae bacterium | reverse complement strand
AAGCGCGTTCCAAGGCCGTCCTGATGTTCAGGATCGGTCCTTCGTCAAACAACCGCCCCCACAACGAGATGACCTGCGGTGCGCTGAACATTCGCCCGGTTTCATCCGCCGCCCCGGTCTTCAGCTTGCCAGAGCCGAGGAAGGCCGGGCTGAGGGTGCCCAGATCCTCGAATCCTGCCTGCAAATGCAGACAAGGGTGGCCGGTGTAATTGGAGGCGATCAGCATGGGTCCCGTCATGAAAGGGCCGATCAAGGCGTCGAACTGATCGAATAGCCCGTCCAGTGCCTGCATGATCAGATGGCGCAGGCCGTCCAGCTGCACATGACCCACCGCCGACAGGAAACGCGCCTTGCGCAGGGTGTTGGGCCAAGCCTCGTCCTCCTGCCATGTCAGCGTGTCATCCAGATTGGTCAACGTCAGATCCTCGGAATACGCGGCGGCTTCGGCGTAAAGGACGTTCAAAAGCGCGTCATAAGCCAGATCGGGCAAATGGACTTCGACCATCTCGATCTCCAAACCCCGGGCGGCTTCAAGCGCGGCATGGTCGGTGGGTGCAGCGCCCTCGCCAAAGGCCTCGCACAGGTAACCCAGCCGCAGACCCATGACCCCCTGCCCGCATCAAATGGAAAAGAGGCCTCAACGGAGGAGCGGTCGTTGACATCGCCGCCGTTCAGTGCCGCCATCACGATGGCTATATCTTCGACTGACCGGCAGATCGGACCCACCTTGTCGAAGCTGTTGCAAAGCGTCATCGCGGGAGACCCGGCCAAAGGTCGGCCGCAACCCAGTCGTCTCGCAGTGGTGGCTGGGCGCGGTGATTGACCCCAAAGTCTCGATTCCAATCAAAAAGGCGCCAAGCCCGCCCGCCGTGGTCGAGGCCGACCCGGCACTTGACCCGCTGGAGCCTTCGTTCAGGTTCCACGGGTTGCGGCTGATGCCGCCATATCAGATGTCGTTGCAGGCCAAGACGCCGACCGTGGTCTTGCCCAAAAGCACGGCCCCGCCGCACGCAGGCGCTTGGCGATGGGGGCATCCGTGTCGGGCACCCGGTCCCGTAGCGGCTTCGCCCCAAGCCCGTCACAATGCCCTTGGTGTCAAAACGGTCTTTCAGCCCATAAAGCATGCCATGCAGCGGCCCCGGATTGACCCCGGTGCGCAGCAGGGCGTACGCCGCATCTGCCCCTGCCCCTGCCCCTGCCCCTGCCTCTGCCTCTGCAAGGGCACGGTCCTCCGTCACTGGAACGAACATTCCAGCTTCGGGTTCAAAGCTGCGATGCGATCAAGGTAGATCTCCGTCAGCCGCCGGTTGGCCAAGGACCCGGCGGCAATCCAAGTCGACAAGTGCGTGACCGGGGCGAAGGCGAAGTCCTCATCGGCTTAAGGCAGCGCGTCGGCCCCAGACGAAAGGCGCAGGCTGTTCGCCCTTTGCGGCATGGCAAAGCCCGGCAGACGAGGGTCAAAGCGCATCGCCATAGGCACCGAGTTGGCCAAAGGCACGACCCTGCGGACGCGGGCAGAGGCGATCTGACCCTCAAGATCGTCCAGCATCTTCGCCCGCTCACGCTCGGTATAGGCCAGACCCAGAAGCTGCTCGGCGGCAGCAATTGTCTCGACAGTGATCTTTGGCTCGCTCATGTCACGCTCCGGACAAGGCTCAAACGGCAGAGGCTATCTCGGCCAAAAGGTCTTCGGTTGTCATGGTCCGGCAATACCCGGCGAATGCGGACAAAGCGGTGTGATGGCGGATCTCGGTATGCGTGGCGCATCCATCCGATACGCAGATCGGATAAAACCCCCGGTCCGCCGCATCGCGCAAGGTGTGGTCCACGCATTGGTCGGTCAGAAACCCCGTGACGACCAGCGTCTCAATCCCGATGTTGCGCAAGAGGTACTCAAAATTGGTCGAGTTGAAGATCCCCGAGGAGGTCTTGGGCAAAACGATCTCATCCCCGCCGGGGGCCACATCTTCCAGCACTTTGGCCTCCCACGAGCCCTTTGCGATGAAGAATTTCGACAGCTTGTAGTCAAGGCTGCGGTCGCGGCCATCGGCGGTCAGGTTTTCCATCACGGTATAGATCACCTCACCCCCAACGGCGCGAAACGCGTCCAGCAGCCGGCGCAGGTTGGGCATGACAACTGTGCGCAGGCGTTCGTCGAAATAGGGGTGGCGCTCGGCGACTTGGGGGTTCCAGACATAGTTTTGCGTATCAATCAGCAGAAGGCAGGTACGCTTGGGATCAAAGCGGCCAAATCGGGTCAGGGTGGCGTCTTCGGGGCGTTGCATGGGTCACCTGTTCTGTGGATGGGGATGCCAGACATCTGCCTTGGCAAGGATCGCTTCGATATGGCGGGCCACGGCCAGCAGCCTTGGTTCAGTGTGGGGTGCGCCGATCAGTTGTAACCCAACTGGCAGGCCCTGTGCATCAAGTCCTGCGGGAATGTTCACGGCGCACAGGCCCAGAAAACTGACAACGCAGGTGTTGCGCAACATGGCGAGATTCAGTCGCGAATAGGTGTCCGGATCATCCAGAATGGCCACCGGAGGTGGCGCAATCGGCACGGTTGGGCTGATGATCGCGTCATAGCCCGTCAGCACCTGCGCCGCCGCAGCACCCAGTTCGGCATAGCGCGCCTTGCGGCGCAAGTATTCCCAAGCCTCCAAGGCGCGTCCGTCATCCATCCGCCGGCGCACCCTTGGGTCGAGCGTCTCAAGCCAGTCGGGCAGGCTTGGCCGCAGGAAGGCGTAAAGCTCGGCCGAGACGATGCCGCCTTGATGGTAAATCCGGTAGACCTCGTCACAGCCGGGCAGGGTCTGGTCGGTCAGTCTGGCACCGGAGACCTCGACTAGCCTGAGAGCCTCGTGCAGGCGTTCCGCAATGCCGGGGTCGGTTCCGGCCCAGAAGAAGGGTTCTGCCACGCCGATGCGCAGGGGGGTGTTGGGATCAAGATCGGGGACGCGGCCCGGGTCCAGCTGTTCAAAGGCAAAGGCCGCATCATCGGCGCTGCGGGTCAGGATACCCGGTGTGTCAAAGCTGGGGCTGAGCGGCACGATCCCGCTGGTGGACCAGCGTCCCAAGGTGGTTTTCAGGCCGAAGCAGCCCGTCAAGCTGGCCGGTATACGGACCGAGCCGCCGGTATCGGTGCCAAATGCCACCAGCGCCGTTCCCTCAACCACCGAAACGCCCGCCCCGCTGCTGGACCCGCCGGGGGCGCGGTGGGTGGCGCGGTCCGCCGGGTTCCACGGCACCGGATGATGGCGGCTGGTGCCCAGACCGCCGAAGGCAAACTCCACCGAGTTGGTCTTGCCGACGATCACCCCAAGCTGGTGACGCAGGGTTTGCACCATGGCTGCGTCCCTGGTCCAGACCTCGGGCAAGGCGCGGGGGGTACCGGCGAAAGTGGGGAGGCCAGCCACGCCATACAGGTCCTTGAACGACACCGGAACGCCCTGCAACCCGCCAAGCAGGCTGCCGCAGGCAAAGGCCGCATCCGCCGCCGCGGCCTGTTTGCGGGCGAGGTCCGGGGTGTAGGTGACATAGGCGTTCAGCGCAGGGTCATGCCGCGCCAAGGAGGCCTCGACGAGATCACGTGACCGCAGGGTGCCGTCGGCCATTTGCCGGGAAATCTGGCGCAGGCTTCGGGCCAGGATCGGGACGCGCATCGGTCAGGCTTCCTGTGCAAGAGCGGTTTGGACGGTCTCGGGGGGCGGCATCGCCCCCTGCGCCAGAAAGGTGTCCAGCAAGCCGATGAGGGCTGCGGGAAGCGGGAAAACCTCGGTCAGTGGAAAGCCCATCAGCAGAAGCTGGCGCGAGAATTCGTCCTTGGCCATCGCAGCCTCGGCCCTTTCCAGCAGCAGATCAACCAGAGCACGCGTCAGGAACAAGACGCCATCACGGTCAGCCAGAACCCAGTCGCCCGGCATCACCGTGACCCCGGAAAACCGCGCCGGCCTGTCACAGGCGAAGGGCACCAAAGTGGCATGGGCGGCCATCGGTGCCACGCCGCGCGCATGAACCGGCAGACCGGCCAGCGCCAGCCCCTCCAGATCGCGTACGGCACCGTCCACCACAGCACCGCCGCCACCCAGGCTCTGCGCCCGCGTGGCCAGCATATCCCCCAGCACCGCCCCCGCCATGGAGTCGCCTGCACAAAGCACCAGCACCTCTGCCGGTTGCAGAGCGTCGATGATCGCGAAGTTGGCGGGCGGTCCGGCTCGGCGGATTTCTGGACGTCCCGGCAGGAATTCGATGATCCTGACCGGACCGGCAAGCCGCACCTCTGGCGTCATCGGCGACAGACCCTGCGCCGACCGCTCGGCCAGCGCCTGATCCTTCAGGATGTCGCAGGCGATCGTCGTGGGTATCCTCTTCAGGCGCTGGGCGAGGTCAACGTCCATCATATCATGATGTCTCCGCCATTGGGGTTGAACGTGGCACCGACGTAGAACGCGGCCTCTTCTGTCGCGAGAAGAAGGGCGGTGGGGGCCACCTCCTCGACCCGTCCCTGGCGGCCGATCACCAACTCGTTTTGCTTCTTGGCCGCCCATTCCGGCGGCAGTCGCATGTCGGTCAGCAAGGGACCCGGGCAGATGGCATTGACGGCGATGTTGTCACGCGTCACCTCGTAAGCGAGCGAGCGGGTCAGGCCCAGAACGCCTGCCTTGGCCGCCGCATAATGCGCCATCCCCTCACCGCCTTTGTGCGCCAGTTGTGAGGAAATGTTGATGATCCGCCCATACTGCCGCGCCCGCATATGAGGCAGCACGGCCCGAGTACAGAAGAACACGCTGGAGAGGTTGACGCGGATCATCTCGTCCCACATCGCGGTCTGCATGTCTTCCAGCAGCGAGACCGTCGCAATCCCAGCGTTGTTCACCAGAATATCCGGCGGCCCCAACGCCTCGATGGCCGCGGCAATTGCGATCTTGACGCTGGCCTCGTCGCTGACATCCACCTGAACCGGGAAACTGCGGCGGCCCAAGGCGCGGATTGCCTTGGCCACCGCTTCGGCACCTGGTCCGTTGCGGTCCAGCACGGCGACATCGGCACCTTCTGCCGCATAAAGCATGGCGATGCCGCGCCCCAAGCCTGTGGCTGCCCCCGTGACAATGGCCACACGTCCGTCAAGCTTGCCCATCAGATCGCCCTTTCAATACACTTCGGCATAGCGCCGGCAGATCTCGGCCGGGGTCCAATCGCGGCTCAGCGCGAATTCCGCCTGTTTGTTCGCGATATAGGCCTGCAGCAGACGCGGCGGCAGGAAGCCCTGCACGACTGGGTCTGCCTGCAACGCTGCCAGCGCCGCATCGGCGGAGGTGGGCAGGCGCATGATGTGGCGGGCGGCGCGGGCCTCGGGCGTCATTGTCTCGGGGTCTTCCTCGGACGTCGGCTGCGGGGCGGCAAGGCCCGCGCGGATGCCCGCCAGCCCGGCCCGCAGGATCACGGCGAGTTGCAGATAGGGGTTGGCCGTCGCATCAGCGGCCCGGTATTCGAAGTTGAACTGCCGGGCCACGACCTCGGGATCGGTGCCGAAGGTCGGGCAGATGCGGAGCCCAGCCTCGCGGTCGCGCAGGCCGACGTTGGACCAGACCCCGGTCCAGGAATGCGAGACCAGCCGCAGGTAAGACACGGGCGTGGGCGCGGTGAAGGCGCAAAGCGCAGGCATGTGCTGTACGATCCCCGACAGGAACTGGCCTGCCACGGTGCTGATGCCGAAGGGCTGCGAAGGGTCATGGCTGACCGGTTGGCCGTTCTGATCCCACAGGCTGAAGTGGATATGCACGCCGCTCCCCAAGCCATCCGGCGTCACCCGGGGCGAGAAACTGACGCCATGGCCCAGCCGGAAAGCCGTGGCGCGGGCCAGTTCGCGCACGATAACGGCGGTATTGCAGGCCTTCATCGCGTCCAGCGGCGGCACGGTGACCTCAAACTGACCGGCTGCGAATTCGGCGAGGTAGGTGTCAACCTCGACCCCGGCGGTTTTCAGGGCACCCAGATAGGTCTCGCCAAAGGCCCCATGGCGGCGGATGGCGTCCAAGGCGTAATTGTCGCCTGTGCGGGAATTGGCACCGGAATAGATGAACTCGTGTTCGAAGGTGGCTTTCAGCACCAGCCCGGTTTCGGCCAGCAATTCAGCCGCCGCCGCGCGCAACAGGCTGCGGGGGCAGCAATCCCAAGGCGTGCCGTCGGTGTTGTGCACATCACACAGATAGAACCGTTCTGCCGGGGTGCCGTCGGCGTAGTCGACCTCTACCCCTGTCTCGGGGTCCGCCATGAACATCACGTCACCATGCGCGCCCCAGACACTGGCCCCGATGGTGCCAAGGGCGGTGAACATCAGATTGGTCGGCGTCCAGCCGATACCGGTCTTCAGGCGCTTGGCGATCTGGCTGGTGGGAAAACCCTTGCCGCGGACCTGACCGGACAGATCCATATAGGTGAACATCGTCAACGGGTCGTGTTGCATTGCTTGCCTTTGAGAATGCGGGATCAGGGCCCGAGGTTGAACGGTTTGCGCAGGGCTTCCAGCGTGGCGATCCGCCCTTTGGAGCCCGGCCCAAGCGCGTCGATGACTGCCGCTGTGATGATCTCCACCACGGCCAGCCCGGTCACGCCGCTGTCAAAGGCGCTGGGGATGCTGACGGGGCAGGCTACGACATGCTGTGCCAGGGCGGCGACGGGCGAATACCAGATGTCGGTGACCAGAATGATTTCTGCCTGTTGCGCCACCGCTCCTTTGGCCAATTCCAGCACATCGCGCTGATAGCGGCGGAAGTCGAAGACCACCACGATGTCAGCGGGGGCCACGTCCAGCAGATCATCGGCCCACGAGGCGCTGCCGTCGCGGACCAGCCGGACATTGGGGCGCAGTTCGCGCAGATAGGCGTGCAGATAGCCGGCAATCATCCAGCTGAACCGACCCCCGATGCACAACACCTTGCGGTCCAGATCGGCCAGCCTTTCAGCAATCGCGGGCAGAGAGGGTGCCAGGTCACGGGCCGCCGTCTCGATGTTCTGGCGCATCGCCACCGCCAGACCCCCGCTTGCGGCGGGAGCGCTGGTTTGCCCGCGCAGGTCATAGCGCGACAGGGGGCCTTGCAGGCGGGCTTGGGTTTCGGTGCGCAGAGCGTCCTGAAAATCGGCATAGCTTTCAAAGCCCAGCCGGTTGATGAACCGCAGGATCGTCGGGCCGCTCGTCTCGGCCCGGCGGGCAAAGCGGGCGACGGTTTCCAGCCCGGCCATCGGATATTCGCCCAGAAGCGCATGGGCCACGCGCCGCTCGGCCTCGGTGAAGGCGGGCAGGTCGCGGCGGACTCGGTCCTGCAAGGACTGGGCTGGCCTTGCGCCTGTGCGCGCTCCGTTCATTTGACCACAAGCCCGGAGCGGGCGACTGCCATCGGAAACAGGCGTGTCAGCAGTTGCGCCCAATGGGCCTGTCCGGCGGCATCGCCGATCAGGTCCTGCCGGATTTCGATCTCAACATAGGGGTTGCCCTTCGCCTCGGCATGAAGCGGCACGGTGTAATCCATCGCCATGTTGACCGTGTAGGGCTCGTTCACGCCAATACAGAGACTGGTTTCGGCCCGGAGAACCTCCACCAAGGCGGTGCCAAGCCGCCAGTCACGGTCGGCGATCACGCTGATCTCCCACGGGCGATCGCGCGGGTCCATGCGCAGGCGGTTGGTGCAACTGTGCATGGCAAACAGAACGGTCGGCTGGCCTGTGGCGGCGCGGGCCCGCAGGGTCAGGTCGATCTGATCCTGATAGGGGTGCAGAATCTCATCCTCGCGCTGGCGGATGGCATCGGGGGACAGTGCTACATTGGCCGGAACCACCGTGCCATCGCTTTGCAGGACGATGGATTGCGGCTTGCCTGGCTGGCGGTTGCAGTCGATCACCAGCCGGGAATAGGTCTGGAAGATATAGGCGGCGTTCAGATTGCGGGCCAGTTCTGTCGTGACGCCATGGATGCCGATGTCATAGCCGATGTGGCGCGCCAGTTCCTCGTTGGGCAACCCAAGATCCCCAAGCTGCCGTGGGATCGCCCGGCCTGCATGATCCGACACGAACAGGATGGCCGAGGTGCCTTCGGGGTTCTCCACGCCAAAAGGGTGCGGATCGTCGGTCTGCAGCAAGGGCGGTGTGACGATCAAGGCGGGACATCTCTCGTCTGGCGCTGTAACGTTTGATAGAAGGCTAGCACGCGTATTGCTTTTGTTACAAGCGTGCTTAAGGTCGGCCTCGGCCATCCAGACGGCCAATGCAGGAGCGCGCATGACTGATATTTTCTCCCGTGAGGTGCCGGTTGATCCGGCCCATGCAGCCCTGATTTTCATCGACGTGCAGAACTACGCCACCGGCCGCGAGGCCTCCGATTTCAAGGCAATGTCCGAAGACGAATTGGCGAAATATGACTACTACTTCCAAAGGCTTGCGGAAACGGCCTTGCCCAACATGCAGGCGCTGCAAAAGGCTGCCCGGGGGGCGAGGGTCGAGGTCATCTATGCCGTCATCGAGAATCTGACCAATGACGGGCGGGATCGCGGGCTGGATTACAAGATCTCGGGAATCAACGTCGCCAAAGGCTCGTGGGAGGCGCAGGTCAGCGCGGCCATTGCCCCCGGCGAGGATGAGATCATCCTGAAAAAGAACTCCTCCAGCGTCTTCATCTCGACCAACATTGACTATCTATTGCGCAGCATGGGCGTGCTGCAGGTGATTTTGTGCGGCCTTCTCACCGACCAATGCGTCGAATCCGCGGTCCGGGATGCCTGTGATCTGGGCTATCTGGTCACGCTGGTGCCCGACGCCTGCGCCACCTACACGGAGGAGCGGCAAGAGGCCTCGGTCCGGGCGATCAAGGGCTATTGCCGGCAGTTGACCACGGCGGCGCTGGTGGCGGAATTGGCGGCACTGGGATGACCCCGCAGCGTGATCTGGGCCGGATTCTTGTCACCGGGGCGGCAGGCTTTCTGGGTGCGGCGCTGGTGCGGCGGCTGCGCAGTGAGGGGTGCGAGGTCATGGCATCCGATCGTGGCCTACAGGATCACCCCTGCGATCTGACGGACTTTGTGCAGGTCGAAAGGTTGGTAGGCACGGGCGGGTTTCGGACCATCTTCCACTGCGGCGCGGTCTCGGGTCCGATGGTTCTGGCCGATCAGCCGCTGGCGATCTGGCAGATCAATGCGCTGGGCACGGCGCATGTGCTGGAGGCGGCCAGACGGCAGGGTGTCGCGCGGATCGTCGTCTGCTCGACCTGTGATGTCTACGGCGACCTGACCGGGGTGGTGGATGAAACAACGCTGCCCCATCCGGTGACCATCTACGGCGCAAGCAAGGTTGCCGTCGAGGCGGCAATGATGGGCTACGTGCGCGAACATAGCCTTGATGCGGTCGCCCTGCGGCTGGCGTGGATTTACGGACCGGGCCGGCAGACGCCCACCTCGCTGGAGGCGATGATCCGGGGCAGCATGTCGGGAACCACCGTCCGCGTCGATGCCGGGCCGGATGAGATCACGCATTATCTTTACATTGAGGATGCCGTCAGTGGCCTTCTGTGCGCGGGTCTGGCTGAGACCCTGACGGAACGGGTTTACAATATCTCTGCCGGACCAGGCATCCGGATGCGGGACGTGGTCAAGACGTTCCTCAGCCTCGCCCCGGAGGCGGTGATCTTGTTGAAGGACAGAGCGGCGCCGGCGCTGCCCGAGGCGCTCGACAACCGTCGCGCGGCGCTGGGTTTGGGGTTCCGTCCGATGATCTCGCTTGCAGACGGACTGCGGCTCTATCGCCATGCGCTGACGGGCAAGGGCCAATGACCCGTCATCGGGTCAAGTCGGCCACCTTTGCGGTCAGATCGGCGATATAGGGCGCGGTGTCCAAGATGCTGCCGGTCATCCGCACCAACGTCTCCGACGGCGTGGAGGCGCGACCGTGAGAGTAGATGCCCTCGGCCAGCCAGCCGTGCAGGGGCTTGTAGTCACCACTTGCAAGGCCTGACGCGACGGCCGGTCTTTGCCGGGCAGCTTCGAAGATTTGCGACGACATGATGTTGCCAAGAGTATAGGTCGGGAAGGACCCGACATACCCCTGCGACCAGTGCACGTCCTGTAGCACGCCCAGAGTGCCATTGGGCACCTGCCGACCCAGATAGCTTAGCATCTTCTCAGCCCAAACCGCGGGCAGGTCGGCCACAGCCAGATCGCCCGCCATCAGGGCCGCCTCAATCTCGCACCGCAGGATGATGTGGAGGTCATAGGTCAACTCATCCGCTTCGACCCGGATGAAATCGGGGCGGACCTGATTGACGGCGGCCCAGAACTCGGCGGCGGTCACATCAGAGAGTTGGTCGGGGAAATGGGCCTGCAGGTCAGGGAAATGCAGGTCCCAGAAGGGGCGAGAGCGACCCACGCGGTTCTCCCACAGGCGCGATTGGGATTCGTGCATGCCGAAGCTGGCACCGCCGACGGCATAAAGGTTGGCAAGATCGGTCGCGAAGATCGACCGCGTGAAGGCGGGCGAGACGCCCTGTTCGTACATGCCATGCCCCGCCTCGTGCCACAGGGCAAACATGCCGCCGGGCAGCCAGTTTTCACGGAACCGACTCGTGATGCGGACATCGTTGCTGGTGAAGGAAATCTCGAACGGGTGGATGGTATCATCGAGACGGCCTCGGTTCAGGTCATAGCCCATCTTGGCCGCGATGCTCAGGGCGAAATCCTTTTGCGCGGCGATGGGATAGCTTCGGGTCAGGAAATCGGTCCGGGGTTGGGGCGCCGAGGAGGCTTGTTCAATCAGCGGCACAAGTGCTGCCTTCAACT
>CANBRQ010000144.1 GCA_947371955.1 Paracoccaceae bacterium | reverse complement strand
TCCGTCCTCTCCCCCGAAAAACACGACCTCCAACACGGCCAACCCATGGCCATCAAGGCCCAACCCGACGCCGTCCACCTCTTCACCGCAGAAACAGGAAAAAGACTGACGGCGAAAGAAACAAGCAAGGAAGAAGTGCCAGCGTGATTCGTGAACGTCTGGTCGTAAATGGAATGCCAAAGCAGGAGACAGCAATGACCAAGGGCGAAGGCTTGCAGATCGTGGCACAGGGGGTTGTGACCCGGCTGAAATGGCACAGGCTGCGGCGGTCGATGGCCGATCCGGAGTTTGGCGCGGCGGTGATGGCGGAAGGCTTCCGGCTCGGCGCCTCGATGGAACTGGACCTGCAGGTGCGCGGCGATGGCGGCTTTGTCGTGCTGCATGACGATGTTCTGGACCGCGAGACGACCGGGACCGGGCCTGTCGCCGGCCAGGCGGGCGCTCAGATTGGCGCGTTGCGGTATCGCCAGCAGGATTGTGCGCCGATCCTGTCGGAGGATCTGGCGGGCCTGCTGGGGGCGGCGCATCCGGATGCCTTGCTGCAGTTTGACATGAAGAACACCTGGGAGGAGGTCGGGCCGCGTGGCCTTGACCATTTCGCGGCGCTGTTTGGCGACCGTCTGGACCATATCATCGTCTCGGGCGGGTCGATCCCCTTGATCCGGGCGCTGGCGGAACGGATGCCGGACCTCAAGCGCGGCTATGATCCGACGGATGATCTCTTGGACCTCTGGCCGCTGGACGGCTTGGCCGGGGTAGAGCGGCATCTGCGGGCGGTGCTGCGCGATCAGGTCAAGCCGGACATGGTCTATCTGCAGTGGGAGATGGTGGTGGAAGCCGCCCGCCAGGGGCTCGACATGGTGGCTTTGGCCCATGCAGAAGGTGTGCAGGTCGATGCCTGGACGCACAAGATGACCTTGCCTGCGCAGGGCTTCAGCGATGCGGAATGGCAGGAGTTTATCGCGCTGATGGCCTTGCAGCCGGACCAGATCACCACCGATGAACCGCGGGCCACCGAGGCGGCCTGGGTGGCGCGCGTGGAGGGAGGCCATCATGACCCATTGGTCTGATCGCCCGCTGACAGAGGTGGTCAGGCAACTGACCCCTGTCGCCGCTGACCTGCGGGCGGCCCTGTTCAAGGGGCCGTTCCTGCCGGAAAGCCATGATGCGCTGTTTGACGGATTGCCCGCGCTGCGCCAGATCGAGGCGGGGGGGCGGCAGCCCAGCCGGGGCAGCCTAGCGACCTCGGCCCGGCTGATCTTCTGGAATGTGGAGCGGCTGCGCCATCTGGAGGCCATTGCGGGCCATCTGAAGGCGCATCGCCCGGATGTGGTGCTGCTGTCCGAAGTGGACCGCGGCATGGCGCGGACCGGCAACACCGACCGCGTGGCGATCCTGTCGGAACGCTTGCAGATGGGGTTCCTGTACGCGGCGGAGTTTGTCGAACTGGGCCTTGGCGACGTTCACGAGCAGCGCGACCATGCCGGAGAGGTCAACGCGGCGGGCTTTCACGGGGCTGCGATCTTGTCGGATTTGGCCTTGCAGGCCCCGGCGTTGATCCGGATCGAGCGGCGGGGCGAATGGTTCGGGCTGGACCGGCATGAGCCGAGGGTCGGCAGCACGATTGCGCTTCTGGCCTTCATTGCCGTGGCGGGGGAACCGGTGCTGATGGTCAATGTCCATCTGGAAAGCCATTGCGACCCGCAGACCCGTGCCGCTGACATGCGCAATATCCTGCAGATGGTCGAAGGGCTGGCCCCGGCGGGGCGCGTTGTGATGGGCGGCGATTTCAACACATCCACGATTTCCTATGTGGAACGGCTGGCCAATCCGCGCGTGCTGATCGAGGCGCTGGAACAGGACCCGATGCGCCTGATGCGACCCGAACCGCATGAGCCCTTGTTCGCGGAAGCCGCTGCTATGGGCTATGACTGGAAGGCCTGCAATCTGGCCGATCAGCCCACGACCCGCCGCCCGGCGGGATCAATTCGGCCACCGGCCAAGATCGACTGGGTGTTTACGCGCGGGCTGGTCGTTACCGACCCGGCGATCCTTCCGGCGGTTTTGCCCGATGGCACTCCGGCCTCGGACCATGAAGGGCTGATGCTGACGGTGGCGCCTGATTGAGTTGAGACGGGCGGGCTGTTCGGTCCGCCCGTCTCAAACGAGTGCGGGCGGGCCGATGAGGTCTGACGGGATTGGATGCGCCGTTCAGGCCAGCGCTCGTTGATCGGGTCCGGAAAAACGGCCCAGGCCCCCCCCGGACCGAAGATGTCGCGAGGGCCGTTGAGGGCCTGCCCGGAGGAATTTGCTGTCAGACCACGAAGATCGGGTTGGTGACGGCGTGCAGCCGCCCCGTGGCGTCGCGCAGCTCTGCCATGACGAAGCGGGCAGCGTCGGGCAGTTCCTCGACGCCTGCGGCCTCGGCGGGGATGGATTGGGCGGCCTTGCGCCCGGACTGGTCAACAAAATGCAGCTTCAGCGGCATGTGTTCGGATTGCCAGTCGGCATGGAAGGTCGAACCATGCGGCACGGTTTCCCCCATGCCCGCGATGTGGCCCTCGGGTGTTTCCGCTGTCAGGATCAGGCGCGGACCGGAGGAGAGGTAGTTGCGGCCCCGGCTGATGGCGTGCAGGATGGCCGTCTCGGTCAGGCTTTCGGCTTCGACATGGTTGAAGCCGATCGGGCCCTTGGCGGCTTCCGGCCCGTGGATATCGCTGCCGGCGGTGGCGCGCAGACGCAGGCCAAGCGCCAGCCAGTGCTGGAACAGGGCCAGGCCTTCCTCGTTGTAGTCCGACCACGGACCACCGTTCCAGATTTCAACCATATGCGAATTGCCCGGCATCATGTCGGCATATTCCCAGCGGCAGCCGGTGCAGGACGGATCGCCGGGTGACATCGGGTGGGCGATGACGAATTGCGCGCCCTTGGACATGATGTCATCGGCCAGCATCGGCATGGTGCGGCGGGTGACTTCGCCCACGCGCCATTCGTGCAACTCGGTGCCGCCCAAGGCCAGCGCATGGCCCCAATGCGTGGTGAGTTCCATCCCGCCGATGGTCAGCAGGGTGTCGCTGGCCAGGGAATGCACCTGCGCATGGCCAGAGGTGGTGTTGTGGTCGCTGAGCGTCATGAAGTCGAGGCCGGTTTCGCGTGCCCAGTTGACCAGATCGGGCACGTCCCACGATCCGTCCGAATGCAGCGTATGGGCATGCAGATCGCCGCGATACCAGCCCGGGCCACGGGCGTGGGTGGGCTGGCGCGGATAGCCGGGCTTGGCCGGGATGGCGTCACTTTCGCACAGGATTTCAAGCTGGTAGTCGATGGGGCCAAGGATGCGGAAGCAATCCATGAACAGAGTCCAGCGGCCCGGCTCGATCCGGCCGGGCAGGTAGCCCGGGGTGGCATGGGTGGCCTCGATCACGAAATCGCTGACCGGGTTGTTGTGGCGCGCCCCACGCGGGCCTGCGGGGCCCCAAAGGCTGAGGCAGACCATGTTGTCGAACATCTCACCGGGTGACCGCTCGGGGCTGGTCGTAAAGCGGGCGGTCAGGCGCGTGGTGCCGGCGGGCACGTCGAACTCCAAGGGCACATGGCTTTTGTGCTGGGCCGGGGTCAGTTGGCCAGAGAGGATCATGCGAGGGCTCCTTCACGAAGGGCGGGTTCCGGGCGTTCGATCAGGGACAGAAGCGCGCCGTCGCGGAAGGCGTGCAGGCGGCGGGGCATAAGGGTGATCTCGGCGTCGACATCCGGTGCCGCTTCACGCGGGCAGGTCCAGGTCAGAAGGTCGCCATCTGCGGTCATCAGGCTGACTTTGGTGACCGGCCCAAGGTCGATCACGCGGGTGACGCGGGCACGGGCCCCTTGGGGGTCTTGGAAAAGGTCTTCGGGGCGGCAAAGAAGTGCCGCTTCGCCATCAGGCAGGGCAAGGCGCAAGGGGGTGCCATACCAGTTGGCCTGGCCTTGGGCCACTGCGGTGGTGCAGGTGTTCATGGCCCCGATGAATTGTGCGACGCCAAGGGTCTGCGGGTTGCGGTAAAGGCTGCCGGGCGCGGCGAATTGCTCCAGCCGGCCAGCTTGCATCACCACGATACGGTCGGCCAGTTCCATGGCCTCTTCCTGATCGTGGGTCACGAAGATCGTCGTCAGGTCCAGACGGCGTTGGAGGCTCTTCAACTCCTCGCGCAGCGACTTGCGCAGGTGGGCGTCAAGGGCCGAGAAGGGTTCGTCCATCAGCAGAACCTTCGGCTCCACCACCAGGCAGCGCGCCAAGGCCACGCGCTGCGCTTGGCCGCCGGAAAGTTCGGCGGGCAGGCGCTTGCCGTAGGACGACAGGCCCACGAGGTCGAGCACGGCTCCGACCTTCTCGGCGATCTCGGCCTTGGGCAGGCCGCGCACGCGCAGGCCGAAGCCCACGTTCTGCGCCACGGTCATGTGGCTCCACAGCGCGTGGGACTGGAACACCATTGCGGTCGGGCGGCGGTTGGCGGCGGCGCGGGTCATGTCTGCGCCTTCAATCCGGATCGAACCCGAGTCGGCATCGGTCAGGCCCGAGATGACCCGCAGCAGGGTGGATTTGCCGCAGCCGGAGGGCCCCAGCAGGCAGACCAGTTCGCCGCGCTCGACGGTGAAGCTGACCTCGCGCACGGCAGGCGTGCCCGCGAAGGCTTTGGAGATGGTGTCGATCTGCAACATGTCAGGCTCCAAAGCCCTGGGCGATGCCCTTGGCGGTCATGAAACGGCGGGTGAGGAGGAGGAGGATAAAGCAGGGCACCCAGATCATCACACACAAAACCGCGGCCTCTTGAACGATGACCTGTGCCGACAGGCTCATCAGCAGAAGCGGCATCGTGGTGACGGTGGGGGCGCCGATCAGCAAAGCCCCGTCGACCTCGAACAGGATGGAGACGAAGGCCAGCACATAGCTTGCCGCCAAGGCGGGCAGGGCTTGGGGCAGGGTGATCTGCAGGAAGACCCGCAGGCGCGAGGCGCCAAGGTCGAAGGCCGCTTCCTCCAGCGCGGGCGGGATGCCCCGGAAGGCGGCGGTGGGGATCCAGATCATGTAAAGCACCGCCGACAGCATCTGCACCAGAACAACGCCCCAGAAGCTGCCCACAAGGTTCAGCCGCAGGAAGATCACGGCGATCGAGACGAACAGCGCGAATTTCGGCACGGCTTGGGCGGCAATGAAGGAGAACAGCATCACCTGTCGCCCGGGGAACTTCAGCCGGGCAAAGGCATAGGCCGCAGGCCAGCAGATCGCCGCCGCCGCCGTGGTGGCGATGGAGGTCAAGGCCAGCGAGGTCAGGACCGGCGTGATGATCGTCTCGCGCCCCAGCATGCCGAACCAGAACTTAATGCCCCATTCGGTCGGCAGAATATGCGGATAGCGCCATTTGACCGCGAAGGCCCATAGGATCACGGTCAGGATCGGGCCGATCATGGCAAGCGCCATGGTGCCAAGGATCAGAAGGCCGCCGATGGGGGTGCGCTTCACCGCTCGCCTCCTTGCGATTTCAGCATGGTGGCGATGTAGAAGCCGCCGACGACGGACGAGATCACCATCAGCACAACAGCCTGAACCTGCGCCGCATCGGCGTCATGCAGGTTGCCAAGCGTGCGCTGCATGAAGACACCCATCATCTCGGGCGCGGCAGGTCCCAGCATGTAGGGCACGGTGTAAGCCCCGATGATGCCAAGGAAAATCAGCGCGAAGGCGATGAGCAAAGACCGGCGGACTTGCGGCAACAGCACCTCCCACAGGATGCGGATCGGACCTGCGCCAAGGTCACGCGCCGCCTCGACAGCGTGGTCAGAGACTTGGGTGAGGCCTGCGCTGATCACCAGAACCGGCAGCGGCAACGCCTCCCAGACAAAGGCAAGGAAGGGGCCGACGGGGGTGAGGTAGGGGGTACGGTAATGGGTGAAGCCCACTTGTTCCAGCAGCAGCTGGAACAGGCCGTTCGGGCCAAGGAAGCGGACAAGGGCATAGGAGATGATGATCGACGGCACGAACAGCGGGAACAGCGATAGCGCATGGATCATGGTGGCGATGCGGCCGGCCGAAAAGCGCAGGTACAGGGCGATGCCGAAGGAAATCGCCAGCGCGCTCAGGGCGGACACCAGCCCCTGCACCATTGTGAAGCGCAGATTGGCCAGCGAATAGGCGTCGGTGAAGAAATAGGCGTAGCGGCTGGTGGACATATGGCCATCAACCGTGAAGGTCGCGATGACCATGGAAACGGTCGGCCACAAGGTCAGCATCAAAAGCATGGCCACCGGCAAGGCCACAAGCGCAAGACCGGCCAGAGCCTCGCGGCCCGGACCGGTGCGTTGCAGGTGTCCGGGGGTATTCCCCCCGGACTTTGTTGCAAAACGGATCATCCGCCTTGGGTCAGGTTGGTGGCCACGTTCTTGTACCAGCCGTCGTTCTTGGCCTTCTGCCAGTCGCCCGACGGGAAGGTCGGGATCGAAACCGGGATGACGTCGATGTATTCGGCTTTCAGTTCGGCCGGCAGGTTGTCCCACGAAATGCCCGGGAAGCCGCCGATGTCCTTGACGCAAGAGGTCTGGGTTTCGGGCGAGAGCATGAAGTTCGCCAGAGCCAGCGCGCCTTCCAGATCGGTCGCGTTCGACGGGATGGCCGAGTAGGCGAAGCCGCCGCACAGTGCCAGATCCTGCAGCTGAACCAGCTTGACGGTTTCGGGCAGAACGCCTTGCTTCAGCGCCTGCAGGGCTTGGTCCGACCAGGCCGGGATCATGTCGACAGCGCCTTGGGCCAGCAGTTGCAGAGCGGGCGTGTTGCCAGCCGGGTAGGTGCCTTCGCCGAAGGTGAAGGGGTGCAGGTCCTTCAGGATGGCCCAGCCCTTTTGCAGCATTTCTTCAGCCTTTGCAGGCTCGAAATTGTCCTTGGTGAAAGCGGACGGGTCCTTGCCGTTGGCTTCATGGATCGCACGGATCACGAAGTTCGAACCCGAACCACCCTTGTCCGGACGGCCATAGGTGAAGCGGCCGGGGTTGGCTTTGGCCCAGGCGACGAGGTCGGCGAAGGTCTTGGGCGGATTGGCGACTTTGGCGCTGTCATAGGCGATCAGAACCTGGCTGCCGCGATAGGGCAGACGGATCGGCGCTTCGACCGCAGCCGGGTTGACCAGCTTGAGGTTCGGGACGTTGGCCTCGGTCATTTCTTCCCAGAGACCGGCTTCGATGGAGCCTGCAACCGAAGCGGGCTCGAATTCTTCGAAGTAGTCAACTTGCGGATCGGCTTTGGCCTGCAGGGCGGCCAGAGCGCGCTCAGCGATGGTGCCGTTGCCGTCAGCCACGCCACGGGTGATGGTGACGTTGAAGGTGTGGGTCGGAACGGCAGCCTCGAAGGCGGGCTTGAGGATGTCATTCCACCAGCCGGAGATATTGGTATCCCCATCGATGAAGACTTGCAGAACCTTGCGGTCCTGCGCCTTGACGCCGGTTGCGGCGGCGAGGGTCAGGGCGGCAGAGGAAGCGAGGAAGTGACGGCGTGACAGCATGGTGGATATCCTTTGGACAAGAGCCGAAGTGGCGGGCCGAAGTGCGGGGAACCTGCGCCGCGATGATGACCGTGCCATGAACCGCAAATGAAGCTTCGGTGACAGGTCGGGCCACGGTTTGATCTTTTGGTCAAAGTGGGCCTTCCGCCGATTTTACGTCTCCAAAGAGTGTCCCGGCAGCGCTTCTTCACCCCATAGGATGCCTTTTGCGGACGCCGGGCGCGGCGCGGCCTCTCTTGCAAATGCCCGCCGTTGCCTCTCTGTTGGAGGCTTGACCCCAAGAGAACGCAGGCCGCCATGTACCAGCCCGACCAACACCGCGAAGACCGTCTTGAGGTGATGCAGGACCTGATCACAAGCCATCCCTTCGGCCTGCTGATCTCGACCGGGTCCGAGGGGATCGAGGCCAATGGCCTGCCTTTCCTGTTGCAGCGGGGTCAGGGGCCTTTCGGCC
Organism: Paracoccaceae bacterium; assembly: GCA_947371955.1. Classification (GTDB taxonomy): domain Bacteria; phylum Pseudomonadota; class Alphaproteobacteria; order Rhodobacterales; family Rhodobacteraceae; genus Stagnihabitans. The sequence continues at coordinate 2,849 of CANBRQ010000144.1, read as the reverse complement.
AGTTGCAGGCCCATATCGCGCGCGCCAACGCGCAGTGGCGGGCGCTGGACGGGCAGCAGGTTTTGGTGGTGTTTCAAGGGCCGCAGACCTACATCAGCCCTTCGCACTATCAGACCAAGCAGGACACTGGCAAAGTCGTGCCGACGTGGAACTACGTCATGGTGCAGGCGCGGGGCACAGCGCGTGTGCTGCCCGAGACGGCATGGATCGAGACCCAGATCACCGCCCTGACCGAAACCCACGAGGCGCGTCTGGCCCATCCTTGGGCCGTCAGCGACGCGCCCCGGCCCTATGTCGAGGCGCAGATGCGCGGCATTCTGGGCATCCAGATCGACATCGACCGGCTGGAGGGCAAATGGAAGGTCAGTCAGAACCGTGTCGCGGCAGATCGGCAGGGTGTGGCCGCAGGGCTTGCCGCCGAAAACCCGGCGATGGCGGCACTTGTGACGCGGTACGGACAGGTCTGACGGGGCAGGGGCAGCGCCCGGTCCTTCAGCAGCGGCACGCGATTGTCGAAACGCTTTGACGGGTTTCCTTCCCTCTGCCTGCCGCACTTGCTAGACTTTTCCCATCATCGGGGGTAGAACCTCCGCGTTAGCGCTAACGGCGCGTTTGCGAGCGAGGTCTATTCATGGTTTCCCGTGTCATCCCGGTTGATACATTCGACCTTGTGATTTTCGGTGGCACAGGCGATCTGGCCCGCCGCAAGATATTCCCCGGGCTTTACCGTCGCTTCATGGCCGGTCAGATGAATGCCGACAGCCGGATCATCGGTGCCGCCCGCGCCAAGAACAGCGACGAACAGTTCCGCACGATGATCCACGATTCGCTGATCGAGTTCGTGCCGAAAGACCGGCAGGACGTGGCGGTGATCGAAGCCTTTCTGGCCCGTATCGACTATGTCTCGATCGACGCGAAAGAGGAATCAGGCTGGACCAAGCTGAAATCCACCGTCCGCACGAATGTGGTGCGGGCCTTCTATTTCTCGGTGGCACCCGCCCTTTTCGGCGATCTCGCAGAACGTCTGCACGCCCATGGCATCACCGATGCGGCAAGCCGTGTCGTCGTGGAAAAGCCCTTCGGCCGGGATCTCGCCACCGCCAAGGCGCTGAACGCCACGCTGGCCAAGTACTTCGCGGAAACCCAGATCTACCGGATTGACCATTACCTCGGCAAGGAAACCGTCCAGAACCTGATGGCCGTCCGCTTCGCCAACATCCTGTTCGAGCCGCTGTGGAAGGCCCAGTACATCGACCACGTCCAGATCACCGTGGCCGAGACGGTGGGCGTCGAAGGCCGTGGCGCCTATTACGACAAGTCCGGTGCCATGCGGGACATGGTGCAGAACCACATGATGCAGCTTCTCTGCCTCATCGCGATGGAGCCGCCCTATCACTTCGACCCCGATGCCGTTCGGGACGAAAAGCTGAAGGTGATCCGCGCGCTGGAGCCCTTGGGCGTCAGTGACATCGTGCGCGGCCAATACCTCGCAGGCGGGGGTGAGGGGGGCTATATCGAGCATTCCGAGAACCCCAATTCCAAGACCGAAAGCTATATCGCATTGCGCGTGCAGGTGGCGAACTGGCGCTGGAAGGGCACGCCCTTCTATCTGCGCACCGGCAAGCGCCTGCGCGCGCGCTATTCCGAGATTGCCATCACCTTCAAGGAACCGCCGCATTCGATCTTCGACGATGCCAAGGGCTGGAAGGCCAACGTTCTGGTGATCCGCCTGCAGCCAAACGAAGGCATGAACCTGATGATGATGATCAAGGAGCCGGGCCCGGGCGGCATGCGCTTGACGCAGGTGCCCTTGGACATGACCTTCGCCGATGCCCTGGGCACCGATGCCGAGGATGTGCCGGACGCCTATGAGCGTCTCATCATGGACGTGATCCGGGGCAACCAGACCCTGTTCATGCGCGGCGACGAGGTGGAAGCCGCCTGGGCCTGGACCGACCCGATCATCCAGGGCTGGGAGGCCCGGGGCGACAAGCCGCAGGACTATGACGCGGGTTCCTCGGGCCCCGAGGATGCGCTGATGCTGCTGCACAAGGACGGCCGCCGCTGGCGCGAGATCAAGGGATGATCTTCCAGACCTACCCCAGCCGCGAGACCCTGATGGCGGGCCTTGCCGCCACAATGGCAAACGAGTTGCGCACGGCCTTGACCGAAGGCCCGGCGACCCTGTCGGTGCCGGGCGGGACAACCCCCGGCCCGGTGTTCGACGCGCTGTCCGAGACCGACCTTGACTGGCCCCGCGTCTCCGTGCTGCTGAACGACGAACGCTGGGTGGCCGAGGACAGCCCCCGCTCCAACACCCGCCTCCTGCGTGAACGCCTGCTGCGCGGCAAAGCCGCTGGCGCCACGCTGGTCCCGCTCTATGCCCCGGCTCCGCAGCCCGAGGACAAGTTGCAGGTGCTGTCCGAAGCCATCGCCCCGCACCTGCCCATCACCGTGCTTCTGCTGGGCATGGGTGCCGACATGCACACCGCCAGCCTCTTCCCCGGTGCCGACAAGCTGGCCGAGGCGCTGTCGCCGCAAGCCCCCATCCTGATGGCCCTGCGCGCCGCCGCCGCCGGAGAGCCGCGCATCACCCTGTCGGCCCGTGTCCTGCAGGCGGCCCATCACATCCACATCCTGATCACCGGGCCGGAAAAACACGCGGCCCTGCTGCGCGCGCAGACCTTGACCCCGTCCGAGGCCCCCATAAGGGTGGTCCTCGACCATTCAACCGTTCACTGGGCGGAGTAACCCATATGTCAGACAAATTTGCAGCCTTGAAAGCCCACCACGCCAAGGTGGCCGACCGCAAGATCCTTGACCTGTTCGGTCCGGACCGCGCGCACCAG
>CANBRQ010000143.1 GCA_947371955.1 Paracoccaceae bacterium | reverse complement strand
GGCCGCCGGCCAGCGTAGGGTGGGGTTGAACCCCACCCTATGGGTCACAGGATCGGGGCCAGCAGGGATTTCAGGGCGGCGAGGGGGTCTTCGGCGGTCCAGATCTCGGGGCCGATGGCGAAGAAATCGGACACGGGGGCGAAGGATTCCACGAGGGCGCGGGTCAGGGCGCCTTCGGCGATGACGGGGACCTCGATCATCTCGGTCCACCATTCGAAGAGGTCGCGGGGGGCTTGGGTGCCCAAGCCGAGGCCTGTGTCGCCGATGGGGCCGAAGGAGACGTAGTCGGCACCCGCCTCGCCTGCGGTCATGCCCTCGTGCCGTGTGATGCCGCAGTAGGCGCCCACGATGGCGTCAGGGCCGAGGTCTTTGCGCAAGGCGCGGACCGAGCGGGCGCCGTCGGTCAGGTGGATGCCGTCGAGGCCGTGGCGTTCGGCGAAGAGGGCATGGTTTTCGATCACTATCGCCACGTCCCGGGCGTGGGCCACCAGGCGGCAGGCGTCGGCGGCGCGGCCGATGTCGTCGGGGTCTTTGGTGGCCAGCGACAGGCGCAGGCAGGCGATCTCGACCCCGTCCATCACGCGGGCGAGGGTCTGGGGGAAGACGTCAAGGTCAAGCACCGGGGGGGTGATGAGGGTGATCTGCGGGCGGTCCGGGGTGGCCATGCGTGCGGTTCCTTTGGCTTCTTCGGCCCGTTTAGACTAAAGCGCTGCGCTTGTCAGGGGGCTTGGGGTGGCGTATCAGCCGGGGTTCCACAGGATAGGGCAAAAGATGATCCCCCCGGTTTTCGTTCTGGTGCGCCCGCAGATGGGCGAGAATATCGGCGGTGCGGCCCGCGCCATGCTGAACTTCGGGTTGGAGCGGATGCGGGTGGTCGATCCTCGGGATGGGTGGCCGAACCCCAAGGCGGTGGCGATGGCCAGTGGCGCGGGGCGGGTGCTGGACAATGCGGGGATGTTCCCTGATCTGGACGCGGCGCTGGCGGATTGCGATTACGTGCTGGCCACGACCGCGCGGGGGCGGGAGCTGACCAAGCCGGTTTATACACCTGAAGCCGCGATGGAGCTGGTGCGGGGCATGGCTGCCTCCGGCAAGAAGGTCGCGGTCCTGTTCGGGCCGGAGCGGGCGGGGTTGGAGAATGACGACATCATCCGGGCCAATGCGATCGTGACGGTGCCGGTCAATCCGGACTTCTTCAGCCTGAACCTCGCCCAATGTGTGCTGCTGCTGGCCTATGAATGGCGCAGGCAGACGGTGGCGGTGCCGGGGGTGGTCATGGAAATGGCCGGGGCGGACTTTGCCAATGCGGCGGAGATCGCCGCATTGGCGGAGCATTTCGAGGAGCGGCTGGGCGTGGCGGGGTTCTTCTTTCCGGAGTTGAAGGCGCCGAAGATGAAGCAAAGCCTGCGGAACATGTGGTCCAGACTGGGGCTGACGCGGGCCGAGGTTCAGACCTTTCATGGCATGCTACGCCAGATCGCCTACAAGCTGAAAAAGCAGGGCGAGTGAGGGATTGCACGCGTGCAATCGTGTCTATCTAGCTGTAATAATTTGATTTCATGCAAAATGTTCATCTTTTGTTAACTGCCGAAGCGGGGGGCTCGCCCCCCGCACCCCCGAGGATATTTGAGCAAGTATGAAAGGGGAGGCGGCGGCGGGAGGTGATCGCTGACGGACATCAAGATGTGATGCAGGTTTTGACCCTGTGCTTCAGATCAAATGGGGCAAATGACATGGGCTTTGGCCCGATCAGTCGTGCTCTCCGTTTTCCCGACGCCCTTGGATGCCGCGGAACATTTGAGGCTTTTTGACGGCGGCGGTGTAGGTGGCGACCGTGATGGCGGCAGCCGCGATCAAGACGGTGTGGCCAAGGATGCTCAGGGCCAGAAACGTATAGCTGCCGATTGCCACGGAAAACGCGACAGCCCACATCAAGGCCAGAGCCTGAAACACGTAGTGACGCACCGCGATGTCGGGGATGTGCCGCAAGGGGCTAAGCTCGTGGTCGAAGACGAAATTCCAAGCCTTGGCGACTTGGTTCATCATTGGATATTCGGCATGTCAGGATGTCCTTTTCAGCGACGGATGGGGAGGAAGCCGGAAGCGGCGTCGTGCACACACTTCCGCACAGACAGGTAGCAGGAAGGCCCGCAACATCAATGGCTGACACCAAAGAAGGCGGTCTTTGAGAGCAGGTGCCGAGCCGCTGCGGCAGGATGCCTGCGGCCATTCTTGTGGGACGCTGGATCGGGACCGACAGGGGGAGCACGGGCCGAACGCTGCTTTGCGGCGAACCCGATCGCGTGAAGCGACACCGGGTCGCCCTTGAAGGGCCCTGTGCTGCGCACTAGGGTCTGGCGCAGCAGATCGAGGGGCGTCAGATGGCTGGCAAGCGCAGTATTTTCGAAGAAGTTGGTGCCAAGGATGCGCCCAAGGCGACCGGCGGGGGCATGATCTCGACCCGGCCTGCGGGCGCGCGCGGGGCGGTCAGGGTCTGGCTGATGGTGATCTTCGCGCTGGTCGCGGTGATGATCGCGGTGGGCGGGCTGACACGGCTGACCGAGAGCGGGCTGTCGATCACGGAATGGAACCCGGTGATGGGGGCTTTGCCGCCGTTGAATGATGCCGATTGGACGGCGGAGTTTACCAAGTATCAGGCCTCCCCGCAGGGCCAGATCATGAATGCCTCGATGACGATCGATGCGTTCAAGCAGATTTTCTGGTGGGAATGGGGGCATCGGGAACTGGGCCGGGTGATTGGTCTGGTCTGGGCGGTGGGCTTTGGCTTCTTTGCGCTGACGCGGCGGGTGCCGGCGGGGTGGGCTCCGCGGCTGTGGGGGTTGGGGCTGCTGATCGGCATTCAGGGCGCGATTGGCTGGTGGATGGTTTATTCCGGGCTGCAGGGGGCGATGACCTCGGTCGCGTCTTATCGGCTGGCGGTGCATCTGGGCGGGGCATTTATCATCTACGGCTTCATTGCGTGGTGGGTGTTCCTGCTGGGGCGCAGCGAGACGGATTTGCTGACGGCGCGGCGGAGTGGGGAGCGGAAGCTGTATGGGCTGTCGACCGGCGTCATGCATTTCCTGTTCCTTCAGATCGTGCTGGGGGCTTTGGTGGCCGGGATTGATGCGGGGCGGAATTATCCGACCTGGCCGGATATGAATGGCAGCTTTTTCCCCTCGGATGCGTTCGATGTGCCGGGGGTGCCTTTGTGGGCCAATCCGGGGGTGGTGCAGTTTGTGCACCGGCTTTCAGGCTATGTGTTGTTCGCGTTCGGGGTTGTGGCGTGGTTGCGCGGGCGGAAGTCGGCCTATCAGGCGACAAGGGTTGCGTTTCACCTGATGATGGGGATGCTGGTGCTGCAGGTGGCTTTGGGCATCTTCACGGCCCTGTCGGCGGCCCAGCTGCATTTGGCGATCACGCACCAGATTGGCGCGGTGGTCTTGTGGGTTCTGGTGATCCGGACGCGGCATCTGTCGGCCTATCCGGTTCAGGGCTCGATCCGGGAGGGGACGGCATGACGAACAATCACGCATATGACCAGTTGATGGCATTCCAGCGCCAGACCGAGGCTTTGGGATTGGTGGCGGAGCGGCTCGGCTGGGATCAGGAGACCATGATGCCGCGTGGTGCTGCCGAGCAGCGTGGCGAGGAGATGGCGGCGATGGAGGGCGTGATGCACGCCCGCCGCACCGATGCGCGGATTGCCGATTGGCTGGAGGCAGCGGACCCTGCCGATGAGGAGGGACGGGCGCAGTTGCGGTTGATCCGCCGGAGTTACGTGCGGGCGACCAAGGTGCCGTCGGATCTGGCGCAGAAGTTGGCGCAGGTGACCTCGGTCGCGCAAGGGGTTTGGGCAGAGGCGCGGGCCAATGACCGGGTCGAGGATTTCCTGCCGACACTGCAGGAGGTGATCGATCTGCGGCGGCAGGAGGCGGCGTGCCTTGCGCAGGGTGGTGATCTGTATGACGCTTTGCTGGATGACTATGAACCGGGGGCTACGGCGGAAAGCATCGGCGGGATGTTCGACCGGATGCGGCCTCGGCTGGTGGCGTTGCGCGAGGCCGTGTTAGGCAAGCCAGCGCCGGCGGCTTTGACCGGGCGGTTTGGTGAGGCGGGGCAGATGCGGCTGGCGCGCGATCTGGCTTCGGCTTTCGGCTATGACTGGAGCCGGGGGCGGATTGATCTGGCGGTGCATCCGTTTTCGTCAGGCTCGGCGTCCGACAGCCGGATCACGACGCGGGTGGTGGAGACGGAGCCGTTCAACTGCATTTACTCGACCATCCATGAGGTGGGGCATTCGTCCTATGAGTTGAACATTGACCCCGATTACAAGCTGACGCCTTTGGGGCGTGGCTGTTCAATGGGGGTGCATGAAAGCCAGAGCCGGATCTACGAGAACCAGATCGGGCGGGGCAGGGGGTTCACGTCGTATCTCTATGGCGAGATGAAGGACCGGTTCGATGTCGATCTGCCGAATGCCCACGCATTTTATGCCGCCGTCAACCGGGTGCAGGCGGGGTATATCCGGACCGAGTCGGATGAGGTGCATTACAACCTGCACATCATGATGCGGTTTGATCTGGAACGCGCTTTGGTGCGGGGCGATCTGGCGGTGGAAGACTTGGAGGGCGCGTGGAACGAGCGGTTCTTCAAGGACTTTGGCGTGAAGGTTGACCGGCCCTCGCACGGGATGTTGCAGGATGTGCATTGGTCGGTGGGCCTCTTTGGCTACTTCCCGACCTATACCTTGGGCAATGTCTATGCTGGCTGTTTGTGGCAAGCGCTGCAGGCTGCCGTACCGGGGTTGGAGGCGCAACTGGCCAAGGGCGAGACCGGGCAGGCCGTGGAATGGCTGCGCGAGAATTTGCAGCGGCATGGCGGGTTGCGCAGCCCGCGTGAGACGATTGCAACGGCCTGCGGGTTTGAACCCTCGGAAGGGCCGCTTCTGGACTATCTGGAAGCCAAGTTTGGAGCCTTGTACGGGTTGTGAGCCGGGATGAAAGTGTGGCGGTCTGGCTGTTGGCTTTTGGCCTGCTGCTGATCTATGCCGGGGTGTTTTACGCCTTTCCGGCGCTGCTGCCCGATTTGCTGGCGGGCACGGGGTGGAGCAAGGCGGACCTGGCCTTGGGGCCAACGCTGTCTTATCTGGTGATGGCGGTGCTGACGCCCTTGACCGGGCGGGTGGTGGACCGGGGGCATGGCGGGACGATGATTGTCGTCATGCCGGTGCTGGCGGGGCTGGGTGTCGCCGCGCTGGCCTTCGTGCAGACACGGCTGGAGTGGTGGGCGGTCTGGGCGGTGCTGGGTGTGGCGCAGTCGGGCTGTCTGTATGAAAGCGTCTTCGCGCTGCTGGCCCGCCGGATGGGCGAGCATGCGCGGGTGGCGATCACCCGGATCACGCTGGTCGCCGGGCTTTCAAGCACGATGACCTTTCCGCTGGGCCATTGGCTGGGCAAGACCTTCGGCGGGCAGGGGGCCTATCTGGGGTTCGGCGCATTGACGGTCTTGGGGACGATTCCGCTGAACCTGTGGGCCGTGCGGCTGATGCGCGGGCCGGAGGTGGCGCGGGTGGTCGAGGACAATAGCGGTGCCTTGCGGGCGGCGGTGCGGCGTCCGGCGTTCTGGGGCATCGCGGCGGTGTTTGCCTTGATCTGGCTGTGTCACGGCATGCTGCTGACCTATATTTTGCCGTTGTTTCAGGAACGTGGCCTGAGCCGGGAACTGGCCGCGACGGCTGCGGCTTGCCTTGGGCCCGCGCAATTGGCGGGGCGGCTGGTGCTGGCGGTGGGGGGCGCGCGCGTGGGCAACCGCTTCGCCACGCGGGTGTCTTTGGCGATGGTTGTGCTGGCGTCGTGCCTGCTGTGGCTTGCGGGTGCTGCGCCGATGCTGGTTTTTGTCGTCGTGGTGGTGCAGGGCGCTGGGGTGGGTCTGATGTCGATCATGCGGCCGATGCTGGTGATCGAGGTGCTGGGACGTCGCGGGTTTGGCGCGATCTCGGGCGCGTCGGCGGTGTCACCCATATTGGCCACGGCGGCGGCGCCGGTGCTGGGGGCCTATCTGCTGGACCAGTTCGGCGCCGGGGCGATTTACGGCAGTCTGATCGGGTTTTCGACGCTGGCCCTGCTGCTGGCGCTGCAATTGACGCGAGAGCAGCCTTTGGCGGGGTGAGGGCTGCCGCCGCTGAAAAGAGCGGGGGTTTCACACCCCCGCACCCCCGTGGGATATTTGGACCTAGATGAAAGAGGGGGCTATTGCCAGTTCGGCGGGCGCTTTTCGAGGAAGGCGGTGATCCCTTCGTTGGTGCCCGCATCGAGGAGGTTTTCGACCATGGCAGCGCCTGCGGCGGCGTAGGCTTGCGGCAGGGTCTGGCCGGATTGGGCTGCGAAAGCGGCTTTGCCGATGCTGAGGGCGGCGGGGAGTTTTTGCGCGAGTTTTTGGGCGAGGGCCATGGTTTCGGCGTGAAGAGCCTCGGGCGATGCCACGCGGTTGACGAGGCCGAGGGTCTGGGCGCGCGCGGCCGAGAGGAACTCGCCGGTGGCGGCAAGTTCGAAGGCGGCGCTTTGCGGGATCTTGCGGGATAGGGCGACGATGGGCGTTGAGCAGAAGAGACCGATGTTCACGCCGTTGACGCCGAAGCGGGCATGGTCGGCGGCCACGACCATGTCACAGGTGGCGGCCAGTTGGCAGCCGGCGGCGGTGGCGATGCCCTGAACCTCGGCGATCACGGGTTTGGGGAGGGCTGCGATTTTCTGCATGACGGTGGCGCAGAGGGCGAAGAGGGTGGCGAAAGCCTGCGCGCCGCCATCGGACGCTTCGCGGGCGGACTGGATTTCCTTCAGGTCGTGGCCGGCGCAGAAGGCTTTGCCCTCGGCCCGGATCACAAGGACGCGGAGGGCGGGGTCGGCTGCCACGGCATCAAGCTGGGCGCTGAGGGCGTGCAGCATGGGGGTCGATAGGGCGTTGAGCTTGGCGGGCTGGTTCAGGACCAGAACGGCCACGGCGCCTTCATCAGCGCGCAGCAGGATGTCGTCCATGGGGGCACCTTGATCTTGGGGGCGGCGGTCTGGCGGCCCGCAGAGGTGCGGGCCTTGGTCAGGGCGTTTGGGCGATCAGGGCTTGTTGACCGAGAACTTGCCTTCGATCATCGCACCGCTTTCGATCAGCAGCGTGGTGTAGAGCACATCGGCCTGCACATCGGCCGAAGCCCGCAGAGCAAAGCCATGGGTGGCGACAGAGCCATCAAGCTTGCCGCGCACTTCGACATTCTCGGCCGAGACAGTCCCGGAGACCCGGCCTTCGACACCGACGATCAGGCCCTTGGCGGAGATGTTGCCATCGATCTCTCCCAGCACCTCGATCGTGCCGGTCGAAGAGACTTCGCCGGTGATCCGCAGGTCGGCGGCGAGAACGGATTTCACATTGGCGCCCGAGGTGCGCGGCGGCACAGTTGGGGCGGTGGTCGGATCGGCGGATTTGCTGAACATGAGGTCGGTCCCTGCAGAGGTTGTGGCGATAAGGACCGATAGGGGGCGCGTGGTCAAGGGGTGGCGGGTGCGACGAGGAGGTCGGGGGCCGTTTCGCGCCAGAACGTGTCGCGCATGAGACTGCAGGCCGAGAGGGGCGCTGGTTGAGTGGCGGCGGAACAGACAAGCGGAGGCGGGTTCATGGCGGGCGATCCATTCTTTCAACCAGTGTCGGGCATGGACTTGCCGCGATTCGCCGGGGTGCCGACGTTCATGCGTCTGCCCTTGGTCGATTTCGACCATCCGCGCTTTGCGGAGGTGCAGATCGCCTTGGTGGGCGCGCCTTGGGATGGCGGGACGACGAACCGGCCTGGGCCGCGGCATGGTCCTCGGCAATTACGCGATTTGTCGACGATGATCCGGGCTAAGAACGGCTCGACCTGGGTGGCGCCGTTCGAGTTGGTGAACTGTGCGGATGTGGGGGATGTGGCGCCGAACCCGGCCGATATTCAGGACAGTCTGGCGCGGATGGAGGCGTTTTACACCCGGCTTCGCACGGCTGGGGTCTTGCCGCTGACCGGGGGCGGGGACCATCTGTGCACGCTGCCGATCTTGCGTGCCTTGGGCAAGGGCAGACCCTTGGGGCTGATCCAGTTCGACAGCCATACGGATCTGAACGACGTCTACTTCGGCACCGGGCGCTATACCCATGGCACGCCATTCCGGCGCGCGATGGAAGAGGGGCTGATTGACCCCAAGCGCTATGTGCTGATCGGCATTCGTGGCACCGCCTATGGGCGCGAGGATTGGGATTATGCCGCCTCGGAGGGGATCCGGATCATCGGGATCGACGAGTTCCACAAGCGGGGCGTTGAGGATGTGATGGTGGAGGCGCGCGAGATCGTGGGCGCGGGCGAGACCTATGTGACCTATGATATCGATTTCGTGGATCCGACCTTTGCGCCGGGCACCGGGACGCCGGAGGTGGGCGGGCCGAACTCGTGGCAGGCTTTGCAGGTGGCGCGGGCTTTGCGGGGGTTGAACATCGTGGGCGCGGATTTGGTGGAAGTATCGCCGCCGTTCGATCAGGCGGGCGGGACGGCCTGGCTGGGGATCAGCCTAATGTTCGAACTGCTCTGCGTGATGGCGGAACGGCTGGCGAAGTAGGGGCCTGCGGCGGTCGGAGCCGGGGGCGCTGCCTGCCCGGGCGTGAGCCGGGCGTTCTTCGTGGAAATCCTCCACCGGAGGATTTCTGATCGCCACGAACCCCTCGCGGGATGTTTGGAGAAATGTGAAATGGAGAGCCGCAGTGCAGGCTGAGATGATCGTCACGGGCGCGAAAGTGCTGACCATGGATGAAGCAATGCCGCGGGCCGAAGCGGTGGCTTTGGCGGGGGGGCGGATCGTGGCGGTGGGCTCTGCCGCCGAAGTTCTTGCCCTGCGGGGGCCGCAGACGCAGGTGATTGAGGCCGGAGGGCGCACGCTGCTGCCGGGGCTGATCGAGAGCCACATGCATCTGTTTGGCGGCGCGGAATTGAACCATCTTCAACTGACAGGGGTGCGTGGGCGCGAGGCTCTGCACGCGGCCTTCCATGACTTTGCCCGGCGGCGCGAGGGGATGCTGATGGCGGAGGGCGCGGATTACAGCCTGCTGCCGCATCCGGTCACCCGGCATGACCTGGACGCGATCTTTGCAGATCGGCCGGTGGCGATCCGCGCGATGGATCACCATACGGTCTGGGCCAATACGGCAGCCCTTGAGGCGGCGGGCTTGCTGCATGGGGCTGAGATGCCGCGTGGTCATGAGGTGGTAATGGGAGAGGATGGTCTCGCCACCGGAGAGTTGCGCGAGTTCGAGGCCTTTGACGCCATTCTGGCGCTGGCCGGGGTGGCGCGGATGTATCTGGGCATCGCCCATGGCGCGGAACCTGCCGTCTGGCCCTCGGATGCCGAACGGGCGGTGGACAAGGACCACATCGCCCGGGGCATGGCGCATTGCGCGGCACAGGGCTTTACCACTTTGGTCAGCATGGATGGCAACCGCTACACGCTGGCGCTGCTGCGCGAGATGCAGGCGGAGGGGCGGCTGACCCAGCGGGTGAAGGTGCCCTTCCACATGAAGCCGGACATGGACTTGTCGGAACTGGACCGCGCCAGTGCCATGACCGCAGAGTTCGCCGATGAATGGATATCCTCGGGCTTTGTGAAGATGTTCATGGATGGGGTGGTGGATAGCCGCACGGCCTTCATGTTGCAGGACTATCCCGGCGTGCCGGGGCATCGCAGCGAGGCCCTGTTCGAGGCGGAGCGCTTCAACGCCATCTGCACCGAGATTGACCGGCGCGGGCTGCAGATTGCCGTCCATGCGATTGGCGATGGCGCGGTGCGCCAGACTATTGACGGCTACGAGGCGGCGGCCAAGGCCAATGGCCTTTCGGACAAGCGCCACCGGATCGAGCATATCGAACTGATCGACCGGGCGGATATCCCGAGGCTGGCCGAACTGGGGATCATCGCCAGCCTGCAGCCGCCCCATCCGCCGGGGGCGATGGATTTCCCGATTGCCGCAATGGAGACGGTGTTCGATCCTTCCCGCTGGAAGGACGCCTATCTGTGCCGCACGCTGGCAGAGGCCGGGGCCAAGGTGGCCTTCGCCTCGGACTGGCCGGTGGCCGACGTCTCGGCCATGCGCAGCCTGCGGGCCAACCTGACGCGGCCGGTGTACGAGGGGGGTACAACCCAGGGACTGGACCTTGGGGCAGCGCTTTACGCCTATACGGCAGGCGGCGCCCATGCGGCCCATATGGAGGGGCTGACCGGGCAGTTGAAAGTGGGAATGGCGGGCGACCTGACGCTGATCGACGGAGATATCGAGGCGATTGCGGCCGAACATCTAGGCCAGACCCGAATCGCGCTGACGGTCGCAGGCGGCAGAATCACGCACCAAGTGCCGGGAATCGCTTAAGTTATCCACAGATTCGGTTTGGCGGCCGCGCGGACAGGGCGTGGCCGCTTTCACAGACGGCGCCGTCGGGTGGCGAGACGCACAAAAAACCCAAGTTTCATTGGGTCTGACAAGAAATCGTCACAAAGACTGAAATTTCCTCTTGCGGCTTTCGGCGACCGGACCTAAACACCGCCTCACCGAAGCGAAACAGCGACGGTGACGGCAGCGAACGGAAGCGAAAGCGACTGGACGAGGCCTGAAAATCTGAAGATGCGGCGGACGAGGATCGCTAGGTAACTGGCGCACTTCGTTTTGTTTGTCGGAAGAACGCTCTTTGAAACTGTTGGAATGAAGGGATATGTGGGCGGTTTGGGCGCATCGGCGTCAAAACGTTCACATATCGGGCCAGTAGGGAAGTTTCCGGAAGGGGATTGTACCGATGATCTGGTTGAAAGCTTCACGGTTTGTGGGTTCTTGT
>CANBRQ010000142.1 GCA_947371955.1 Paracoccaceae bacterium | reverse complement strand
GGCAAGCAGTACAAAGTGCAGGCGGGTGACGTTCTGCGCGTTGAAAAGCTGGCCGCCATTGCTGGTGACAAGATCCAGTTCAATGAAATTCTGATGGTTGGCGGCGAGACCGTGACCATTGGCTCGCCCATGGTGGCCGGCGCGGCTGTTCAAGCCGACGTGATCGACCAGATCAAGGGCGAAAAGACGATCCACTTCGTCAAGCGTCGCCGCAAGCACTCGTCGCAGCGCACCAAGGGCCACCGTCAGCAGTGGACTCTGGTCCGCGTGACTGAAGTCCTGGCCTCGGGCGCCGAAACCACCGGCGTCGCCGCGGCAACTGGCACCGCCATTGCACGCCGCGCGGCCCATAACGCAGCTGTGGAGGCATAATCCAATGGCACACAAGAAAGCAGGCGGCTCATCCCGCAACGGTCGTGACTCCGCTGGGCGTCGTCTAGGCGTGAAACTGTTCGGCGGCCAAGCGGCCATCCCGGGCAATATCATCTGCCGTCAGCGCGGCACCACCTGGTTCCCGGGTGAAGGCGTTGGCATGGGCACCGACCACACGATCTTCGCGGTCGTGGAAGGTAAAGTGACCTTCAAGAAGGGCCTCAAGGGCCGCACGTTTATTTCGGTCCTCCCGGTGGCGGAGGCTGCCGAGTAAGCCGAACCTTTACAAATCGCTTGTAAACGGGGGTCGGCTGGAAAGCCGGCCCCCGGCTCATTTCCGAGTCCGGGGAGGGGGAGGAGATGTTTCAATGGGCACCTATTTGCGCCCCATGCGCTTCAAGGAGGAAGCCATGACTTTGAATATCGCGTCGCTGGATCTGACGGCGCAGCCCGCTTTGGTCGAGATTGTCGCGGGCCGCTTCCTGCTGCGCCCGGTGCGGCGCTCGGATGCCGGTCTGTTCTCGCTGTACGCCGGCGACCGGCGGGTGGCGGAAGCCACGCAATCCATCCCGCACCCCCTTCCGCCCGGCGCGTCCGAGGCTTATGTGAACCGCGCGATGAAGCATGGCGGGGCCGAGGATATCTGGGCCATCGATGGCACAGCCGCCGGTCTGGCCGAGGTGCTGGGCGTCATCAGCCTGAAACGCATGGATGAAACCAAGTGGGATCGTGGCCAGTCCGAGATCGGCTATTGGGTCGCCCCCGCCTTCTGGAACACTGGCATCGCCTCGGAAGCCGTGAAGGCGCTGGTCGCGGCCAACCCGCAAAAGAACCGCACCATCTTTGCCGAGGTGTTTCAGGACAACCCCGGTTCGGCCCGCGTGCTGACCAATGCAGGCTTCGAATATCTGGGCGATGCCGAAAGCTTCTCGGTCGCGCGCAATGCCCGCGTGCCGACCTGGACCTATATCAAGAAGCTTGCCTGACATGATCCGCGCCGCGTTTCAGACGGCGCGACTGCACCTGCGCCCGGTTGCGGCGCAGGATCAGGCGGCGGTGGTCGAAGGCCTGAACGACCTTGCCGTCAGCGGCTGGCTGGCGGTTGTGCCGTACCCCTACGGGCCCGGCGATTTTCAGCGGTTCCTTCACGACCTCGCCAAGCCGGGCGTCACCTTCACCATCCAAGATGATGCGGGCTTTGTCGGCATCATCGGACTGGAGCCCCCCGGTTCCGCTGCGACCACGGCTTCAGGCACCCTCAAGCTTGGCTACTGGCTGACCCCGCGCGCGCACGGCAAGGGCTATGCGACCGAAGCTGCTGAGGCTGTCCTGACCCTGCACTTCGCCCAAAGCGGCGTGCCCGTCGCCTCTGGCTATTTCGAGGGCAACGCCCCTTCCGCCAATGTCCTGCGCAAGCTTGGCTTTGTCGAAACGGGCCGGGGCGAACTGCCCTGCCGCGCCCTGAACCTCATCCGCCCGCATGTCGACCTGACCCTGACGCCAGAAGCGTTTCACGCTGCCCAAGCGTAGGTCGGGGCGTGCCCCGACTCTCGATAGGGTGGGTGATCTCACGCATCACTCCGCCGGGTTTTTTTGCCGCAAAACCGGCGCGCCCGCCGATTCGCCCCAATTCGTTAACACCCTTTCGTCTCTACGCGCGTAGAGACGCAAAGAAGACGCAAGCAAGACGGCAAAAAGACCGCCAATTCCCAGTCTGCGTCGCTGGTTAATCCTGCGGACGCAGCATCAGCGCCAAAGCCTCGACCTGGCGCGCCACGGCAGCTTTCAGCGCCTCGATCGTCATCTCCTCCAGCTTCACGAACTCGATGAACATCTGGTTCAGCGTGTTGAAGATCACTTGCCCCAATGCCACCGCATCGACATCGCGCCGTGCCAAGCCCCGTCTCTGCAATTCCAAGACCAAGGCACAGACCTGATCCGTCAAACTGCGGTCAAGTGCCGTGAAACGTTGGGAAAATGGCGTCTCCGCCGCCTGGATCGTCAACGCCATGGCCGTGCGCCACAGCTCTTTGGTGAGGTAGGTGTTGGAATGATCATAATAGCCGCCGATCAGCAGGTTCAGCGCCGCCGCGATGTCGGGCGGAGGTGCCTTGACCACCGCCTCACCCTGTTCCAGCACCTCTTCCACCTCCAGCGTCACAAGGGCCAGCAGCAAATCTCCCTTGTTTTCGAAGTAGTTATACAAGGTTCCCACCGAAACCTCCGCCGAGGCCGCAATATCCTCGGTCCTCACCGCGTCATAGCCCGCCTCACGGAACAGGATCAGCGCGGCGTCAAGGATACGCTCATGTCTTAGGCGTTTCTGGCGGGCGCGCAGGCCGGTCATGCAGGTCCCTCGGGTTTGGCTAATTTTGACATTGACTTTAAATTTGAGCGAACTCAATAATTTTGTGAAGCCCCACCACGACCCATCGTCCCAATTGCCCGACAGAGGCGCCCCCAACTGGAGAGACCAATGCCCCGGAAGTCCCTGACCGCCCTAGCCTTGCTGCTTGCCACCCCTGCCTGCGCTGAAGACACCCTGAACGCCTTGGTCTGGTGTGATCACACTGATCCGACCTTGATAGAACCCTTTGAAAAGGCTCACAATGTCAAGGTGAACCTCAAGGAATTCGAAGGCACCGCGGCGGGCCTCGCGATCCTTGACCAAAGCCAGCCGGGCGACTGGGACGTGATGGTGATCGACTCCGTCGACGTCCACCGCGCCGTTGAGGCTGGCAAACTGGCTGAACTGCCCGCCGACAAACTGCCCACCGCCGACTTCTTCCCTGCCCTCGTGATGGCCACCAACAACACGGTGGACGGCAAGACCTATGCCGTGACCGAGAAGTTCGGCTACAACACCATTTCCTACGACAAGACCAAGGTTGATCCGAAGGACATGGAGGACATGGCCGCCCTGACCTCGGGCAAGTATGATGGCAAGATCGGGATTTATGATTATTATCTGCCGGTTATGGGCCTTCTTGCCTTGGGGCAGGGCATCAAGACCGCTGACCTGAATGCCGATACCCTGCCCAAGCTGCAAGACTCGCTGACCGCTTTGCGAAAAGCCTCCAAACAAGTCTCTGACGTGGTCTCCTCCCAAACCGCGCTTGCCACCGGCGATGTCGATATCGTGGTCGGCGGCGGTGAGTGGCTGACGGCTGTGCTCGCCAAGGACAACCCTAACCTCGACTGGACGATCCCCAAGCAAGGCGGGTTGCGCTGGTCGCAGTCGATTGCCGAAGTGGCGGGCACCAAAAAGGCCGATCTGGCCCTTGAATTCATTCAATATATCGTCTCGCCCGAGGGTCAGGCCGCCTTGGCGCAGTCCTCCTGCTACTGGGGCATGCCCGCCAACCAGAAAGCCGGCGACCTGCTGTCGCCCGAGGCGAAGGCCGTGCTGCGCTGGGACCAACAGCCCGATTACATCGCCCGCTCGCAGCTTTACCCCATTCCCGATGCGGCAACCGATGCGAAGATGCAGGACATGTGGACTGCGATGCTGAACCAGTGAGCATCGCGTCCGCAGAACGCAAACTCGGCTGGGGCCTTCTGGCCCCGGCTTTGCTATGGACCGCCGCCTTCTTCGTCGTGCCCTTCCTCGCCATGCTGGCCCTTTCCTTCGCCCATATGGAGGGCAGGGCCATCGTTTCAGGCTTTGACCCCGGCAACTACATCCGCGCCTTCACGGACTGGAGCCAGTTGAAGGCTTTGATCAACTCTGTCGAGATTACCGTGACCGTGACCGTGATTTCGGTCGTGCTGGCATGGCCCTTGGCCGCCATCATTGCGTGGCAGGTTCCGGCGCGATTTCAACGGCTTGCGCTGTTGATGGCGGTGCTGCCATTCTGGACGTCCTATGTCGTGCGATCGTATTCGTGGCTTCTCGTCTTGGGCAAGAACGGCGTGATCAACAAGGCGCTGATGGGGATCGGTGTGATCTCCGAGCCCCTTGCCCTCGCCTCCACCCGCACCGCCACGGTGATCGGTTTCGTGCATTTCTTCGTCATGCTCTTGACGCTGACGATCTACGCCAACCTGATCCAACTGTCGCCCAACTACGCCCGCGCAGCCCAAGACCTCGGCGCCAGCCGCTGGGCGACCTTCGTCCACGTGATCCTGCCCCTGACGCTTCCGGGTGTGATCACAGGGGCCTTCGTCACCTTCGTCCTTTGCATCGGTGACTACATCACGCCGCAAATCCTCGGCGGGAATACGGAATTGACCCTGCCGCAACTGATCATGCTGCAAATGGGCCGCAGCGGTAACTTCCCGATGGCCTCGGCCCTGTCGGTGGTGCTGATGGGGGTTGTCACCGTGGCCTATGCCGCCTGCAGCCGCTGGCTGAGACTGGACCGGCTATGAAACTGCTCGGTTGGGTCTATCTCGCGCTTGGCTATGCATTCGTCTTCCTGCCGGTGGTCGTGCTGGTGGTGTTTTCCTTTCAGGACGGACGCCTGCCGGTGCCACCGTTCCAAGGCTTCTCGCTGCAATGGTATGAGAAAATCCTCAGCGATTCCGGCCTGATGACTGCCTTGTGGCATTCCGCCTTGGTGGCCTTCATCTCCTCCGGCCTTGCCCTGCTGATGGGGTTTCTTGCCGCCCATGCGCTTGCCCGGGTGCGCCTGCCGGGGTCCGTCCTGATGCGCGGCCTGCTGATCGCGCCCATGACCGTCAGCTACCTGATCATCGCTTTGGGCCTGCTGACCACATTCAACCAGACGGGCGTCAAGCTCTCGCTGATCACCGCTGGCATCGGCCATGTCGTCATCAATCTGCCGCTCTGCTTCGCCATCGCCTTTGCCGCGATGGGCGACCACCAGAAGAACGCCGAGCGCGCCGCCCGCGACCTTGGCGCCTCCGAGGTTCAGGTGCTCTGGCACATCTCAGCCCCCATGCTTGCCCCTGCCTTGGCTGCGGCGTTCTTCCTGTCTGTCACCTTCTCTTGGGACGAGTTCATCATCGCCTTTCTCCTCACCCGCTTTGAAGTCACCCTTCCGGTGGAAATCTGGTCCATGTTGCGCTCGGGCCTGTCACCCGCCACCAACGCCGTGGGGTCGCTGGTCTTCCTCGTTTCCATCTCCATGGTCTTCCTTCTGGAGATTTTCCTGTTCCGGAGGGTCAAATGACCGCGAATGTCTCGATCCAGTCGGTCACGCAAACCTATGGCGCTGCCTTGGCTTTGGACCATGTCAGTCTTGAAATCGCCGCTGGGGAGTTCGTCGTTCTGCTGGGCCCGTCCGGCTGCGGCAAGACCACGCTTCTGAACCTGATCGGTGGTTTTGCCGAGCCAGTGTCTGGCAAAATCCTGATTGGCGGCAAGGACATGGCGGGGGTTGGCCCGTCTAGACGCCCGACGACCACAGTGTTTCAGGACTATGCGCTGTTCCCCCATATGACGCTGGCCGACAACGTGGGCTTCGGCCTGCGGATGCGCGGGGTGGCCAAGGCGGAACGCCGTGCAAAAGCCGAAGAGATGCTGGCCCTCGTGGGTCTGCCCGGTAAAGCCGACCGTCGCCCGCATGAACTTTCAGGCGGCCAGCGCCAGCGGGTCGCCTTGGCGCGCGCTTTGGCCGTCAGCCCGGATGTGTTGTTGCTGGATGAACCCCTTGGAGCCTTGGACCTGAAACTCCGCCGCGCCATGCAGGATGAGTTGAAGGCCATCCAGCGCCGCGTTGGTACCACCTTCGTCCATGTCACCCACGACCAAGAGGAAGCCATGGCCATCGCCGACCGCATCGTGGTGATGAGCGCCGGCAAAATCGCCGACATCGGCCCGCCGCGAGAAGTGTACCTCCACCCCAAGAGCCTGTTTTCGGCGGCTTTCATGGGGGAAATCAACCAGATACCAGTCATCCAAGGCCAATCTCCCCTTGGTCCCGTGGCTCAAGGCACCGGCACCCTCCTGATCCGGCCGGAGGCGATTGGACTGACCGGCACGCTGCCCCTTGGCCCCTGCCGGGTGGAGGATGCCGCCTTCTTCGGCACCTATGTCCGCGCCCATATCTCGCCCTTGGCCGCTCCGGACCTGCGTCTGACGGTTCACCTGCCGCAAGCCTCCTCCAGCGCGCCGGGCGACATATTGACGCTTTTCGCCACCGACCATGTGATCTTGGAGGCCTGATGGACCGTTCAACCCCGCAAGACTGGTGGCGCATCCGGACGCTGTCGGACGGCGTCTCATGGATCGATGAGCCGCATATCCACGAATTCTACCGCTGCAACGTCTGGCATATCCACGGGCGCGACAGCGATATGCTGGTCGACAGTGGTATGGGCGTCGTCTCATTGCGCGATTGGGTGCCTATCGTCACTGAACGCCCCCTGCAGGCGGTGGCGAGCCATACCCACTTCGACCACATCGGCTGCCACCATGAATTCGCCTGCCGCCTTTGCCACGAGGCCGAAGCCGACCTCTTGGCGAACCCCACGCGCGCCAACACCCTCGCCGACCCCTATGTGACCGATGACATCTTCACGACCCTGCCACCACAGCCTTACCTTTCAACAGCTTATTCCGTGAAGTCCGCCCCCGCCACGCGTCTCGTTCGGGATCGCGATGTGATCGACCTCGGTGACCGGCATTTCGAGGTGATCCACACGCCCGGCCATTCCCCGGGCGGCATAGCACTGTGGGAGGCGGCGACGGGCATCCTCTTCTCGGGCGACATCGTCTATGACGGGCCGCTGATCGAGGAGACCTACCATTCCAACGCGGCGGACTATCACCGCTCGATGACACGGCTCTATGACCTGCCGGTCAGGGTCGTCCACGGCGGCCACTTTGCCAGCTATGATGGCGCGCGGCATCGCCAGATCATCGGCGACTGGTTGCGTGCCAAGGACGCATGATCGCTCAAGAATCTTCGTCCAAAGCTCTTGAGCGACGCGTCGTGGCTTGATTGTCGGGCTGTCCTGGGCTTCCATGCTGGCAGGAGGCATCATGCGCACAATCGACCTTAATTCTGACCTTGGTGAGGGCTTCGGCCCTTGGTCCATGGGTGACGATGCCGCCATGCTGGGGCTTGTCACCTCTGCCAACATCGCCTGCGGTGGCCATGCGTCGGATCCGGAGACCATGTTCACCACCCTGCGGCTGGCTGCGGAAAACGGCGTCCGCATCGGCGCCCACCCGGGTTACAACGACCGCGAGGGCTTTGGCCGCCGCATCATCCCGATGACCGCCGGAGAGATCACCCGTATGACCGCAGCCCAAGTTGGCGCGCTTATGGGGGTGGCATCGGTCGCAGGGGCGAAGGTGTCTTACGTCAAGGCCCACGGCGCGCTGGCCAACCATGCCGCCGATACGCGTGCTGCGGCGGATGCCATCGTGGCGGCGGTCCGTGCCATATCGCCCGAACTGGCGCTTCTGGCGATATCGGGCACCGAGTTGGAACATGCCGCCCGGGCCGCCGGACAGCCGGTCTTTTCCGAGATCTTTGCCGACCGGGGTTATCTGTCGACCGGCCGTCTTGTGCCACGCAGCCGCCCCGACGCGATGATCCCCGATGCCAAGGCGGCGGCGGACCGGCTGCTGGCTTTTCTGGACTCTGGTCTGATGCCCGTGGTCGACGGCGACCCGATCAGGCTTGATGCCCATTCCATCTGCATCCACGGCGACAGCGCCCATGCGGTGGGGATGGCGCGGGAAATCCGGGCACAGTTGACGGCTGCCGGTGTGACACTTGCGGCGTTTCTGGCCTGATCGATGACCTTCTATCGCCCCGTTGCCGATCATGCCCTGCTGGTAGAGTTTGCCACCACAATCTCCGATGCCGCCCACGCGCAGGTTTTGGCCCTCGACAAAGCCTTGGCCCTGCAGCCTTTTCCCGGTTTCCGCGAGGCGATCCCGGCCTTCGTCAATGTTCTGGTCGATTTCGACCCGGTCCTGACCGATCATGCCGAGGTTGAGGCCCATCTGCGCAGCCTCGCGGGCCAGATCCATGCGCCCAAGTCCCCCACGAGGCGAGAGGTTTTGGTCTGCTACGAAGATGCACCCGATCTTGAAGCAGTGGCCCGCCAAACCGGCCTGTCTCCCGAAGCTGTCATCGCGGCGCATCTGTCGGGCGATTACAGCGTCTTTCTCTACGGCTTTGCCCCCGGTTATGCCTATATGGGTGGCCTGCCAGAGGCGTTGCGGCTGGACCGCAAGCCAAGCCCGGTACGCGGCGTGCCTGCAGGCCGGATCATCATCGCCGGGGCGCAGTGCCTGATCACCACGCTGACCATGCCGACCGGCTGGTGGATCATCGGCCGCACGCCCACAAGGGTGCTGACTGGGGACACGGCGCGACCTTTCCTGTTTGACGTCGGCGACCATGTGACGTTCCGCCGTATCAGTCAGACCGACTATGAGGCGCTGGCATGACCCGCCTGCGCGTGGTTTTCGCCGGCCCTCATGTCACCCTGCAGGACGCCGGACGCAAAGGCATGATGCGGTTTGGGGTGCCGGCCTCGGGGCCTATGGACCGCAAAGCCTTTGCCATCGCACATGCGACCCTTGGCAATCCACCCGATGCCGTTGCGGTGGAAGTCTCTCTCGGCGGGCTGACGCTGGACTGCGTCGAAGGGGCGGTGACCTTTGCGGTCGTGGGGGGCGGCTTCATCGTCCAAAAGGGCGCAGAGCGGTTGGGGTCGTGGCAGGTCCAGACCCTTCACGCCGGAGAGCGTCTGGTCATACGTCCGGGACCCTGGGGCAGCTGGACCTATCTGGCTTTCGCCGGAGTGCTGCAGGCCCCGCTTTGGTTGGGCAGTCATGCGACCCATGGGCCTTCCGGGCTTGGCGGCGGGTCCATCAAATCCGGGCAAGAGCTGTTGGTCCATGACCCGCGGGTCTTGCCCGCAGCGGAGCGTGCCATTCCCTGCCCAGTCTGGGCGCGGCCTCGTCCCGTCGTTCATGCCGTGCCTGGCCCGCAAGACCGCTTCTTTTCAGCGGAAAGCTTGCAGGATCTGGCTTCGGTGCCGTTTCACCTGACCAATGCCTATGACCGGATGGGGGTGCGGCTGCGGGGACCCTCGTTGATGCCACAGGGCGCGCTGTCGATACCGTCGGAGCCGATCCTGCGTGGTTCGGTGCAGGTCGCGGGGGACGGTTTGGCGACCGTGATGCTGGCCGATCATGGCACGACGGGGGGCTATCCCAAGATCGCCACAGTGGTGTCGGATGATCTGGACGGCTTCGTGCAGCTTCGGCCCAATGACGCGGTGCGGTTCAAGCTGATCTCGGCCGCCGATGCCGTGGCTTTGGCGCGGAGGCGGGCCAAGGCGTTGCGCGACTATCTGACCCGGTCTCCCTAGGCTGCGGCGGGGAGGCCCGCCTCCCCGTGCCCCTGGGGAGTATTTCCAAAGGAGCAAATCTGGGCCGTTCAGCGCATAACGAAGGGGTCAGGGATTGGATCGTCTGAGGTGCGCAGCCAGACGGTTTTCGTGGTCGTGTAATCCAACGCTGCGGCAAGGCCGCCCTCTCGGCCGTGGCCGGACATCCCATAGCCGCCGAAGGGCGCGATGGGCGAAACGGCGCGGTAGGTATTGACCCAGACCACCCCGGCGCGGATCGCGCGGATCATGCGGTGGGCGCGGGTGAGCGAGGCGGTGAAGACGCCCGAGGCGAGGCCGTATTGCGTGTCATTGGCGAGGTCAATGGCCTGCTCCTCGGTGTCGAACGTCATCACGGTCAGGACGGGGCCAAAGAATTCCTGTGACAGGGCAGGGGCTTGTGGGGCATTGCTGCAATCCAGGATGGTGGGGCGGAAGTAGAAGCCGGGGCCTTCTGGGGCTTGGCCCCCGGTGATCAGGGTGGCGCCGGCGGCGAGCGAGGCGGCGATGGTCGTCTCGATATGAGCGCGCTGTCGCTGAGTGCAGAGCGGGCCGACCTCGGTTGTCATCAGGTCCGGGGCGGCGATGTTGATGGCCTCGGCTTTCGCTTTCAGCCGGGACAGGAATGCGTCCTTGACGCTGCGCTGGATCAGCAGACGTGACCCCGCGACGCAGCTTTGCCCGGTGGCGGCGAAGATGCCGGACACTTGGGCGTTGGCGGCCGAGTCAAGGTCGGCGTCTTCAAACACAATGAAGGGCGATTTTCCGCCGAGTTCCAGTGAGGTGGAGGCGAGGTTTTCCGCCGAATTCCGGACCACTGATCGCGCCGTGCCGGGGCCGCCGGTGAAGGCGATATGCGAGACCTTCGGGTGGCGCGTCAGGACATGCCCACAGGTCGGGCCAAAGCCGGTGATCACATTGACCACGCCGGGCGGAAAGCCCGCCTCATGGATCAAGCGGGCGAATTCCAGAAGCGGGGCCGGGCCGTCCTCCGAGGCTTTCAGGACTACCGTGCAGCCTGCGGCCAAAGCTGGCCCCAGTTTGACTGCCGTCAGGAAAAGCTGGCTGTTCCACGGCACGATGGCCGCCACGACTCCCACCGGTTCGCGGCGGGTCCAGACTTCCATATCCGGCTTGTCGATCGGCAGGTGCGCGCCCTCGATCTTGTCGGCCAGACCGGCGTAATAGCGGTAATAATCGGCCACATAGGTGACTTGGGCCGAGGTTTCGCGGATGATCTTGCCCGTGTCGCGGGTTTCCAGCGCAGCAAGGCGGGGAGCGGCGGCCAACACCAGATCGGCAAGCCGCATCAACAGCTTGCCCCGCGCCGTGGGCGTCAGCTTGGACCAAGCGCCAGAGCGAAAGGCGCGGTGGGCGGCCTCGACCGCGCGGT
>CANBRQ010000141.1 GCA_947371955.1 Paracoccaceae bacterium | reverse complement strand
CTGCGACAGCGTCACCGATGGCGTACAAGCCCTTGATATTGGTTTCATAATGCGCGTCGGTCTTGATCGTGCCGCGGGGGCCCATCTCGACCCCCAATGCCTGCAGCCCGAGGCCCGCCGTATAGGGTTTGCGCCCCGTGGCCACCAAGACGACGTCCGAGGTGATGGCGGCTTCGGAGCCATCCTTGCGCAGTTTGTAGGTGGTGGTGGTGTCGGTGACGCCTTGCACCGCAGCGCCGAGGATGAATTTAAGGCCCTGTTTTGTCAGGATTCTCTGGAAGGCCTTCTGCACTTCGGCATCCATGCCGGGGGTGATGGCGTCTAGGTATTCAACCACCGTGACCTCTGTTCCCAGCCGCGCATAGACCGAACCCAGTTCCAGGCCGATCACCCCGGCGCCGATCACCGTCATGGTTTTCGGCACTTCCGCCAGCGTCAGGGCGCCGGTGGAGGTGACGACCTTTACCTCGTCCACCGTGACACCCGGCAGCGAGGACGCCTCGGAACCCGTTGCAATAATTATGTTTTTAGCCGAATGAATCTCGTCCCCGACCTTGACCTGACCGGCAGCTGGGATCGTGCCCCAGCCCTTCAGCCAGGTGACCTTGTTCTTCTTGAACAGGAACTCGATCCCCTTGGTGTTGCCGGTCACCACATCCTGCTTGTAGGCGAGCATTTTCGACCAATCGACGGTCGGAGCCCCGCCCATCAGGCCCATTTTCTCAAAGTTTTCATGGACTTCGTGCAGGTGATGCGTGGCGTTCAACAGCGCCTTGGACGGGATGCAGCCCACGTTCAGGCAGGTGCCGCCAAGGGTGTCCCGCCCCTCGACCACGGCAACCTTCAGGCCCAGTTGGGCCGCGCGAATGGCGCAGACATAGCCACCGGGCCCGGCGCCGATCACGATCACATCAAACTCAGCCATGGTCTTTTCCTTCAGTTCTTGGCGTCTTCCTTGCGTCTTTATTCTGTCTTCCTTTGGTGAAGACAAACCTAGAGCAAGGCGGCCAGCAGCATCACGATGGTTGCAAGGAGGCCCACGGCCCAGATCACCGAGCGCCACGGGGCCCAGCCCAAGGCGTAAGCGGGAATATACAGGAGGCGGGCCGCGAGGTAGGTCCAGCCGCAGGCGGCGGTCAGGCCGCTGGACTGGTTGGACAGGGTCACCACCACGACGGCGATGCTGAACAGGATCAGCGCCTCGAAATGGTTGTTGAGCGCGCGTTGCAGGCGACCGGTCAGCCGGGACAGAGGCCGGGGGGGCGGCTGGTCGCGCGGGCTCTTCGTATAGGCCGGGGTCAGTTCGATATTGGCCGGGACCGCGAAGACGGTGAATTGCACCACCTGCAACAGGGCCGACAGGGCGAGGGCGGTCAGTTCAGGGGTCATGGGGAGCCTATTCAGACAGGGACGCGGTGGAGCTTAGTCAGGATTTGTCACAGGTTCATGGTCGTGCGGCAAGGGATTGGTGGGGGGCTATGCATCGTCCAGGCCCTCCACCTCGTCCGGGATGTTCGGGTCTGCGGTCCAGGCGGCGCGCTGTTCTGGCGTCAGGACCAAGGCGCGGCGCTGCAGGTAGGCTTGCAGGCAGGCGTCGTTCAGGCGGCGAATTTCGGGGTCGGCGGCAAGGTCTTCCATCTTCGCCTGAACCTGCGGCCACAAGGCGAGGATATCGCGGTTCTCGGCCTCGTTCCGGTTGTAGCGCAGGTAGAACATCGAGTTCAGGAAGTATTTCGAATGCGCCAGCGCCTGACCATCGCCACGGTCGTTCTTCATCATGTAAAGGTCGTCGGACTTCAGCGCATAGTGGTTGATGACGGCGTTCTGGAAGGTGATGTGCTTGAACTTGGCCTTGTAGCGGCTTTTGCGGGCGGTTTTCAAAGAGGCGTCGTTGATCTCGACCCCCGCCGTGTTCTTGACGATCACCGGGTCGACCAAGGGCATCTTTGGCATGTGGTCGATGGCGTATTGGAATTTCGAAGGGCGGAACAAGGACTTGTGGTTGACGGTGCGGCGGGTGGGCTGGCCTTGGCAAAGGGTGAAGGCCGGCAGAACCGGGCCGCCCTGCCATTCGGTCAGGCCGGCATTGCCGAAGAGGTTCCAAGAGATCGCCACCACATCGGCGGGGGCCACGGCGTCGAGCAGCGCATGAACGCTGCCGTCGCCTGTGGTCACCACCAGAAACTCATCGGCGTCGATATGGAGCATCCAGTCCGCACCGGTCACGGCGGGGTGGGTGAAGGCAATCTCCATCGCGTTGATCTGCGGGGATTTTCCCGGTGCAGGCTCGTGCCGGACATGGGTGACGTGACCAAGCGCCTGCAACCGGTCCAGCAGCAGGTCAGAGCCATCGGTGCAGGTGTTGGTGAAGACGAGGATGTCTTTGAAGCCCAAGAGAGCGTGATAGGCCACCCATTCCAGCACAAACAGCCCTTCGTTGCGCATGCAGGAGACCAATACGACCTTTTCGCGTGTCTGTTCGGTCATATTGGCCCCCTTGTGCTGCGTCAGGTCACAGGTCCATCAGCAGGCGGCGCGGGTCTTCCAGCGCCTCTTTCACGCGGACGAGGAAGGTGACGGCACCTTTGCCGTCGACGATGCGGTGATCGTAGGACAGCGCCAGATACATCATCGGGCGGATCACGATCTGGCCGCCGACCACCACCGGACGGTCCTGGATCTTGTGCATGCCGAGGATGCCCGATTGCGGCGGGTTCAGGATCGGCGAGGACATGAGCGAGCCATAGACCCCACCGTTCGAGATGGTGAAGGAGCCGCCCTGCATATCCGCCATGGTCAGCTTGTTGTCGCGGGCGCGCAGACCCATTTCGGCGATCTTCTTCTCGATGCCGGCAAAGGACATCTGGTCGGCGTCGCGCAGGACCGGAACGACCAGACCGTTTGGCGTGCCCACGGCCACGCCCATGTGGACGTAGTTCTTGTAGACGACGTCCTGGCCATCAATCTCTGCATTGACCTCGGGGATTTCCTTCAGGGCGTGGATGCAGGCTTTGACGAAGAAGGACATGAAGCCCAGCTTGACGCCGTGCTTCTTCTCGAACGTGTCCTTGTAGGTGTTGCGCAGGTCCATGACCGAGGACATGTCGACCTCGTTGTAGGTGGTCAGCATCGCGGCGGTGTTCTGCGCGTCTTTCAGGCGCTTGGCGATGGTGGCGCGCAGGCGGGTCATCTTGACGCGCTCTTCCCGGGCGGCATCGTCGGCCGGGATCGGCGCGCGGGGGATGGCGGCGGGGGCCGGGGCCGAGGCTACAGCGGCGGCGGGGGCTGCCACGGCGGCTGCCACGTCTTCCTTCATGATGCGGCCATCACGACCCGAGCCTGTGACTTGGGCCGCAGTCAGGCCAGCCTCCGCCATGGCTTTCTTGGCGGCGGGGGCGTCTTCGACGTCCTTTGCCGCCAGCACCGGGGCGGGGGCTGCCACAGCCGCTACGGGCGCTGCAGCCTTCGGTGCCGCCGTGGCACCTTCCGTCACGATCGCCAGACGGGCGCCCGCCGGAACGGTGGCGCCTTCCACCGCAATGATCTCGGCCAGAACGCCCGTCACCGGGCTGGGCACTTCGACCGAGACCTTGTCGGTCTCCAGTTCACACAGCATCTCGTCCTGTTTCACCGCATCGCCGACCTTCTTGAACCAGGTCGAGACGGTGGCCTCGGTGACACTTTCGCCCAGGCTGGGCACCATAACGTCGGTCATCTTCTTCTCCTCAGGCCACTCAAATTCAGGCCACTCTAATTCAGGACAGGGCGTCGTTCACGAGGGCGGTTTGTTCGGCTTTGTGTTTGCTGGCCAGACCCGTGGCGGGCGAGGCCGAGGCGATGCGGCCCGCATAGCGCGGACGGCTGTTTCTTGCGCCGATCTTGATGAGGAGCGCTTCGATCTCGGACTCGATGAAGGACCATGCCCCGGCGTTCTTCGGCTCTTCCTGGCACCAGACGAAATCGGCGTTCTTGAAGCGCGAGAGTTCGGCGGTCAAAGACACGGTCGGGACCGGATAAAGCTGTTCCACCCGCATCAGATAGGTGTCGGTCAGGCCACGGGCGTCACGTTCGGCCAGAAGGTCATAATAGACCTTGCCCGAGCAGAGCACGACGCGTTTGATCTGGTCGTCGGGGTTGAGGCTGACGGTCGAGTGACCCTTTTGCGCATCATCCCACAGCACGCGGTGGAAGGTTGACCCGTCGGTGAAGTCAGAGGCATCCGAAATGCACATCGGGTGACGCAGCAGGCTTTTCGGCGTCATCAGAATCAGGGGCTTGCGGAAATCGCGGTGCATCTGGCGGCGCAGGATGTGGAAGTAGTTGGCGGGCGTCGTGCAGTTCGCCACGATCCAGTTGTCATGCGCCGAGGATTGCAGGAAGCGTTCCAGACGGGCCGAGGAGTGTTCCGGCCCCTGACCTTCAAAGCCATGCGGCAGCAGGCAGACAAGGCCC
Organism: Paracoccaceae bacterium; assembly: GCA_947371955.1. Lineage (GTDB taxonomy): Bacteria > Pseudomonadota > Alphaproteobacteria > Rhodobacterales > Rhodobacteraceae > Stagnihabitans. The sequence goes on along the minus strand of CANBRQ010000141.1, from coordinate 6,701 downwards.
GACATCCGCAGCCACTTTGACTCGCCCGAGCAGATGAACTGGTCGAACATGATCTGCGCGCCATTGGCGAAGTCGCCGAACTGCGCTTCCCACATGGTCAGGGCGTTGGGTTCGGACAGCGAATAGCCGTATTCGAAGCCCAGCACCGCATATTCCGACAGCATGGAGTCGATCACCTCATACCGCGCCTGACCGGGGCGGATGTGGTTCAAGGGGTAGTGGCGTTCTTCGGTGATCTGGTCGACGAAGGCCGAGTGGCGCTGGCTGAAGGTGCCGCGCGTGCAATCCTGTCCGGACAGACGCACCGGGAAGCCTTCGGTGACAAGGCTGCCGAAGGCCAAGGCCTCGGCCGTTGCCCAGTCGAAGCCCTTGCCGGTCGCGAACATTTCCTTTTTCGCCTCAAGCTGGCGGGCGACCGTCTTGTGGATGTCGAAGGCGTCCGGCACGCGGGTCAGGCCAGCGCCCACTTCGGCCAGAGTCTCGGGTTTGATCCAGGTCTCGCCGCGCTGGTAGTTTTCCAGGTCCTTCGGCTGCATGTTCTTCCAGCGCCCGTCCAGCCAGTCGGCCTTGTTGGGCTTGTAGGTCTTGCCGGCCTCGTATTCCTCGTTCAGCCGAGACTGGAAGGCGGCCTTCATATCCTCGATCTCGCCTTCCGGCATCAGACCGTCTTTCACCAGACGCTCGGCATACAGCTGCAGCGTGGTCTTTTGCTTGCGGATGCGGGTGTACATCGCCGGGTTGGTGAACATGGGCTCATCGCCCTCGTTGTGGCCAAAGCGGCGGTAGCAGAAGATGTCGATCACGACATCCTTGTGGAACTTCTGGCGGAACTCGGTCGCCACTTTGGCGGCATGGACCACGGCCTCCGGGTCGTCGCCGTTGACGTGGAAGATCGGCGCTTCGACCATCAGGGCGATGTCGGTGGGGTAGGGCGAGGAGCGGGAATAAGACGGTGACGTTGTGAAGCCGATCTGGTTGTTCACGATGATATGGATCGTGCCGCCGGTGCGGTGGCCCTTCAGGCCGGACAGACCAAAGCACTCCGCCACAACACCTTGGCCCGCAAAGGCCGCATCGCCGTGCAGCAGGATCGGCAGAACCTGATGCCGGTCGGTGTCGCCGAACTGGTCCTGCTTGGCGCGGACCTTGCCGAGGACGACCGGGTTGACCGCTTCAAGGTGGGAGGGGTTGGCCGTCAAGGACAGGTGCACCGAATTGCCGTCAAAGTTGCGGTCCGAGGAGGCGCCAAGGTGGTATTTCACGTCGCCCGAGCCATCGACATCCTCGGGCTTGTAGCTGCCGCCCTGGAATTCGTTGAAGATGGCCTTGTAGGGCTTTTGCAGCACGTTGGCCAAGACGTTGAGGCGGCCCCGGTGCGGCATGCCGACGATGATCTCGCGCACGCCCAGATTGCCGCCGCGCTTGATGATCTGCTCCATCGCCGGGATCAGGGCCTCGGCCCCGTCCAGTCCGAAGCGCTTTGTGCCCATGTATTTGACGTGGAGGAACTTCTCGTAGCCCTCGGCTTCCACCAGCTTGTTGAGGATCGCCTTGCGACCCTCGCGGGTGAAGGCGATTTCCTTGCCGTAGCCTTCGATGCGTTCCTTCAGCCAACCCGCCTCTTCGGGGTTGGAGATGTGCATGTATTGCAGGGCAAAGGTGCCGCAATAGGTGCGCTTCACGATCTCGACGATCTGGCGCATCGAAGCCATTTCCAGGCCAAGCACCATGTCAAGGAAGATCGGGCGGTCCAGATCACCTTCCGTGAAGCCATAGGAAGCGGGGTCCAGTTCCGGGTGATTGCCGCGTTCGACAATCCCCAGCGGGTCCAGATCGGCGGCGAGGTGGCCTCGGATACGGTAAGCGCGGATCAGCATGATGGCGCGGACCGAGTCCAAGACGGCGCGGCGCACCTGCGCGTCATTCAGCGAGACGCCTTTTTCGGCGGCCTTCTCGGTGATGCGCTTGGCGGCGCCCTTGGGCTCGGCGGCGACCGGCCATTCGCCGGTCATGGCAGCCGTCAGATCGTCCGAAGGTTGCGGTGGCCAATCGGTGCGCGCCCAGGAGGCGCCTTGGGCGGCCCGCTTCTGCTCCAGCCCGGAATCGCCCAGCAAACGGAAGAACTCCGCCCACTGGCCATCGACCGAGGCCGGGTCCGTCGCATAGCGCGCGGCGAGTTGGTCCACGTAATCCGCATTGGCCCCCTGCAGAAACGAGGAGGCGCGGAAGGCGGCGTTGGGGGTCTGTTCGGTCATCGTGCTTATCCTCCTCAAAATGCGCGGTAGGGTGGGGTTTAACCCCACCCTACGAAGGGCGTCTTAACGGCCCAAAGCTTTCATAACGGCCTCACCCAAGGTCGCCGGGCTGTCGGCCACAACGATCCCGGCCATCTTCATCGCCTCGATCTTCGATTCCGCGTCACCCTTGCCACCGGCGACGATGGCGCCGGCGTGGCCCATGCGGCGGCCGGTGGGGGCGGTGCGGCCGGCGATGAAGCCGGCGGTGGGCTTCCAGCGGCCGCGCTTCTTTTCATCGGCGAGGAACTGGGCGGCGTCCTCTTCGGCGGCTCCGCCGATTTCGCCGATCATGATGATCGAATGGGTTTCCGGGTCGGCGAGGAACATTTCCAGGATGTCGATATGCTCGCTCCCCTTGATCGGGTCGCCGCCGATGCCCACGGCGGAGGATTGGCCAAGGCCCACGTCGGTGGTTTGCTTGACCGCCTCATAGGTCAGCGTGCCGGAGCGGGAGACGACGCCCACCGAACCGCGCGAGAAGATGGAGCCGGGCATGATGCCGATCTTGCACTCGCCGGGGGTCATGACACCGGGGCAGTTCGGGCCGATCAGGCGGGACTTCGAATTGATCAGCGCGCGCTTGACCTTCATCATGTCCAGCACCGGGATGCCTTCGGTGATGCAGACGATCAGCTCCATCTCGGCGTCGATCGCCTCCAGAATGGAATCCGCAGCGAAGGGCGGCGGCACGTAAATGACGCTCGCATTCGCCTGCGTCTCGCGCTTGGCATCATGGACCGAATCAAAGACAGGCAGGTTCAGGTGCAGCGAGCCGCCCTTGCCGGGGGTGACGCCGCCGACCATCTGCGTGCCGTAGGCGATGGCCTGTTCGGAGTGGAAGGTGCCCTGGCTGCCGGTGAAGCCCTGGCAGATGACGCGGGTGGATTTGTTGACGAGGACGGACATGTGATTAACCCTTCACCGCTTTGACAATCTTCTGGGCTGCATCCGACAGGTTGTCGGCAGCGATGACGTTCAGGCCGGAGTTGCGGATGATGTCCTTGCCAAGCTCCACATTGGTGCCTTCCAGGCGCACCACCAGCGGGACCTTCAGGCCCACCTCTTTCACCGCCGCGATCACGCCATCGGCGATGATGTCGCAGCGCATGATGCCGCCGAAGATGTTGACGAGGATGCCTTTGACGTTCGGGTCAGAGGTGATGATCTTGAAGGCCTCGGTCACCTTTTCTTTCGTGGCGCCACCGCCGACGTCCAAGAAGTTGGCAGGCTCGGCCCCGTAAAGCTTGATGATGTCCATCGTGGCCATCGCGAGGCCCGCGCCGTTGACCATGCAGCCGATTTCGCCATCGAGTGCGATGTAGTTCAGGTCGAATTTGGAGGCTGCGAGTTCTTTCGGATCTTCTTCCGTCTCATCGCGGAGCGCTGCGATATCGGCATGGCGGAACATGGCGTTGCCGTCGAAGGACATCTTGGCGTCGAGGAGTTTCAGGCTGCCGTCTTTCAGGATGCAGAAGGGGTTGATCTCCAGCATGTCCATGTCTTTGTCGGTGAAGAGCCGGTACAGGTTCTTCAGGACGCCGACGCAGGACTTGACCTGATTGCCGGTCAGCCCCAGCGAGAAGGCGACACGGCGGCCGTGGAATTCGGAAAAGCCGGTGGCGGGATCGACCGAGAAGGACAGGATCTTTTCGGGCGTGTCGTGCGCCACGTCTTCAATGCTCATCCCGCCTTCGGTGGAGGAGACGATCGAGATGCGCGAGGTTTGGCGGTCGATCAGCAAGGCAAGGTAGAATTCCTTGGCGATGTCGGAACCGTCTTCGATATAGACGCGGTTGACTTGCTTGCCGGCCGGGCCGGTCTGCACGGTGACAAGAGTGCGGCCCAGCATCTGGCGGGTGAATTCGGCGGCTTCCTCGACCGAGCGGGCCAGACGCACGCCGCCCTTCTCGCCAGCCTCAGGCTCCACGAAGTGGCCCTTGCCGCGGCCCCCGGCGTGGATCTGCGCCTTGACCACCCAAAGCGGGCCATCGAGTTCACCGGCTGCGGTCTTGGCCTCTTCGGCACGGGTGACGGCGCGGCCATCGGACACGGGAATGCCGTAGCTGCGCAGCAAAGCCTTGGCTTGATATTCGTGGATGTTCATCTTGCGCCCCGAAAAGTGGATTTGGGGCCTTCTGACACAGATTGCTGCAACGGCAAAATGGGAAAAGGTCGCAGGTGCGGGAAAAGCGACATTTGTGATCACAGCAAAAATTTTTGTGATCACGCGTAATAAATTGGCAATGTTGAAAGGGCGTTTTCGGGTGGCAGGGCCCGGATCAGGGCGTTCAGTCCCCCTCGGCCGCCGACAGGAGCCGAGTGTTTCACACCCCCGCACCCGCTCAAAGGAGCGGGGGTTTCACACCCCCGCACCCCCGTGGGATATTTTCGCCTGAATGAAGGGGGCGGGGAGATTGGTCAGTTCAGGTAGAGCGAGAAGAGCATGGACTGGCCGTTCATCAGGCTGTCGAATGCATCGGTGGATGCGGTGTCGATCAGGGTGCCCTTTTCCAGATAGGGCAGGGCGGCCCAGCCCTGAACCCAGCCAGCCACGTCGATCGGGGCGGGATCGGTGAAGACCTTGGCCAGATTGATCCCGGCAGGGGGGCCGACGCGCCAGAAGGGCAGAAGTTTCTTGCCGTTCAGCACAGCCTCCATATCCGCCAGAACGGCCAGCCAGCTGGCTTGGGTGCCCGGAGGCAAGTCCAGGCCGATGGCGGAGTGCTGGTGTTCGTTGGGCAGCCATTCCTGCTGATCATCGGTTTCCCGGGCGACGCGGTCCCAGAAGACGCGGTTCTCGGCCACGGTGGCCAGCAGGTGATCCCGGGCCGACGCCATGCGGGCCTTGTCCGGTTGCTGGTTCAGGGTGGCGAGGATGACGGCGATCAGATCGAAGGATTCCAAAGCAGGGGGGTCGTCGCTGATGCTGCCGAAGATCACATCCGGATAGGCCGGGCCGAGGGCCAGCATCTTGTCGCGCGCCGTGAGGATGCGGGTCAGGGGTTCGGTCGGGTCATAGGCGCGGACCATGTCGCAGAAGGCGCCCAGCAGGTCGGCATAGGCGGCAAGCCAGCTGGCATCCGCGCCATCGAACCGTACGGTGTGCAGGGTCAGCGGCGGGATGGTGCCATCGGTGGAAGGTTCCGCCACGCCGCCCAAGGCCGCGCCGCCGATGATGTCGGCGATGTTTTCGCCGGGGTCGCGCGTGGCATTGGCGTTGACGTCGAACCAGAGGTCGGAGAGGGCGATTTCCACCCCGAAATCGGCGGTGTCGGGCAGGGTGGCGAGGGTGGCCTTGGCTTCTGACAGCTTGTCGCCGGTGTGGATGAAGATGCCCGCGACCGAGGCCGGATCGAAAGGTTTGGGCGTGGGGTTGGGCGGCAGCGGCATGCGCAGCAGGGGCAGGATGGCGGAGCGGTCAGTCAGGCCAGCAGCCCAGCGGTCCTGGAAACTGATCTCGATGGCGCGCAGGAACTGGACGCCGCCCAAGGTGAAGGTCTCGGCCTGTGTGCGGGCGGGCAGGGCCGTGAGGCGGGCCTCGACTTCGGCCAGACCCTTGGTGCCGATTTCGGCGGACAGGGTGTCGGCCTGAACGGGCAGGCAAAGGAACAGTGCGGGCAGGGCGGCGAGAATACGGCGCATGGCGGCCTCCAATGATGCTGTGATGATCCGCCGGCTGGGCCGAATAATCAAGTCAGCTTGGAACGGCGGTGCAGAGGATCTGGCCGCGCGGCAGGTAGGGGTCGGACAGGGTGGCGGAAAAGCCGGCGGATTGGGCTGCAAGCACGACATCGGGGCCGAGGTGGTGGTAGGGCGCGCGGTCGGGGTGGGTGACCACGCCGTCAGGTTGGCGGAGCGCAGCGCGCGCGGCTTCGGCGTCGGGGGCGAGGAAGACCGTGAACAGAAGCTTTTGCAGGCGGGGGAAGCGGGCGCGGATATTGGGCAGGGCAGATTGCAGGTGGGTCAGCGGCAGGTGTGTGAAGACGGCGAAGGCCATGGCCATGTCGATCGTATCGGGCACGCCGGGGAAGGCGAAGTGCGCATCCTCGATCAGGTGATCTTCGGGCAGGCGGGATTTATCCTGCAGTTCAAGATCATAGCCGCGCTTCATCAGCGCGCCGGAGAGATCGGTGGCCCAGTAGCGGCCGGGGTCCAGATACGGCACGACCCGGCAGCCAAGCCGCAGGGAGCCGGCGCCGATGTCGAGAAAGGTGTGATGACGGTCAAGCCCTGCGGCGAGGAGGAGTTGCATCTGGACCAGACCAGTCTCCTCCCACCTGCCACCCACGATGTCGCGGTGGCGGCCCTTGGCAAGTGCTGCGTCGTAGAAACCGGGCTGGTGGTAGGGGGAGACTGGGCGGGACATAAGGGTCTTTTGGCTGGCCGGGGGGGGGGGGGGGGGGG
>CANBRQ010000140.1 GCA_947371955.1 Paracoccaceae bacterium | reverse complement strand
GGGTCTTCGGCGGACCATACTCTCGGGGCGCATCGCACCAACGCAACCCATTGCGATTGATGAAAATTATCCCACTCAGAACACGCCGATCATCGACGCGCGGTTTACCATGGCTCTTGGGAAAGAACGGTTCAAGACGCGCCATTTGCCCGTCGGTCAGCCAGAACAGATTGCTCATTGATCGGTCTCCTTACGGAGCCTGAATCACGCGGCGGCAGCAAGATCAATGGGTCCTGACCCTAAGAAGCCCGGAAGATCGATGCTAGATAATTGAAAGTCCCCACGAGTTTCTATCGACGGTTGCGAATCGGCAGAGTACGTTGATGGTCAGAAGATCTCGGTCATATGCGGGTCCAATTTGGCATTTCGGTTCGTACATACTGCAGACATTCACTTGGACTCTCCGCTGAAGTCTTTGGCCTTGCGTGACCCGGCCCTGCAGGACGCGGTCGGGGTGGCGACCCGAACCGTGTTGACCCGGATCGTGGACCTTTGCCTGACCGAGGCGGTGGATGCCCTGCTGATCGCCGGCGACCTTTATGACGGGGATCAGGTTTCAATGAAAACCGCCCGCTTTCTGCAGCAGGAACTGCAAAGGCTGGATGCGGCCGGGATTGCGACCTTTCTCATCCGCGGCAATCATGACGCCATGTCAAAGGTAACGCGGGAACTGGTGTTTCCGCCCTTGGTGACAGTGTTTGGGGCCAAAGCCTCGACCAAGGTAATCGACGGCGCGCTGCCGGTAGCGATCCATGGGCTGAGCTTTGCCAAACCGCAGGCGCCGGACAGTCTTTTGGGCCATTACCCAACGCCGGTGCCGGGGGCGTTCAACATCGGGATCATGCATTCCAGCCTGAACGGCAGCGCCGGGCATGACGTTTACGCGCCCTGTTCTGCCGCCGATCTGCAAGGCGCGGGTTATGGCTATTGGGCGCTGGGGCATATCCACCTGCGCTCGGTCCATGACGGGGGGGGCGACGGTGGTGATGCCGGGGATTCCCCAAGGCAGGGACATTGGCGAGGCGGGCGAGAAATCTGTGACGCTGGTGTCAGTGTCGGATCAAGGCGCGGTCTCGCTGGAGGCGCGAGTGCTGGCGCCGGTGCGTTTTGACCGGGTTGACGTGAAGGTTGAAGGCCTGACCGACTGGTCCGAACTGGTGGCGCGACTGGGGCAGGGCATTCGGGCCATGCGGCGCCAAGCCAGCGAGGATACGCTGGTGCTGCGGCCTCGGCTAACCGGCACCACGCCGCTGGCCTGGCGCATACTGCGCGATCTGGACATGCTGCGCGAAGAGGCTGTTTCGGTGGCCGAGGGGGTCGGTTCTGTCTGGATCGACAAGGTCGAAAACGGCACGCAAAGCGGCACTGCGGTCGCAGGCAGTGGCTTGATGGCCGGGATTGCCGCAGAGGCGGTGGCCGGTCTGGCGCAAGACCCGGCCATCCTGGCCGCAGCCGACCGCGAGATTGACGACCTATTGAAGGCCCTGCCCAAAGAGTTGCGCATGTTGCTGGGGCAAAGTGATGCCGCCACCGCCGCCGCACGGGATGATTTGCTGGCCTTGGGTGTGGCAGAGGTGCTGGCGCGACTGGGTTCCGGGGAGGCCGCCTGATGCGGCTGAACCGCCTGGACCTGACGCGCTATGGACATTTCACCGACCAGAGCCTGACCCTTCCTGCGCCCGCCCCCGGTGCGCCAGATCTGCATCTGATCTTCGGGCCGAACGAGGCAGGCAAGTCGACGGCGCTTTCGGCATGGCTGGACCTGTTGTTCGGCATCCCCTCGCAAAGTGGCTATGGCTTTCTGCATCCCTATTCCACCATGCGGATCAGTGCGGCTTTGGGCATCGATGGCGCCGAGGTCGAGGTGGTCCGGGTGAAGAAGGCCACAAGCTCTTTGATGGACCGCAATGGCGCGATCCTGCCCGAGGCGCTGCTGCAGGGCGGGCTTGGCGGGTTGACGCGTGAAAGCTATGCGGCGATGTTTTCACTGGACGATGTCACACTGGAACAGGGCGGTGACGGGATACTGGCCAGCAAAGGTGACCTGGGCGAGATGCTGTTCTCCGCCAGTGCCGGCATGGCTGATCTTGGCCGCAAGCTGGAAGCCTTGCGGGCCGAGGCAGATGCTTTCTACCGAGTCGGCGGTCGCAAGGGCCCGGTCACCGATGCCAAGGCCACGCTGGTAGCGCTGGAAGATCAACGCCGTGCGCTAGATGTGCAGACTGGGGCTTACAAGGCGCTGGTTGCCGCCGAGGCAGAGGCTGAAACGGCCCTAAAGGTCGCCAAGGCGGAGCACGAAGCCTTGATGCGGACGCTGGGGCAAGTGCAACAGCAGTTGCGCCTGCTGCCGCTTCAGGCGCGTCTGCAGCGCCTGCAGGCAGAGTTTTTGCCATTTGCAGATCTTTTGCCGCTGCCACCTGGCTGGGCCGAAAGGCTGGCTCAGGTGCAGAAGGATATGGCCACGGCTGCGGTACGGCGCGAAGAGACTTTGCTGGCGCAGGGCACCGCCGAACGTGCGCTGGCCGCGCTGGCCGCTGATCCCAACGTGCTGGCGATGTCAGGCCGCATCGTCGCCACCGAGGCCCTGCGCGCCGCCCATGACGAAGCTGTCAAGGACTTGCCCAACCGGCGCAACGAGGCAGAGGCGCAAGCCGCAGAGATTGCTTCGGCTTTGGTCCAGATTGGCAAAGCGGACGTTGATCCGCGCAGCCTCTTGTTGCAGCCTGCGGCGATGGCAGGTCTGCGTCAGTTGATTGCAAGGCGCTCTGGCCTGGAGGCTGCCCAGGCATCGGCAGCAAAAGAGGCTGCGAAATCGGCCGAGGCCGCGGCAAAGATGGAACAGCGCCTGAAGGATGCCGGGGCGGAGCCTGAAACGGCCGGCGATCCAGCGGTGCTGGCCGGGCTCTTGACTCGATTGAAGCAGCGCGATCCGGCAGAGGCATTGACCAGGGCCGAATACGCTGTCGCTATGGCAAGCGATGACCTTGCCCGGAAGATGGCGGCGGTCAGCCCGTGGCGCGGCAGTGCCGACGACCTGGCGCTGCTGGCGGTGCCGGGCAGCTGGCAGGTGGAGGCTTGGGCAAACCGGGCAGAGGCGTTGCGCGTCGCCCTGTCCGATGCGGCGCGGCAGGTGGCGGCGTTGCGCGAAGATCTGGCCCGCGCCGCTGTTCCTGATGCCGAGGACGGGGTTGCGCTGGGTCTGGCCGATGCCGCAGCGGCGCGCAGCCTGCGCGAACGCCTATGGGCCGATCACCGGCAAACCCTGTCGTCCACCAGCGCGGCAGAGTTTGAAGCGGCGATGCGGCAGGATGACCAGATTGCCGCCCTTCTTGCCGAGCTACAGGCCGATGCACGCGTGCAGGCGGCAGAGCGCGTAGCCAAGGCCTTGGCGTCGCAGGCTCTGGCACGCGCTGAAGCCGGGCACGGCATCGCGCAACAGGCCTTGCGCGACCACGAGGCCGAAGTGGCCGCAGCCATGGCCTCGCTCGGTTTGCCGGGTCAAGCCCTTGCCGAACTGCGCCAGTGGCTTGAGGCGCGGACCACAGCCCTGACCTGCCGCACTTTGTGGAGCGAGGCCGACCGTGACCGTCAGACCCGTCTGCGCGCCGTGGCCGAGGCCGAGGCGGCCTTGCGGCAGGCTTTGGGCGGTGCAGAGGGGCCGCTTGACCTTTTGTGGGCTAAAGCCCAGGCCCGCATCGAGGCGGATCGCGCCTTGGCCGCTCTGCGCGAACAGGCCCGCGACGCCAAGGCGGCTCTGGCCGAGCGGCAGACCGACCTTGCCGATGCCGCAGAAGCGGAACGTTTGTGGCAGTTGAACTGGCAGGACCTGACTGGCGAAACCTGGCTGGCCGGGCAGGACTCTACCGCAGTGGCTTTCGCTCTGGCGGGGCTTGACCGTTTGGACAAGGCCGTTTTGCTGTATGACGGACTGGTCAGCCGTATTACCAAGATGACCGCCAACCGTGACAGCTTTGCCGACGAAAGTGCCGCGATTGCCACAGCGCTTGGCCTGGACCCGGCGACCCGGTGGGACGTGATCACCACCCGTCTGCGCGCAGCCGAACTGACGCAGGCGGCGCTGACGCGTGAGGCCGGTGCCCTTGCACAGGCGCGTCAGAAGCTGGCCGATCTGACGGCGCAGGATCAGGCGGCACAGGCGGCCTTGCTGCAAATGGCAGAAGGGCTGGCGACCAACGTGGCCGATCTGCCCGGCGTTGTGGCGGGCTGCCTGCAGGCGGCTGCCCTGCGAGAAGATATTGCAACCTGCGAACGCGAACTGGCAGAAGCGGGCGGGCAGGGCTGTGACGTGCTGTCCGACCGCGTGACGTTGGAGGCAGAGGCTGCGGCGCTGAAACTGGAGGCGGATCACGCGAACGATCAGCTGCAAGCACGCTTTGCCGCACTGGCCGAAGCGCGCCGTCAGGTGCAGGCGGTGGGCGGGGATGATGCCGTCGCCCGGATTGAGGCCTCGCGTGCCAATGTGCTGGAGGCGCTGGCCGAAGGCGCCCGCGCGCATCTGGCCCGCCGTCTGGGGATATTGGTGCTCGACAAGGCCTTGCAACGCTATCGCGACACCCATCGCAGTGCAATGCTGGCCCGCGCCTCTGCCGCGTTTTCAATGCTGACCCGCGGCGCCTATCGCAGCCTTGCCGCCCATCCCAAAGACGCCGGGCGCGAGGTTCTGGTGGCCGTGGCACAGGATGGCGGGGCCAAGCTGGCGGATGAATTGTCAAAGGGCACGCGGTTCCAGCTGTACCTTGCGCTGCGGGTGGCGGGCTATCATGAGTTGGCCAAAAGCCGCAAACCCGTACCTTTTTTGGCCGATGACATCATGGAAACTTTTGACAATGACCGCGCCGCCGAGGCGTTTCGGCTGCTGGCTGACATGAGCCTGACCGGCCAGGTCATCTATCTGACCCACCATGCCCATCTGTGCGACATTGCCCGCGCCGAATGTCCAGGCGTGACGATCCACAATTTGCAATCCAAGGGCACGCGATGACCGATACTGACGCCGCCTTGACCCCTTCGCCTGCGGAGGATCTGCCTCTGGTCCGGCTGGCCTTGCAGGCTCAAGTCGCAGCGCGGGTGAATTTTGCCATGGCGCAGAATGGCGTGGGCGTGCTGAAGGCGCTGTCGGTGCGGAATACCGGGCGTGAGGCGGTAGAACGGCTGACCCTGCAACTTTCCGCCAGCCCCGCCGTGCTGCGCGCGCGGGAATGGAAGATTGACCGCATCGCCCCCGGTGCAGAGATCGCGTTACAGGATCTGGAAACACCGCTGGACACCGTGTTGCTGGGTGGGCTGAACGAGGCAGAGATTGGCCGCATTGATCTGGTTCTGCGTCAGGGCGAAACGGAACTGGCGCGGCTTGGTCAGCCGGTTGACCTTTTGGCGCGCGATGAATGGGCGGGTCTCGCGGAAAGCGGGCAGTTGCTGGCGGCGTTCGTGTCGCCCAATCACGGGGTGGTCGCTGCCGTGCTGAAAGAGGCCTCGCGACTTCTGGAACGGGGCGGGCATAGTGGAGCGCTGGAAGGCTATCAGTCCGGCGATCCGGGTCGGGTCTGGATGCTGGCCGGGGCGGTGTGGTCGGCGCTGACCGGGTTGGGGCTGGCCTATGCCGTGCCGCCCGCCTCGTTCGAGCGGGTTGGCCAGAAGGTGCGCGACCCGGAACGGATCAGGTCAGAAGGGCTGGCCACCTGTCTGGACAGCGCGCTTCTGGCTACGGCGGTGCTGGAGGCGGCGGGTTTGAATACCGTGGTCCTGTTTGCGCAAGGCCATGCTTGGGCCGGGGTCTGGCTGTCAGCGAAAGACTTTGGTCGCACACTGGAACCTGATGTGATGGCCGTGCGAAAGGCGGTTTTCGCGCGAGAGTTCGTGCCCTTTGAAACCACGCTGATGACCCGCCGGCCCGCTACCGGCTTTGACGAGGCGGTGGCCGCAGGCAAGGCTCGGTTGGGCGAAGCGCACGAGGCCGAGTTTCTTGTGGCCCTGGACATAGCGCGGGCGAGGGCTGCTCGGATCCGCCCGCTGGCCAGCCACCGGACGGCCGAAGCCCTAGTGACGGAAGCCGCCGAAATAGCCCCGGCCGCGCTGCCAAAGCCGATCGACCTTGGGCTGTTGCCCGGTGACCGCGCCACCGAGGAACCAGCGACTCCCCTTGGGAGGGTGCAGCGCTGGCAGCGCAAGCTTCTGGACCTGTCGCTGGCCAACCGCCTGGTCAACTTCAAGGAAACGCGGCAGACCGTGCCGCTGATCTGCCCGGACGTGGCGGTGCTGGAGGATGCGCTGGCCGACGGCACCTCTTACCGGCTGTTGGCGTTGGCGGACGAAAATGCCCTGGCCGGACGAGATCTCTTGGCGAAGGACCGGCTGCGCATCGAAGAAGAACTTGCACGCGATGCGCTGACGCGAGGGCAGATTGCCGTTCCCCTGACCGGGCGCGAAATGACGGCGCGGCTGACCGAATTGTACCGCAAGGCCAAAAGCGACGCGCAAGAGGGTGGCACCAACACCCTGTTTCTGGCGGCAGGTTTCCTGCGCTGGAAACGAGACGCGGGCGAGGCGCGCGACTATCGGGCGCCCCTGCTGCTGGTTCCGGTCCGGTTGGACCGCACCTCTGCCCGGTCGGAATTCCGTCTGTCACATCACGAAGACGATGTGCGCATCAACTCTACCCTTTTGGAATTCCTCAAGCGCGATTTCGACCTGCGGTTTCCCGAACTGGAAGGCGACCTGCCGCGCGATCAGTCCGGCATCGACGTTCCGCTGATCTTTGACATCCTGCGCCGCAAGGTGCGCGATGTGCCAGGGTTTGAAGTGGTCACGACCCTTGGACTTTCGACCTTTTCCTTTGCCAAGTACCTGATGTGGAAGGATCTGGTCGACCGCACCGACAGCCTGCGCGAAAGCCGCCTTGTCCGTCATCTGGTCGACAACCCGACCGAAGGCTTTGTTGGAACCAGTGAGGCGATGCCGCAGGCACGTGATGTGGACCTGCGGATTGCCCCGGGGGATCTGGTCACGCCCTTGCCCGCCGACAGCTCGCAGCTTGCAGCGGTAATGGCGGCAGGTGCGGGGCATGATTTCGTGCTGATCGGCCCGCCGGGCACCGGCAAAAGCCAGACCATCGCCAATATCATCGCGCACCAGCTGGCACAGGGCCGCACGGTGCTGTTCGTGGCGGAAAAGGCGGCAGCACTGAATGTGGTGCATCGCAGGCTTGAGGCGCATGGTCTGGGCGAAGCCTGTTTGGAGTTGCACTCCAACAAGGCGGACCGCAAGGTCGTTCTGGCGCAACTGGGCCGGTCATGGGACCGACTGGCAGAGGTGGGCGCGCAGGACTGGGTGAAGCTGTCGGACGATCTGCGCCTGACCCGCAATGGCCTGAACGCCTATGTGGCGGCCCTGCATGAACCCGGGACGCAAGGGTTCAGCGTGTTTCAGGCGATCGGGCGGACGGCGAAGGGTAAAGCGCCCTTCACCCTGCAGTTCGCGGGCAAGGATTGCCATGACAAAGCGACGTACCAGCGGCTGCGCGAACTGGCGGGGATTCTGGGCCGCCGGTTCGGTATTGTTGGCGGAGGTGCCGGGAAACCGTCCTTGGCCTTAGTGGCCGCCAAGCAGTGGTCCTATCAATGGGAAGATGAGTTTCTGGCGGCAGCGTCGGGCCTGCGGCAAAGCCTATTGAACAGCCAAACTGTCGCGGCAGAGATTGCCACTATGTTCGGTTTGCCCGACGTTGACGCCGCACGACCTGCGTTGGCTGTCCTGGGCTATGCCTTGCCCGGGCAGGTCGATCTGCGGGCTACCGATGGTGTGGACCTTTCTGCGATGAAGGCGGCACTTCTGCAGTTGCGTGCCCTATTGGCGCGACGTCAGGCGGCGGTAGAGTCGCTTGCTGCGATTTATCCGCTGGGCGATCTGCCTTCGATTCCGTTAGAGGCGCTGGAATTGCAATGGCGCGAGGCGCAAACCAAGATGTGGCCCTTGGCCGGGATGGCCAGTGCAAAGGTGCAAAAGCTGTTGCAGACCTATGCGACCACAGGCACCGCCGACCCCGCGCGCGACATTGCCGCCCTGCGGAAGATCCTGCGGCTGGATCACGACATTGCGACGCTTCCCCTGACCCGTTTGCCCGGATTTGCCGGGCCAGAGACTGATCTGGCCGCGCTGGAACATATCCTGACCGGGGCCGAGGCCTTTCGCCAGCTGGAGGCTGACATGGCCGCTGCCGGGGTCGATCAGGCCAAATGGCGCGCGCTTCGGTTGGGGTTGATGCGGGCGGGTGGCGGTGATCTGGTGGCTCGTCTGGCCGGGCTTGCCGCTGCGGAGGTAGAGGTTCAAGCCCGCCAGCAGACCTTCGTCGCGGCAGGCGGGCGGATTGCACCGGAAATGCCACTTGCCGATCTGATGGCGGCATTGGCAGACCTGCCCGGCCAACAGGCCCGCTTTGCCGACTGGACAAAATGGCAGGACAGCCGCGAGATTGCCCTGGCCCTTGGGCTTGCTAATCTTGTGACGGCGCTGGAAGCCAGGTTGGTGGCCAATCCAGAAACGGCGTTCGAGCAGGCCTATATGGCGTGGTGGCTGCGGCTTGCGATGGATGCCAGCCCGACCTTGCGCGATTTTGCCTTCTGGTCGCATGAGGATGCCATCAAACGGTTCCGCGATCTTGACGAGGCGGCCCTGAGACTGGCCCCGCGCGAAGTGATGCGTCGCATCAATCACCGTCTGCCCGTGCGCGATGGCGTACCGCGAAATTCCGAACTCGGAGTACTGCGGCACCAGATGGGGCTGCAGAAACCCTCGATGCCGATCCGCGCTCTGATCGGGCAGATCCCCGACAGTTTCGGCAAGCTTGCGCCCTGCGTGTTGATGTCTCCCCTGTCGGTCGCCCAATATCTGCCTGCGGGGCAGGCCCAGTTTGATCTGGTGATTTTTGACGAGGCGTCGCAGATCACCACATGGGACGCGATCGGGGCGATCGCGCGGGGCAGGCAGGCGATTGTGGTGGGCGATCCGCGCCAGCTGCCACCGACGAACTTCTTCGGCCGCACCGAGGAAGAGGGCGAGGAAATCGCCGAGTTTGAAAAGGACATGCCCTCTATTCTGGATGAGGTGACGGCGGCGGGGATACGCTCGCACTACCTCAACTGGCACTACCGCAGCCGGGATGAAAGTCTGATCGCTTTTTCCAATCACCACTACTACGACCGTAGGCTTGTAACCTTTCCGGCTCCCGATGCGGCGGGCGGGGCTGTGCATCTGCATCCTGTGGCTGGTGTCTATGCAAGGGGCGCCGGGCGCACCAACGCGACCGAGGCGAAGGCGATTGTGGCGATGATCATGCAGCGCCTGACCGGGGCGCTGAAACTGCCCGAGAAAGATCGGCATACCCTGGGGGTTATCACCTTCAACGCCCAGCAACAGGGGTTGATCCTGGATTTGCTGGATGAAGAGCGGCGGGGCAATCCGGCGCTGGAATGGTTCTTCGAAGAGGCCCGCGATGAACCGCTGATCGTGAAGAACCTTGAAAACATCCAAGGGGATGAGCGCGATATCATGCTGTTCTCGATCACCTTTGGGCCGGATCAGGCCGGCAAGCTTGCGATGGCCTTCGGTGCGCTGAATGGCGATGGCGGTGAAAAGCGGCTGAATGTGGCGGTCACTCGGGCGCGGCGCGAATTACACGTTTTTGCCTCGTTAAGCGCCGACCAGATCGACCTAACCCGCACGGCGGCGCGGGGGGTACGTGACCTCAAGGCCTTCCTTGATTTCGCGGCGCGCGGGCCGATCGCTTTATCGGCCCAAGACAAGGGCTCGGTCGGACCGGCGGAAAGCCCGTTCGAAGAAGCGGTGGCCGCGGCCCTTTCCGCGAAGGGATGGGAGTTGCGGCCCCAGATCGGCGTTTCAGGATTTCGCATCGACCTTGGCGTGGTACATCCTGATCTGGCAGGCGCCTGGCTGGCTGGGATTGAGTGTGACGGCGCTCAGTATCATAGCTCGGCCACCGCTCGCGACCGCGACAAAGTGCGACAAGCAGTGCTGGAGGGGATGGGCTGGACGATCCTGCGGATATGGTCGACCGATTGGTTCCGCAATGCGGAGTCGGTTGTGGCAAGGATCGACGCTGCCTTGCGTGCGGCCTTGGATCGTAGCCGCGAGGCGCGTCGTGTCGCAGCAGAGGCAGCCGTTCAGGTCGTGACAGAGGTTTTGCCTGCGGTTGCGGAGTTGGCGCCAACCGAGGAAATGCCGAGTTTGACGCCCAATCGGACACCGGCCTTCGCAGCGGCACCTCTTGTGGATGCTCCGGTCGTTGCCCCGCCGCCCATCCCGGTGTCTAGCACGTCCTTTATGGATGCGGATCGCTTCTTCGAAGCCGATTACAGCTCCGACTTGCAGGCCCTGATCGCCACTGTGGTCGCGGCCGAGGGTCCCTTGCCGCTGTCGTTGCTGGCGCGCAAGGTTGCGCAATCGCATGGCTGGCAGCGCACCGGCCACCGTATTCAGGAGCGTGTCGCCGCCAATCTGCATGGGGTCGAGCAGCAAGAGGAAGATGGTGTCAACTTTCTGTGGGCCTCCGGCACTAAGGGGCTGCGTAGGCCCTTCCGGGGTCTGGCGGACCGCACAGTCCGTGATGTGTCGCGTACCGAGATCGCCGCTCTTCACGACTCAAAGGCAGAGACAATCGCCAGCGCTGAAGACCCAGTTCTGGAATTGGCCCGCGAGCTTGGAATCGTCCGCCTGAGTCAGGATGCTCGCGCCTATTTGACCGTTTGCATGGCGTGGCGCGATTCCACCCCCGAAGAGTCTTGACTGCCGCAAGCGAGCCTTGACCGGATCGAAGACAAACTGCATCTTCACTGCGCGCCGTCCACATCCTCAAAGATAGATCGCACGCCAGGATTTGGTTTCTCGTCACGCGCCTGCGGCGCGGGTTTGCTCGGTGAGAACACATCCCAATCGCCGGAATCCTCTCGCTCGGCCCGATGTTCCTCCTGTCTTTTCATGACTTCACTGATGTCGTCACGAAGGCGTTCATTCGCCTCTTTAAATAGTTCTTTTGGGTCGAGTGATTCGACATCGGCAAGCATAGTTTCGAATGTTTCCAAACCTGAAATGATAACGTCGTATTGATCTTCGATATCTGCATCCAGATCGATTTCATTGCGCTTACCTTCAAGCAGCTGATCAAATCCAACTGTTACCT
>CANBRQ010000139.1 GCA_947371955.1 Paracoccaceae bacterium | reverse complement strand
CCAGATCGCCGATGGTCGAGAGGATCCGCAGGCCTTCTGGCACCTCGGCAAAGAAGATGCGCGAATGATCGTCGTTCGGGTCAACATAGGTGAAGCCCTTGGGCGAGGCATCGGCATGGCCATCAATCTGAAGGCAAGCTGTGTCGCCCTCGGTGCAGACATTGCCTGCATCCGTCCCGCCCGCCACCAGCGAGAAGTCAAACCCGCCATTCAACGCCCCGCTGACGCTCAGCAAGACGCCTTCAGGGTTGACGAAAGTGCCGTCCTGCGGCGTGGCAAAGGCCGCGCCCGGAAGAAACGCCGCCAAGAGAATCCATCTGCGCATGATCACCCTCGTCCCTGTCACAGCAGTCTCGCGCCCTTTGGCACACCTTTCAAGCCAAAGGCTGCGCGCGTTCAACCAGACGCGCGAAGAACGAGGCGCCGATCGGGGCCACCTCGTCATTGAAATCAAAGGCCGGGTGATGCAGTCCAGCCCCGGGGCCGGTGCCAAGGAACAGATAGGCACCGGGCCGGGCTTCCAGCATGTAGCTGAAATCCTCGGAGCCCATTTCGCGGTTGGCATTGCCATTTGCACCGTCGGGACCGGCAATTTCGGCGGCGACTTCGGTGGCAAAGGCGGCATTGGCGGCGGTGTTGACGGTGGCCGGATAGCCCCAGTCGTAGTCAATCCGGGCTTTGACGTTGTAAGCCAGCGCATGACCTTCAACGATCTCATGGAAGCGCTTCTTCAACAGCGCGCGCACCTCGGGCTTGAACGAGCGGATCGTGGCGCAGAACATCGCCTCCTCGGGGATGATGTTCGACGCGGTGCCGGTGTGAATCTGTGTCACCGAGATTACAGCCTCATCCAGCGCATAGACATTGCGCGGGATGATGGTCTGGATCGCCTGAACCATGCCGACCACGGCCACCACTGGATCGACGCAATCATGCGGCGTGGCGCCATGTCCGCCCTTGCCGGTGATATAAACGAACGCCGTATCGACCGAGGCCATGATCTCGCCCTGCGTCGTGAAGAAATGGCCAAAGGGCATGTTGGGCCCGTTGTGGATTCCGTAGACTTGGGCCACGTCAAACCGGTCGAGGATGCCCTCTTGCACCATGACTTGGCCGCCCGCGCCATCCTCTTCCGCTGGTTGAAAGATCAGCGCGACGCGGCCCGCGAAACGACGGGTTTCGGCGAGGTACTTGGCCGCCCCCAGCAGCATCGTCACGTGGCCATCATGTCCGCAGGCATGCATTTTGCCCTTGATGGTCGAAGCATAATCCTTGCCAGTCACCTCGACCACCGGCAGGGCATCCATGTCGGCGCGCAGGCCGATGGTCGGCCCCGGCCCCGTGCCGTTCACAATCGCCACGATGCCGGTCTTGGCGATGCCGGTGTGAATCTCGTCCACGCCAATCTCGCGCAGACGCGCTTCAATGAAGGCCGCCGTGTTGACACAGTCGAAGGAAAGTTCCGGATGCTGATGCAGATACCGCCGCCAGCCCTTCATTTCCTCGGCATAAGCGGCGATACGATTGAGGACGGGCATGGGACTCTCCTGATTTGTCCGTTTGATCAAACCTGAAAACGAAGGGATCGGCAATGGCCCTAGCTTCTGATGACCTCGTCCGTGACCCAGATGGCGGGCCGAATGGCCAGATTACGCGCCTGCGCGAGATCATGCGTCGGTTGCGCGACAGAACCACAGGTTGCCCCTGGGATATCGAGCAGACCTTTGCCACCATCGCCCCCTACACGATCGAAGAGGCGCATGAAGTCGCCGATGCGATTGATCGCGAGGCTTGGGGGGAACTGCCGGGGGAGTTGGGTGACCTTCTGCTGCAAGTGGTTTTCCATTCCCAGATGGCCGAGGAGGCCGGGCTCTTCGGCTTTGACGACGTGGCCCGCGCCATCAGCGACAAGATGCTGGCCCGCCACCCGCATGTCTTCGGGCAAGAAAGCCGCGACAAATCCGCCGCCCAGCAGACCGTGGATTGGGAGAAGCTGAAAGCCGCAGAACGCGGGAAGGCGCGCGTGCTGGACGGCGTGGCTTTGGGTCTGCCGGCCTTGACGCGGGCGGTCAAGCTGCAAAAGCGCGCGGCCCGGGTCGGGTTCGACTGGCCCTCGACCGATCAGGTGCTGGACAAAATGCGCGAGGAAATGGCCGAACTGGTCGAGGCGCGCGATACGCTGACCTCGGTGGAAGTGATCGAGGAGATGGGCGACCTTTTGTTCGTCATGGCCAACCTCGCCCGCCATATGGGGGTGGACCCCGAAGCGGCCCTGCGCGGCTCCAACGCCAAGTTCATGCGGCGCTTCGCCAAAATCGAGGATTGGCTGGCCGAGGCAGGCAAGACCCCCGATCAGTCCGATCTGGCCGAGATGGACGCGCTCTGGAACCGTGCCCGGGCCGCGGACAAACTTCCAGAGGACTGACTCTAGAAATTTTCGCGGAAGATTTTTGCCCCCACCCTCGCGCCAAAGTGTTTTTGTCACCTATTGACCGCGCGGCAGTTTCGCAGTCTAAGTCGGATAATACCCGACAAAAGGACTCAACCATGTCGCGCATCGCTCTGATAGCCCTGCTCTTCGCCAGCCCCGCGCTTGCGGACGAGGTCAACATCTATTCCCACCGCCAGCCCGAACTGATCCAACCCCTCTTGGACCAGTTCACTGCTGACACCGGCATCGACGTCAACGTGGCCTTTGTCGACAAGGGCATGGCCGAGCGTCTGAAGGCCGAAGGTGACCGCTCCCCGGCCGATCTGGTGCTGACGGTTGACATCGGCCGCCTGATCGAACTGGTCGATGCCAATGTGATCCAGCCGGTCGACGACCCGGTGCTGAAGGCGAACATCCCCCCCGAATACCGCGACCCGGCCAATATGTGGTTCGGCCTCACAACCCGTTCTCGCGTTGTCTATGCCAGCAAGGACCGCGTGAAACCCGGTGAGGTGACCACCTACGAAGACCTCGCCAACCCGAAGTGGAAAGGCCGCCTCTGCATGCGCTCGGGCTTGGCCGACTATAACGTGGCGCTGACGGCAGCTTACCTGCTGCACCACTCGCCCGAGGAGACCAAGACCTGGCTGCTGGCGCTGAAAGCCAATCTGGCGCACAAGCCGCAGGGCGTAGACCGCGATCAGGTCAAGTCGATCTGGTCGGGCGAATGTGACATTGCCATCGGAAACACCTACTACATCGGCCAGATGCTGAGCGATGACGCCGACAAGGAATATGCGCAAAGCATCCGCATCGACTTCCCGGTGTTCGAAGGGGGTGGATCCCACATGAACATCTCGGGGGTGGCGATGACCAAGGCCGCGCCCAACAAGGCGGCGGCGCTGAAGCTGATGGAGTGGCTTTCCTCGGATGAAGCACAGAAGATCTACGCCGAAACCAACCATGAATTCCCGGTCAAGGCGGGCGTGCCACGGTCCGCACTTGTGCAAAGCTGGGGAACCTTCGCGCCCGACACCCTGGGCCTGTCCGACATCGCCAAGGCGCGCGGCGCGGCGGTGAAGCTGATCGAGGACGTGGATTTCGACGGCTGACGCCCTTGGCCGGCACCCGGGGAGGTTTCACACCTCCCCGGACCCCACCGTGGGATATTTGTGCAGCGAGGATGGGGCAAGGGGCGGGTGGACAAACGCAGTCCT
Organism: Paracoccaceae bacterium; assembly: GCA_947371955.1. Taxonomy (GTDB): domain Bacteria; phylum Pseudomonadota; class Alphaproteobacteria; order Rhodobacterales; family Rhodobacteraceae; genus Stagnihabitans. Next base: position 7,724 of record CANBRQ010000139.1, on the reverse strand, counting down.
CCCGTGTTGGATGGGCCGAAACAGGAGCTGCCCATGACCCGCCATCCGCGCAAGATCATCATCGACACCGACCCCGGACAGGACGACGCCTTTGCCATACTGTTGGCCTTGGCCAGCCCGGAAGAGCTTGATGTGCTGGGCATCTGCGCCGTGGCGGGGAACGTGCCGCTGAACTGGACCGAGCGGAACGCCCGCGTCATCTGCGAGCTTGCTGGCAAGCCGCAGACCAAGGTCTTTGCCGGCTGCGATGCGCCCTTGAAGCGCCCTCTGGTGACGGCAGAGCATGTCCACGGCAAGACCGGCCTTGATGGCCCTGTGATGGCCGAGCCGACAATGCCCCTGCAGCCGGGACATGCCGTTGATTTCCTGATCGACACCCTGCGCCGCGAACCCTCCGGCACGGTGACCCTCTGCCCCCTCGGCCCCCTGACCAACATCGCCACCGCCTTCCTGAAAGCGCCCGATATCGTAGGCCGCGTGCAAGAGATCGTCCTGATGGGCGGCGCCTATTTCGAGGTGGGCAACATCACGCCCGCGGCCGAGTTCAACATCTATGTCGACCCGGAGGCGGCGGAGGTGGTCTTCAAGGCCGGCGTGCCACTGGTGGTGATGCCGCTGGACGTCACCCACAAGGTGCTGACCAACCGCGCCCGTGTGGAAGCCTTCCGCGCCCTTGGCACCAATGTCGGCCGCGTGGCCGCCGAATGGGCCGACTTCTTCGAACGCTTCGACATGGCGAAATACGGCATGGATGGCGCGCCGCTGCACGACCCATGCGTGATCGCATATCTCTTGCAACCCGGCCTCTTCAAAGGCCGCCATATCAATGTAGAGATCGAGACCCAATCCGATCTGACGCTTGGCATGACGGTCGCGGACTGGTGGGGGGTCACCAACCGCAAGGCCAACGCGATGTTCATGGGCGCGGTCGATGCCGATGGGTTCTTTGCCCTGCTGACGGACCGTCTCGGGCGCCCCTAACCCTTTCACAATGGCTCAAATATCCTCGGTGGAGGTCCGGCAGGAGGGGCGAGCCCCTCCTCCGGCTGGGGGGCTCGGGGGGACTGGTCCCCCCGATCTCCGGCGGTGGAGCAGACCGACCCGTTAGAAAACAAAAAGCCCGCAGTCCAACGAACTGCGGGCTTTTCTTCATTATTCACGAAGCATCAGCCCGCCGAAGCAGGCTTCTTTTCCTTGATCTCGGTATGAACCAGCAGCGGTTTACCCTTGGAGCCGACCGCCTCTTCGTTGACCACGACCTCCGAGACATCCGACATCCCCGGAAGTTCGAACATGGTATCCAAGAGGATGTCTTCCATGATCGACCGCAACCCGCGCGCGCCGGTCTTGCGCTTGATGGCGCGCTTGGCGATGGCGACCAGCGCATCGGTCGTGAAGGTCAGTTTCACCCCTTCGATGTCGAACAGGCGCTGGTACTGCTTGACCAAGGCGTTCTTCGGGTCGGTCAGGATAGTGACAAGCGCCGCCTCGTCCAGATCGGTCAGGGTGGCGATCACTGGCAGACGGCCGACGAATTCCGGGATCAGACCGAACTTCAGCAGATCCTCCGGCTCCAACTCCATGAACAACTCACCGGCACCACGGGCGTCCGGGTCCTTCACATCGGCGCCGAAGCCCATGGCCGAGCCTTTGTTGCGTTGGGCGATGATCTTCTCAAGGCCTGCAAACGCGCCGCCGCAGATGAAGAGGATGTTCGTCGTATCCACCTGCAGGAATTCCTGCTGCGGATGCTTGCGGCCACCTTGCGGCGGAACGGAAGCGACCGTGCCTTCCATGATCTTCAGCAAAGCCTGCTGAACGCCCTCGCCCGAGACGTCGCGGGTGATCGAGGGGTTGTCCAACTTGCGGGTAATCTTGTCGACCTCGTCAATGTAGACGATGCCGCGCTGCGCCCGCTCGACGTTGTATTCCGAAGCCTGCAACAGCTTCAGGATGATGTTTTCCACGTCCTCGCCCACGTAACCGGCTTCGGTCAGCGTGGTGGCGTCGGCCATCGTGAAGGGCACTTCCAGAATGCGGGCCAAGGTCTGGGCCAGCAGGGTCTTGCCGCAGCCGGTCGGGCCGATCAGCAGGATGTTGGACTTGGCCAGTTCGACATCCGACTTGGTGCCGTGGTTCAGGCGCTTGTAGTGGTTATGCACTGCCACCGAAAGCACACGCTTGGCGTGTACTTGGCCTATGACATAATCATCCAGAACCTTGCAGATGTCGCGCGGGGTGGGCACGCCATCGGTGGCCTTCAGGCCCGTGGTCTTGGTCTCTTCGCGGATGATATCCATGCAAAGCTCGACGCATTCATCACAGATGAACACGGTCGGCCCTGCGATCAGCTTGCGGACCTCATGCTGGCTCTTGCCACAGAACGAGCAATAAAGAGTATTCTTGCTGTCGCTGCCCGAATTGTTCGCCATTGTCGTCCTCTGCCCATCGCCCCTAAAGGCGGTTTCACGGAAGTCTAGGCCAAGGCCCGCGCCTCCACAATCCGAAATTGGTCCGGGCGGCGGCTTGGCACCGCCCGGACCGTCACTTGGCCGTTATTTGGACGTGTCGTCCATCTTGCCGCGGCTTTCGAGGATCTCGTCAATCAGGCCCCAGGCCTTTGCATCTTCGGCGGACATGAAATTGTCCCGCTCCAGCGCCGCTTCCACGGTGTCATAGGAATTGCCGGTGTGCTTGACGTAAATCTCATTCAACCGGCGCTTGAGTTTTTCCGTCTCACGCGCATGGATCATGATGTCGGTCGCCTGACCTTGATACCCACCCGAGGGCTGGTGGACCATGACGCGGGAATTGGGCAGCGAGTAGCGCATGCCCTTCTCACCGGCCTGCAGCAGAAGCGAGCCCATCGAGGCCGCCTGCCCCATCACCATCGTCGAAACCTTGGGCCGAATATACTGCATTGTATCATAAATCGACAGGCCAGAGGTCACGACACCGCCCGGGCTGTTGATGTACATCGAGATTTCCTTGGAGGGATTCTCGGCCTCAAGGAACAAAAGCTGGGCGCAGATCAGGCTGGACATGCCGTCATGCACCGGGCCTGCCAGGAAAATGATACGTTCTTTCAAGAGCCTGGAGTAGATGTCATAGGCCCGCTCGCCCCGGCTGGTCTGCTCGACCACCATGGGAACCAGGGTATTCATGTAAGTGTCGATCGGATCGCGCATGTCAAACCTGCCTGTTGTGACTTGGAGTGTTATCGCCTGAGGATTGCCAGAGTCTTAGTGTTGCGCACCGGGGGCTGCAAGGGCGGGTCGCAAAACTGCAGGATCACACCGGCGCACGTAGGTCGGATCATCCTGTGCACTTGAACCGGACAGCCCGCTACCGGTCAGCCACGAAACACCCGGCGCGCCAGCAAGACACGGGCGGTGGCGGTGATCAGGCACAGGATGCCAAAGACCGTGGCAAGCGCGGGGAAGGCCGCAGGCCACAGGCAGAAGGCGATCAGGAACAGGATGGTCTCGGCCCCCTCCATGATCCCAGCGGTGAAATACAGGGACTTCTCCCCCCGGGACGAGGTCTGCAACCCGCGCTTTTCGGCCAGAACGGCAAAGGCCAGAAAGCTTGCCCCATTCACATAGAAGGTGAAGATTAGAAATGCCGCCGCGAGTGCATTGCCCGGATCGACCCATGCGAAAGCAAAGGGGATCATGCCGTAGAAGGCAAAATCCGAGACGATGTCGAGAAAGCCGCCGAAATCGGTCTTCTGGCTGACCCGCGCGACCGCCCCATCCAGCCCATCGGCAAGCCGACTGGCGAGCAAGGGAATCAGCGCCAACTCCGTGGGCAGGCCAAAGGCTATCATCAGCGCCGCGACAAGACCGAAGCCCAGCCCGATCAGCGTCACCTGATCGGCGCGCAGGCCCCTTGCGGCCAGACCGCGCGCGGCCCAGTTCAGACCGGGATCAATCAGCTTTCGCAACAGGCCATCCAGCATCTTAGTCTTTCTCGCCCCGGCAGGTCTTGCGGAACGCTGCCCGTTCCAACACACTTGACCCTGAAGTGACCCAGCAGCCCTTGGCCTTCAAGCCCCCGCCCCCGTCCGCTCTCGCAATCTTGTTGGGGAACCAGGGTGCCGAACCTTGTCTCGACAGGGCCGAAGGGGGCGCTTCACGTTGGTATGGCAGCGGCGGCTTGGGTTGCAAAGGGTCCATCCTCTCCGCTAGCCTGCCGCAGTGAAGAAGGAGACGCAGTTGAACAGACGGGAATTTGGTGGTTTGACTTTGGCCGGTGCGGCCTTCTGGGCCGGACGCGGATGGGCCATGGATTGGCAAGCCGTGCAGGACAAGGCGCGCGGCGCCCAGGTTTACTTCCACGCCTGGGGAGGCGATCCCAAGATCAACGATTTCATCGCATATGTCGGCCAACTGGCCTCTGACCGTTTCGGCGTGACCCTGACGCATGTGAAGCTTGCCGCCACTTCGGACGCCGTGGCGCGGGTGCAGGCGGAACAGGCGGCGGGCAAGACGGGCGGCGGGGCAGTTGATCTGATCTGGACAAACGGCGAGAATTTTGCCGCGATGAAACGGGCGGGCCTGCTCTACGGCCCCTTTGCCACAAGTCTGCCCAACTGGCGCTTTGTCGATACCGCGGGCAAGCCATCGACCATAAATGATTTCACCTTGCCGACAGAGGGCTTCGAAAGCCCCTGGGCTATGGCGCAACTGGTCTTCGAACATGACAGCGCCAAGCTGGCGACGCCGCCGCTGACCATCGCGGCCTTGGCCGATTGGGCCAAGGCCAATCCGGGCCGCTTCACCTATCCCCAGCCGCCGGATTACCTCGGGCTTACCTTCCTCAAACAAGTGCTTTACGCGATGCTGCCTGACCCCGCCGCGCTGCAAGTGCCTGTCGATGCCGCCTATGATCTGGCGCCGTTGTGGAGCTTCCTCGATGCGCTGCACCCCAACCTTTGGCGGCAGGCCAAGGCTTTCCCGGCCAATGAGCCCGCCTTGGGCCAGTTGCTGGCCGATGGCGAGACCACCATCTCGTTCGCCTTCAACCCCGGAAGGGCGAGTGCCGAGATCGCGGCGGGCAACCTTGCCGACACGGTCCGCACCTTCGTGCTGATCGGCGGCACGATCGGCAACGCCTCATATGTCGCCATCCCCTTCGACGCCTCAGCCCCCGAAGGCGCGCAAATCGTGGCCAACCTGCTGTTGGAGCCCGAGGTGCAGGCCCGCGCACAGGATGCCGCCGTGCTGGGCTTCCAGACCGTGCTGAACCTCGCCGCCCTTCCCGACGCGGACCGCGTTCGGTTTGATACGCTTCAGCGCGGCCCCGCCACCCTGTCGCCCGCCGAACTGGGCCCCACTCTCTTGGAGCCACATGCCAGCTGGATGACCCGCATCGCCGAGGATTGGGTCAAGCGCTATGGCGTGGCCCCGTGAAGCAAGACCCCAATCCGGGTGGCGCGGGTGACGCATAGCACGCGCGCTTCCGGGTTGGGATTGGCGCTGATGCTGGGCCTGCCCGTGGCGGCGGGACTGGGCTTCGTGTTCAGGTCGGGGATTGGCAATCTGGCACAGTTGCTCGACTGGCCGGGCCTGCCCCGGGCCGCCATGCTGTCACTGGTTCCGGGATTGATGGCGACAGCCACCTCAGTGACGCTGGTCCTGCTGATCCTTGGCCTGCGCCCGCGCGCCTTCGCCGTGCTGGAGCGGCTCTTGGCCCCAATGCTCGCCCTGCCCCATGCTGCGGCGGCCTTGGGACTGGCCTTCCTGATCGCCCCCTCGGGCTGGATCGCCCGCGTTCTGTCGCCTTGGGCCACGGGTTGGACCGCGCCGCCAGACTTGCTGACGCTGAATGACCCCTGCGGGATGGCGCTGACCCTTGGGCTGGTGCTGAAAGAGACGCCCTTCCTGTTGCTGGTCGCACTTGGTCTAGGCACACGCACGATGGAGCGGCGGCGGATGGTCGCCGCGACGCTGGGCTATGGCCGGGCAATGGGATTTCTGCTGGCGGTCTGGCCGGGGATCTATCCGCAACTCCGGCTGCCCGTGCTGGCCGTGCTGGTCTATGCGATGACGACGGTCGACATGGGGCTGATCCTTGGCCCGGGCCTGCCGCATCCTTTGGCCGTGCAGATCAGCCTCTGGATGACAGAACCCAGCCTTGCGCATCAGGGTCTGGCCGCCGCCGGGGCGCTGGTGCAACTGGCACTGGTGGGGCTTGGCCTACTGATCTGGCGCGCGTCCGAGGCGCTTGGGCATCGCCTGCTGCAAGCGGGCGCGCAAAGCGGTCTGCGCGGGCATGGCCTGGACGGGCCGCTAGGGCTGCTGGCCGAGACGGTGGCTGTGGCCTTCGTGCTCTCGGGAACCCTTGGCCTTGCCGGTCTGGCGCTGTGGTCGGTGGCGGGGCCGTGGCCCTTCCCGCGTGGCCTGCCGCAGTCGGTCAGCCTGACCGTATGGAGCCGCGCCGCGCCTGACCTGATCACCACCTCTGCCACCAGCCTTGCGCTGGCAGGAGTGGCGACACTGGCGGCGCTTGCCCTGACGCTGGTCGCCCTGCAAGGCGAGGGTCAAGGCCGCAACCGCCGGATCGAGGGTCTTGTCGCCCTGCCCCTGATTGTGCCCCAGGTGGTCTTCCTGCCCGGCCTCGCAACAGCCCTGCTGCCGCTGTCAGTGCCCCCCCTGCTGGCCGTGGCCTTGGCGCATCTGGTCTTCGTGCTGCCCTATGTCTTTCTGTCGCTCGCCGGCCCTTTCCGCGCCTGGGACCAAAGGATGGGAGCCGTGGCCACCACCCTCGGCGCGGGTCCCCTGCGCATCCTGCTGCGGCTGCGGCTGCCCATGCTGGCCGGGCCCTTGGCGGCGGCGGCAGCCATTGGCGTGGCGGTGTCGATCGGGCTTTACCTGCCCACCCTTTTGCTGGGCGGTGGCAGGGTCGCAACCCTGACGACCGAAGCCGTGGCCCTCGCCTCGGGTGCCAACCGCCGCATTGTCGGAGCCTATGGCTTGATGCAAGCCGTCTGGCCCGCGCTGGCCTTTGCGCTTGCTCGCCGCGCGCAAACCCGCCTGACCTGACTTCCCTTTCCGCCTGCGGCGCGGTAAGCCAAGGCCATGACAGCCACGATCCTCGACACCATCAAGGCCTACAAGCTGGAAGAGGTTGCCGCCCGCAAGGCCGCGCGACCCCTGCGGCTTGTCGAAGAGGCAGCCCTCTCGGCCCCCGCCCCGCGCGGTTTCGCCAAGCACCTGTCAGAGGCCGCCATGACCGGCTATGGCCTGATTGCCGAGATCAAGAAGGCCAGCCCCTCAAAAGGCCTGATCCGCGCCGACTTCGACCCGCCCGCCTTGGCCAAGGCCTATGAAGCGGGCGGTGCGACCTGCCTGTCGGTTCTGACGGATGGCCCCTCGTTCCAGGGGGCCGACGAATTCCTGCTCGCCGCCCATCAAGCGACAAAACTGCCCTGCCTGCGCAAGGATTTCCTCTACGACTGCTATCAGGTGACCGAGGCCCGCGCGCTGCATGCCGACTGCATCCTGATCATCATGGCCTCGGTGTCGGATGCTCAGGCCGCGGAACTGGAAGCCTGCGCCGTGGCCCACGGCATGGATGTTCTGATCGAGGTGCATGACCGCGCCGAACTCGATCGCGCCAACCTGCTGAAATCCCCGCTGATCGGCATCAACAACCGCAACCTGCACTCCTTCGAGGTGACGCTCGACACCACCCGCCAATTGGCCCGTTTCGTACCGGAA
>CANBRQ010000138.1 GCA_947371955.1 Paracoccaceae bacterium | reverse complement strand
GGCTTTGGGGGCGCAAGACGTCAAGGTCAGCGACGCCGAACTGCCCGACACGCTCGCCCGTCTTGGCCGCACGCTGAAGGCGATGATCACCGGCATGCGCGAGATTCTGATGACGCGCACCTCGATCAAATCGGAATTCCGCATCGAGCAGACCTCGTTCAACAAGGGCGGCAACAACCCCCTCAAGTTCTCGCTGACGCCGGAACAGGCGATCGAGGCGATGGTGAAACCCACCGCCCGTGGCTACATGCCCGCCGAGGCGGCAGCGGCCCAGGCGCTGGAGGATATCCAGGCCCATGAAATCGCCATGATGACCGGGATGGAGGCCGCGCTGAAAGGTGTGCTGGCAAAGCTGGACCCGGCCATCCTGACCGCCAAGATCGAGGCGAAGGGCGGCTTCGGCAGCTTCTTTTCCAACCGCAAGGCGCAGTACTGGGAAACCTACGAGACGATGTATGCCGAGATCAGCGATCAGGCCCAGAACGACTTCCACGAGCTCTTCGCCCGGGAATTCGCCCAAGCCTACAAGGCGCAGCTGATGCGGCTGAAGGAAGCCAAGACCCGGGGCTGAGGCCTCGGGATAAAGACCGCAGCCATCTGCGGGAAGAAGGGAGACTGCATTGTCCTGGGACAGCAAGGTATTGTGGACGGAGGGGCTGTTCTTGCAGCCGCATCACTTCCAGCAGGCTGACCGCTACCACGAGGCGTTGATCGCGGGCCTTGCGCGGCGGGTGACGGCCTATGCCTGGGGCGTCTCGACGCTGGAACTGGATGACGCGGCGCTGAAGGTGGGCCAGATCGCGCTGAAGACGGTGTCGGGGTTGACGCAGGATGGCACGGTGTTCCGCGTGCCGCAGGCCGATGAACACCCGCCCGCCTTGGAAGTCCCGCCCAACATCAAGGACTGCGTGGTGATGCTGACCGTCCCGCAACGCCGGCAGGGCGCGCAAGAGGTTGACCTGACCGGCGCGGAACTCTCGGCCAGTCGTCTGCGCCCGGCTGAAGTCGAGGTGACCGACACCATGAGCCTTGACCGCAAGGCCGTGACCCTTGGCGTGGGCAAGATGCGCCTGCAATTTGCGCTGGCCGTCGATGACATGGCCGACAAGCTGGCCATCCCGATCGCCCGCATCATCGAGGTGCGGCCCGACCGCGAGGTGGTGCTGGACACGGGCTTCATCCCCTCGTGCCTTGACGTGCGGGCGGCTTTCCCGCTGGCGTCCTTCCTGCGGGAACTGGAAGGGCTGATCGGCCACCGGGTCACTGCCTTGGCGGGCCGCCTGTCTGACAGCGGCACGGCGCGCGGCGTGGCCGAGATTCAGGATTTTCTGTTGCTGATGGTCTGCAACCGCGTGCTGCCGATGATCAAGCACATGGGCACCATCGAAAACGTCCATCCGGTTGATTTCTTTGCCGAGGGTGTGAAGCTGGCAGGCGAACTTGCCACCTTCATGGCCGCCGACAAGCGTGCGCCGGAAATCCCGGCCTATCGTCACGATGACCTGAAGGGCACCTTCGCTCCCCTGATCCGGGTCTTGCGGCAGTATCTCTCCTCGGTGCTGGAGCAGACGGCTGTGTCGATCCCGCTGGAGCCGCGCAAGTATGGCATCTCGGTCGGCCTGATCGCCGACCGCAAGCTTTTGTCGACGGCGGGCTTCGTGCTGGCGGTCAAGGCCGATATTCCGGACGAAACCGTTCGGCGGCATTTCGCGGGGCAGGTGAAGATCGGCCCAGTCGAGGAAATCCGGCCGCTGGTCAACTCGGCCCTGCCGGGCATCGGCCTCAGGCCCCTGCCGGTGGCGCCACGGCAGATCCCCTATCATGCCGGGGTCGTCTATTTCCAACTGGAAGAGGGCAGCCCCTATTGGGCCAAGATGACCACCTCTGGCGGGATCGCGGTGCATGTGTCGGGGGATTACCCCGGGCTGTCGATGGAACTGTGGGCAATTCGCCAAGGCTGATGCGTTCGGGAGGATGTGATGTCGAACAAGGACCCCTTTGCCGAGCCTGACGACGCCGGCCGCACGGTGATCCGCCCCAATCCGGGCGGCAAAAGGCCTGGGCCCTCCGCCACCCCGCAGCCGAGTTTCGGCGGGGCAGGGCAGGGCTACGGCACACCGGCTTACGGCACGGCGGCACAGCCTCCGGCGGCGGAGCCCAGTCAGGCGATGGGTGTACCCGGCAGTTCCGCGCCGCGCAGTGGGGCCGATGCCAATGCGATTGCGCTGACCGGGGTCAACCAACTGGTGGCACTGGCCACGCCGCTTCTGTCGCTCGTCAGCCGCATCCGCAACCGTGCCCAGCACATGGACCCCGAAAAGCTGCGCCAGTCGGTGATGGCCGAGGTGCGCGCCTTTGAAAACGCCGCGTTGAAGGCAGGCGAGGATGCCCAGAAGGTCAAGGTCGCCCGATATGCCCTGTGCGCCACACTTGACGATGTGGTGCTGAATACGCCCTGGGGTGAGCAATCCTCTTGGGCGATGCAGTCGATGGTCGGCACCTTCCACCGCGAAACCGTCGGCGGCGACCGCTTCTTTGACCTGCTGGCCCGGCTGGAGCAGGACCCTGCCACCAACATCGACCTGCTGGAATTCCTGTATATGTGCCTGTCCTTGGGCTTTGAAGGCCGGCTCAGGGTGGAAAACGGCGGGCAGGACCGCCATTTGCAGATCAGAAACACCCTCGCCCGTATCATCCGTGGCCAACGCGGGGAATTTGAACGCGACCTGTCGCCGCGCTGGAAGGGTGTGGTCCGGCCCTACAAGGTGCTGTCGGTCTGGAAGCCGGTCTGGATCGCCGTGGGTGCCACCGCAGCCATCCTTGCGCTGACCTTCGCGGGCTTCAGCTATCTTCTGCAACAGCGCAGCAGCGTCGTTCTTGCTGAAATCTCCAGCCTCGACACCGGCGCGGCGCCGACCCTTCTGCGCCGCGCGCCACCGCCGCCGCCACCTCCACCGCCGAAGGAAGAGGTCGACAAGATCGCCGTGCTGGAAAGCTTCCTTGCGCCAGAGGTGAAGGACGGCGTGGTGACGGTTCTGACCAAGGACAACACCGTTGTGGTGCGTCTGGCGGGCGTGGGCATGTTCGCGTCAGGCTCTGACAAGATGAAGGCGGAGTTCCTGCCCATCATCAACCGCGTGGCCGAGGCTTTGAAGGATGAAAAGGGCCATATCGTCGTGGCCGGCCATTCCGACAGCTCTCCGGTCGGCGCGGGCCGCTTCAAGAGCAACGAGGAACTGTCACAAGCCCGGGCCGATGCCGTGATGAACCTGATCCTGCCGGTGATCGGGGATCCCGCGCGCATCATCGCCGAGGGGCATGGCGACAAGGAACCGATTGCCGACAACAAGACCAAGGATGGCCGCGCACAAAACCGCCGGATCGAAATTCTGGTGGTGAAGGGCGAGGGAGCGTAATCATGAGATTCTTCAAGGCCCTGGGCCGTTTCCTTCTGTCGATCTGGTTCATTTTGCCCGTGGTGACGCTGATCCTGTCGATCTGCGTCTGGAACTTCTCTCCCTACATCGGCACCGATGCCTTCCGCCCGTTTGACGAACCCTTCGGCCGCTGGATATTCATTCTGGTGCTTTGGGTTCTGTGCGCCATCACGCTGCTGATCGTCTGGATCGTGCGGCGGCATGATGTGAAGGTGATGGAAGACGACATCGTGAAGGGGGTGGATGAGAAGACCCCCGAAAACGAGGTCGTCTCGGAAGAAATCGGCGAATTGCGCGACAAGATGCGCCGGGCGATTGCCAAGCTGAAGAAATCCAAGGGCGGGCGGCGGAGCCTTTATGAACTGCCGTGGTATGTGATGATCGGCCCGCCGGGGGCGGGCAAGACCACGGCCATCGTCAACTCCGGCCTGCAGTTTCCGCTGGCGGATGAGTTTGGCAAGGAAGCCATCGGCGGCGTCGGTGGCACGCGCAACTGTGACTGGTGGTTCACCGACAATGCCGTGCTGATCGACACGGCAGGTCGCTATACGACGCAGGAGAGCGATGCCGAAGCGGACAACGCCGCTTGGCTTGGCTTCCTCAACCTTCTGAAAAAGCACCGGGTGCGCCAGCCGATCAACGGGGCGATGATTGCCATCAGCCTGTCTGACCTGTCGATGCAGGATGAAACCACGCAGAAGGGCCATGCCCGCGCGGTGAAACGGCGTCTGGCGGAACTGCGTGAAAAGCTGGGGGTGCGCTTTCCGGTCTATGTGCTGTTCACCAAGGCAGACATGATCGCGGGCTTTACCGAATACTTCGACAACCTCGGGAAAGAGGAACGCGAGCAGGTCTGGGGCTTCACGCTGCCGCTGCCCAAGGGCAAGTCGGAAGCCTCGCCCATCTCGGCCTTTGATACCGAGTTTTCGGCCCTGATCACCCAGTTGAACGCCCAGTTGTTCGACCGGATGCAATCGGAAACCGATCACCAGCGCCGCAGCCTGATTGCGGGCTTCCCCGCACAGGTGGCGTCCGTCCGTGGTGTGGCGCAGGCGTTTCTGGCCGAGGTGTTCAACGAGAACCGCTATGACGAACGCCAGATGCTGCGCGGGGTCTATTTCACCAGCGGAACGCAGGAAGGCACGCCGATTGACCGTCTGATGATGGGCATGGCGCGCACCTTCGGCATTGGCCGTCAAGCGCTTGGCACCGGGCGCGGCACCGGGCGCAGTTTCTTCCTGACCCGGCTGTTCAACGAGGTCCTCTTCCCCGAGGCCGGCCTTGTTTCGGCCGATGACAAGGTGGAACGCCGCTATCGCTGGATGAAGCGCAGTGCCATCGCCCTGACGGCGGTCGTGGCCCTGGCGATGGGTGCCCTGTGGGGGCGCAGCTACATGGGCAATCTTGACCTGATGGCGGGCGTCGAAAAGACCATCACCGATTATCAGGCTGCAGCCGCACAGGTGCCCGGCAACCCGATCGCAGACACGGATGCCTCGATCACCGTGCCCGCGCTGAACATCCTGCGCGCCATGCCGGTGAACCCGGTTCCGCCGACCATCGACCCGGCGGCGGCCAGCCCCTTCTCTCCCGATTACAAGTTGACCTGGGGGCTTTACACCGGCTCCAGCCTCGCCAACCAGACGGGGATGAGCTACCGCGCCGCGCTGAACACGATCTTCCTGCCGCGCCTTCTGTTGCGGCTGGAACAGACGATGCAGGGCAACATCAACAGCCCGGAACTGCTGTATGACACGCTGAAGGTCTATCTGATGCTGGGTCTGCAAGGCCCGATGAACGCCGACGAGGTGCGCACCTTCGAGACGGCGGATTGGCAACTGGCCTATCCGGGGGACGAGAACAAGGCCCTGCGCGATGACCTGACCTTCCAACTGAATGCGCTGATCAGCCAGCCTATGCAGGCGGTTGCCCTGAACGGCCCCTTGGTGGCGCAGGTGCAGGATGTGCTGTCCCAGATGCCCATCGCACAGCGCGTCTACAACGGCATCATCCACTCCGCCGAAGCCGAGGCGATCCCCGATTTCCGCCTGTCCGAAATCGGCGGGCCAAATCTGGAGAAGGCCTTCGTCCGCACCTCTGGCAAGAAGATGTCGGACGGGATCGAGGGCATCTTCACCTATGACGGCTTCAACAAGGTCTTCAAGGAACAGGCGCTTGGCGTGGCCGAGAATATCCAGAAGGACAGCTGGGTTCTGGGGCCGAACGTCAAGACCGACCAGTCCCCTGCAGCTTTAGTGGCCATCACCCGCGACGTGCTGGACCTGTATTACAGCGACTATATCGCCCGCTATGACGGAATTTTGGGCGACATCGATGTGGTGCAACTGTCCAGCCTGAAACAGGCGGTCGAGGTGACGAATATCCTGTCGGGTGCCACCTCGCCCATCGTGAACATCCTGAACGCGGTCGACAAGGAAACCCAGTTGACCGATTCAAGGTTGCCCATCGACAAGGAAGTCCTGCAGAACAAGGTCGGCGGCGGCTTGGGCGATACCGTGGTCAAGGAGAACCTGTCCATCAAGGGCCGCATGCTGCTGGAGGCGCTGAAGGCTGCGGCTGCGGCCTCGGGTCAGCCGCCGCCAAAGGCGCCGGGCACCTATGTCGAAGAGCGGTTTGCCTGGCTGCACACGCTGGTCTTGCGGCCCGAAGGCGGAACCTCTCCGCTGGATGATCTGATGGCGACGCTAACGGTGGTCTATCAGGCCATGAACAAGAATGTCATCACAGGTGGCACGGCAGATGCCAATGCCGTGCCCGAGGCGCTGGCAACCCTGCAGGCCGCCACGGCACAGGTTCCGGGACCCTTGGCGCGCTGGTCCAGCCAGATCACGACGGGTGGGGCCGGCATCTCGGCGGAAGGCACGCGGGCCTCGTTGAACCAGTCCTGGACGGCGGATGTGCTGCCCTTCTGCAAGCAGGCGACGGCCAAGGTCTATCCCTTCGCCAAGGGGGCCGCCGCCGACATGGGCATGGCCGATTTCACCAAGCTTTTCGGCCCCGGCGGCTTGATCGACAGTTTCATGACCACGAACCTCAAGGACATGATCGACACATCGAAAAAGCCCTGGGTCTGGAAGCAGGTGAACGGCGCGGACATCGGCATCTCGCCCGCCGTGCTGGCGCAGTTGCAAGCCGCGTCCGATATCAAGGACGCCTTCTTCCCCAATGGCCCGGCCGCCAGCATCACCTTCCAGATCACGCCCTATGGTCTGGGCGAGGGTGTGACGCAGGCCACGCTGACGATCGACGGCAAGGACATCGTCTTCAAGAACACCGATGGCCAGCCCCTGCCGACACCCATCACCTGGCCGGGGGCGGTCGGTGTGGCGCAGATCGTGCTGGACCCGCCCTTGAACGGCGCGGAAAGCCAGATGCGCAAGGAAGGACCGTGGAGCTGGTTCCGGCTTCTGGATGCGGCAGCGGTCAGGTCGACCTCGGCCACGGACCGGTTGAAGATCAACTTCAACATCGGCGGTCGCCTTGCGCAGTATGTCATGCAGACGAGTTCCGTGCTGAACGCGTTCTCGCTGCCTGCCATGAAGTCCTTCTCTTGCCCGCCGTCGTTCTGATGGCGGGGTTTGGCGCCTTCGGCAAGATGCCCGCCTTGGGCGATTTCTTTCGCCTTGGATTGGGGCCAGAGGTGGTGACACCCTGGGATGCCTGGCTGCAGAAGATGCTGCTGGCCGCCCGCAATACCTTGGGTGCCAGCTTCGAGGCCTGCTATATGTCGGCCCCGATCTGGCGCTTTGCGCTGGCGCCCTCGGTCGCGGGCGGGCAGGGCGTGCTGGGGGTTCTGATGCCCTCGGTCGACCGGGTGGGGCGGCAGTTTCCGCTGACGCTGGCGGTGCAGACTGGAACCGGGGTGCAGGCCCCCTTGCGCAACCTCTACTGGCAAGCCGGTGTGCTGCAGGCGCTCGAGGAATTGGCGCTGGATTGTCTGGACGACAGCATGACGCGCGATGCCTTGCAGGCACGGCTGGCCGATTTGACCCTGCGCCCCTTGCCCGAACCCAGCAGCATCGGCACCTTCGGCACCGCGCTGATGCTGTCCAACACCGCACTCGACAGCCTTTGCGCCGATCTGGCGCTTGATCTGGCGGGGGGCGAAATGCACCGGATGTGCGCCTGGATGGCGGACGTTGAAGGCGCGGCCCGGCTGATCCTGACCTCGGGCCTGCCGCAACTGGACGTGGCGCATTTCCTGTTCGATCTGAACGCCGCAGCACAAGCCCCGATGCCGCTTGCCCCGGAGGAGCCGGAGGCCGCGACGAATCCTTCCGCGATCCTGAAGCCCATTCCACTCGCCTCCCCTACCGAAGCCGAACCGCAGACCGAAGCGAAGCCGCAAGCCGAAGCGGAACCCATGCCGCAAGCTGAATCGCCAGCCGAAGTCCAAGTCCAAGCCGGAGCCGGATGATGACTGCAGGAACGATCCGTTTCAATGCCCGCACCCATGTCGGCCGTGTCCGCAAGCACAACGAGGATTCGATCCTTGTCCTGCCGGATCAGAACATCTGGATCGTATCAGACGGAATGGGCGGGCACGAGGGCGGCGACTATGCCAGTCAGGTTGTGGTGGACGCGGTGGCCACGCTGCCCAGGATGCCCGCCACTGAAAAGCTGGGGGCGATCCGCTGGGCCTTGCAGCAGGCCCACAGCACGATCTCGGCGGAATCCGAGCGGCGTCATGCCGTAATGGGTGCCACGGTGGTGGCGCTGGTGCTGGCCGATGGCCATTTCGGCGCACTTTGGGCAGGCGATAGCCGGCTTTACCGGCTGCGCGAGGGCAAGATCGATCTTCTGACCACCGATCATTCGCTGGTGGCGGCCTTCGTGGCCTCGGGTCAGATGACTTGGGACGAGGCGGGCAAACATCCGCAGTCCAATGCCATTACCCGCGCCGTGGGGGTGGGGGATGTGCTGGAACTTGACAAGGTGCGCGGCGACGCGGTGCCGGGCGACCGGTTCTTGCTCTGCTCGGATGGGTTGAACAAATACCTCAGCATAGCTGAAATCGGTGCCGCAATGCACGGTGTCCCGCTGGAGATGGTCACAGACAACCTCGTCCAGATGGCGCTGGACCGGGGCGGGGCCGACAATGTTTCGGTCATCGTGGTCGACGTGGTGTGAACCGAAAATTCTTCGCCGAAAAATTTTGGGTCGCCCGTCCTATCCGATGTTGCGCTGCAATCTTTTGGTGCTGGACGCAATCATGGCGTTCTTTTCGGGTCGACGTGGTGTGAGGCAAAAATTTCTCGTCGAAAAATTTTGAGCCGCTCGCAGTGGATCGCGGCAGCACGTTCCACCCAAATGCCTGAGCGCAGAGATGGTGGCTTGCCATGTGCCCCCCTTGCGGGATTAACTGGGACGCTTGCCCTGCGACCTCATTCCTCAGGTGAACCTTGCGTCTTCTGCCCGCGATCCTGCTGTCCGTCTCGGTTCTGATTGCTGCGATGATCGTGGTGTCGATCCCCTTGTTCTTCCCGGCAGGGGGCGGCGGTGGCACCGGTGGTGGCGCGGTCGACAATCAGGCCCGCATCGACATCGACCAGTTGCATGTCGATCTGGACAATCTGGCCGAAGTTGTCGCCCAGTTGCGCGATCAGGTCGATTCGCTGGAAGACCGCGTGAACAAGATCGAGGTCGGCGCCACCCCGCCCGATGCCTCGGGCGAGGGGCTGATGATCGTGACCCCGGATGGCCCGAACAGCATCGGCGGCAACTATGCGCAGGTGGTTCTGGTGGCCGACCGGCGCAATCTGAACAAGGGCCTGACGGTGCCGACCCCCAGCTTCATGATCGGCAAATTCGGCCCCCCGCGTGAGGATCTGTCGGCCGATTGCCAGCCCATGACCAACCCGCGCCTCGCCTCCCTGCTGGAGGATCAGATGGTCGGCCCCGTGCAGGTCAAGATGCTGAAACCCGCCATCGAGTCGCTGCAGACTATATTCGACAACATCCAGCGCGCCGACCCCGATCTTTACGCCCGGATCAACACCTCGGGCTCGCTCTGCGTGCGCTTCATTCGCGGGTCTACCACCAATGTCTCCAATCACTCATTCGGCACGGCGGTGGACTTGAACATCGACGGCCATTTGGATGATCTGGGCGATGGCCGCACCCAGTTGGGCCTGACCATCCTGTCCGATTTCTTCAACGCGGAAGGATGGGTCTGGGGCGCTGCCTATGGCCGCGAGGATTCGATGCACTTCGAGGTCAGTGAAGAGAAGATCAACGAGTGGATTGCCGCAGGAAAGATCTGACGCGGCAGGTCGGTCAGGTTTCAGTCACAATCAAAGGGGTCCGGATGGACGACGTCAGATTTCGCAGGGTCGAGGGCAACAGCGACCTGCCCTTGCCCGGCTATGCCACCGCCGGGGCCGCGGGCATGGACCTGCGCGCCTTCCTGCCCGAAGGGCCGGTGACCTTGACGCAAGGCCAGCTGTGCCTGATCTCGACCGGGTTCAGCGTGGAACTGCCCCCCGGCACGGAAATGCAGATCCGCCCCCGCTCTGGTCTGGCGCTGAAGCATGGCCTGATCATCCCCAACAGCCCCGGCACGGTGGACGAGGATTACCGCGGCACCATCATGATCGGGCTCTATCTGCTGGGGGCCGAGCCTTTCACGGTCAACCCCGGCGACCGCATCGCCCAGGCCGTCATTGCCGATGTTCGCCGGGTTCGCCCTGTCGAGGTGCTGGCCCTGTCCGACACAGAACGCGGCAGCGGCGGTTTCGGCTCCACCGGGCTGACGTGACGCAGCGGGCACCCGCCCGGACCTTTGGCAGCTGCCGGCGGCAAGCCTGATGGGCTTAGCCCATGCTGCCACGGCCAGCCTCTGCGTCCGGACATACAGTGGCCCATGACGCGTTCGCCGAACAGAATGCATCTGCGGCGAATGTCCTCTCCGCTAACCGGCGTCAGGGTTGCCCGCTCAAGCAGGGCCTACAAGGCGACATGCAACGCTGATGTTGCTCGTGATTGATGGACATCGCTTATGAAACGTTTCTCTTCAACCTCCACGCGTCTTCTGGCTGGCACTTTTGCGCTTCTGCTCGGCAGCAGCGCGGCCTTCGCTGAACTCGCCGATTACCAGCAGCTGAGCGATTCCGTGAAAACCCAGCTGACCGCCCTGCAGGTGCCGACTGGCAATATGGGCCTTCTGTCGACGCTTCAACTGGTCCAGTTGACTGCCGTGCTGAGCGGCCCGGATGTCGACGTCGACAAGGCCTTCGCCGCCGAAGTGATGCTTGATGAATTCTACCACCCCGTCGAAACGGCGATCGACAGCCCCGAAGGCATCGCCATGATCGCCGACCTCAAGGCGAAGTTCGCCGTGATTGACGTGGCTTATCCGACGCAGCCGCTGAACACGACGCAGATCCTGGCGTTGTCGAACGCCATCACCAATCACAAGAACGTCACCACCCAGAAGCGCTCGATTGAGGCTGTGCTGGCCGAAATCAACCGCCCGGCCTCGGTGATGGAGAGTAATCACCCGGTTGGGACCGCCTGCCAGAATGGTCAGTTACGGGGTAAGGCACGTGCATAACGACGTCGTTAGCGACGTGTCTTATGCGGAGGCTGGTGATGCGTGGCGATGTTCTAGGTCTTGAGCGGCGGCGGCGGTGGCGGGATGAGGACAAGGTCAGAATTGTCGCGTCTGTAGGTGTGGGTGGCGTGACGGTGACGCAACTTGCGCATCATCATGAGGTCACGCGGCAGCAGATTTATTCTTGGCGGCATGAGTTGAAGAAGAAGGGTCTGTGGCCGCTGTCGTCCGGAGTGGCGTTTTTGCCGGTAGATATATCAGACCTGCGCGAGCCGCCGGAGGCCCAAGCAGCTATACCAATGGCGCCCTCGATGGTTGAAGTCCGGTTGCGGAACGGACGCTCCCTGCACTTCGACGGCAAGATGGATGCGGCTATCTTGGCTGGGCTGATCCAAGTGGTGGAGACCGCATGA
>CANBRQ010000137.1 GCA_947371955.1 Paracoccaceae bacterium | reverse complement strand
CCCTGATCGAGACCGCCAAACTCAACCGCGTCGATCCCCAGGCGTGGCTTGCCAATACCCTGGCCCGCATCGCAGACCACAAGATCAACCGGATCAATGAACTGCTGCCGTGGAACACCCGATAGCTGCGGTCAGGCAGGACGGTTACGAACACCCGATAGCTGCGGTCAGGCAGGACGGTTACCCTCGGTGTAGCACCGAAGTCAATCTAAGCCCTTGAGAGCGCCTATCTTCTTGACTTGTAAGGGGTAAAATGGTGCTGCAAGAGAGGATTGAACTCTCGACCTCTCCCTTACCAAGGGAGTGCTCTACCACTGAGCTACTGCAGCGCCGGGGTCGGACGGAGATTTCGTTCGACGTGGCGGGGAATTAGACGCAAACGCGGGCTCGCGCAAGAGGTCTGGGGCAAAAAGTGCCGGGAACTTTTCGAAATCGGGTTTTTCCCGAAGCTGGTGGGGGCGGCGTGGCCCCCGCACCGGGATCATGGGAAGCCGAAGTTGCTTGCCGGCAAGGCGACGAATTCCCCGGTCGTCGGAACCAGCACGGCAAGTACCACGGCTGCCCCTGCGCCATTGCCGGTGGCGTCGAAGGACACTGTGCCGAACCCTGCGCCCGCAGCGTCGAAGATCAGCTGCGCATTTGTGTTCGCTCCGACCGTTCCGATCGCGTTGATCGTCAGCCGGGTCGATGTATTGCCCTGACCGATGTCGCCAAAGTCGCCATCGACGAGCCAGAAATTGTCCGACGCCAACTCGAAATTCGCGATCCCGCCAGACCCGGTCGCAGCACCATAGAAGATGAAACGATCCGCCCCGCAGCACATTGGACGCGGAATCACCGGCGACGAAGTCATCCCCGTCACCACCCCTCATCGTGTCGGCACCGTCTCCGCCGAGCAGCAGGTCATCGCCGGCATCGCCGTTAAAGGTATCGTAGCCCGATGCGCCCCGGCCCCGGTCTTCACCGATGCCGCCGAATAGCAGGTCATTGTCCGCCCCGCCCAGCAGCCAATCGTTGCCGTCTCCGCCACTCAGCAGGTCGGCCCCGGCATCTCCGCACATACGGTCATCCTGCGCGCCGCCGCCCCGCGTGTCATCCCCAGATGCCCGTAAAGCGGCTCGCTTTCCCTGGCACCAAGCAGGATGTTGCCGGGGCCGTTGTCGCACAGGTTATCGGTTCCGTCATTGCCGGTCAGGGTCTCGATGCTTGAAAGCACCAGCGTCGCGGCGGGGAAGTTGCCCGGTGTGGCAAGGTCGATGCTGTGCGCCTCTGTGTCGGTCAGCGTCACGGTATCTGTGCCGTTGCTGCCCGATACGAAGTCTTCGCTCAGAACGCCGCTGAACGTGTCGTCGAAGACAGATACTACGAAATTGTCCACTCCGGCCGGGGCGATCAACGCAAGCCCAATCACGCGCGCGTCGAGGATCGCTGAGAACACATCCGCGCCCGTCAGGCCATTTACGACCGACAGCGCAACGGAAGCGCGACCATCCACCTTCTGATCAGCCGTGATCGTGATGCCTTGCAGCCACGCATCCTTCAGACCGACGCCTAAGAGATTGGCAGCCTCCAATGGGGTCTCAGATTCAATTTCCAGTTCAACAAAAATTGCAGAAAACAGAACCGGTGTCAAAAATCAAGCTTAGGGATGGCGGGGAAAGGCCAGCTCACTTGAAGTCGCACCTGCCGGTCTGGACGCCCCAATCCGCCTGCGTTACACAGGCCGCCATGACCAAGGAGCCTTCGTCCCCCCCAGACAAGCCCGCCAAAAGCCCCCGCGTCCAGCAGCGCGAGGCGCGGTTGAAGGCGGCGCTGAAGGCCAACATGGCCAAGCGCAAGGCCCAAGGACGGGCGCGCGATGAGGCTGCGACGGACGACAACGACAACGATAAAGATTGAGGCAGGAAAATGGATTCGATACTTGTGCGCGGCAACGGGGCTTTGTCGGGAGCCATCCCGATTGCAGGGGCCAAGAATGCCTGCCTGACGTTGATGCCGGCAACTTTGCTGTCGGATGAACCGCTGACGCTGACCAACGCGCCGCGCCTGTCGGATATCGCCACGATGACGCAGCTCCTGCAGTCGTTGGGGGCCGAGGTGGCAAGCCTCGCCGATGGGCAGGTGCTGGCGATGTCCTCGCACAACATCTCCAACCACACAGCCGATTATGACATCGTCCGCAAGATGCGCGCCTCGATCCTGGTGCTGGGACCGATGCTGGCACGCGATGGCCATGCGGTTGTGTCCCTCCCCGGCGGCTGTGCGATTGGCGCGCGGCCGGTGGATTTGCACCTGAAGGCGCTGGAAGCGATGGGTGCCGAACTGGACCTGCGCGATGGCTATGTCCATGCCAAGGCGATCGGCGGCAAGCTGAAGGGCGCTGTGGTCGAATTCCCCTTCGTCTCGGTCGGCGCCACGGAAAACGCCCTGATGGCAGCCACCCTTGCCAAAGGCACCACCGTCATCAAGAACGCCGCGCGGGAGCCAGAGATTGTGGACCTCGCCCAGTGCCTGCGCAAGATGGGCGCGCAGATTGAAGGCGAGGGCACCTCAACGATCACCATTCAAGGGGTCGACCGTCTGCACGGTGCCACGCATCCGGTCGTCACCGACCGCATCGAACTTGGCACCTACATGCTGGTTCCCGCCATCTGCGGCGGCGAAATCGAATGCATCGGTGGGCGTCTCGATCTCGTCGGCGCCTTTGCCGAGAAGCTGGATGCCGTGGGCGTCTCAGTCACCGAAACGGCCCGCGGCCTGAAAGTCTCACGAAAAAATGGAAGGGTCGATGCAGTGAATGTCGTGACCGAACCCTTCCCCGGCTTCCCGACCGACCTGCAGGCCCAGATGATGGCGCTTCTCTGCACTGCCGACGGGGTTTCCGTTCTGGAAGAGCGCATCTTCGAGAACCGCTTCATGCATGCCCCCGAACTGATCCGCATGGGGGCAAAGATCGACGTCCACGGCGGCACGGCGACGGTCACCGGTGTGCCTAAGCTGAAAGGCGCCCGCGTGATGGCAACCGACCTGCGCGCCTCGGTCAGCCTGATCCTCGCGGCCCTCGCCGCCGAGGGGGAAACCGTGGTCAGCCGCGTCTATCACCTCGACCGTGGCTATGAACGGGTCGAGGAAAAGCTGCGGGCCTGTGGCGCACAGATCGAGCGGATCAAGGCATGACCGACGCCCGGTTCGAGGATGCCGACGACTCCCCCCTGCGCCTGATTGCGCAGGAGCCTGAGGATCTGCCGGTTCTTGCGGCCTTGGTGCAGGACTCGGTCTTCCCGATCACCGAGATGACCTATGCCAAGCGCCAGCACCGCTTCGCCCTTCTCTTGAACCGCTTCCGCTGGGAGGACAAGGCTGCCGCCGAGCGCGAGGGCCGCCCCTTCGAGCGCGTCCGCAGCCTGCTGGTCTTCGATGATGTGCTTGGCGTGCGCAGCCAAGGCATCGACCGAGCTGACAAGGACACGATCCTCTCGGTTCTGGGCATAACCTTCGCGCCCGGCCCGGAAGGCTCCGGCCTGGTGGAGCTGGTTCTGGCCGGTGACGGCACCGTTGCCCTGCAGGTCGAGGCCTTGGAGGTGACCCTGACTGACGTGAGCCGCCCCTACCGCGCCAACTCCGGCCAGATGCCGCAGCACGACTGAACCACAAGAATTTTCGCCGAAAACTCTTGTGTGCTCCCGTTGTCCCATTTCCTAAACTGACATGTCAGTTTAGGAATGCAGGCGAAACCGGTCGAGAGGGATGACATGGGCAGGCTGGCAGGCAAGAAAGCACTGGTCACCGCAGCGGGGCAGGGCATCGGACGCGCCTCCGCCTTGGCGATGACGCGCGAGGGGGCCGACGTGATCGCCGCCGACATCAACGCCGCTGCGCTTGAAAGCCTAGCCGCCGAGGGGATCACCACCCGCCTCCTCAACGTCCGCGACAAGGCCGCCGTCGAGGCCGCCGCCGCCGAAATCGGCGCGCTGGATGTGCTGTTCAACTGCGCAGGCTTCGTGGCGGCCGGCACGATCCTTGACTGTGACGAGGATCAATGGGCCTTCTCGATGGACCTCAACATGACGGCGATGTTCCGCATCTGCAAAGCCTTCCTGCCCGCGATGATCGCAGGCGGCGGTGGGTCGATCATCAACATGGCCTCGGTGGCAGGCTCCGTCATCGCCGCCCCCAACCGCTTCGTATATGGTGCCACAAAAGCCGGCGTGATCGGCCTGACCAAGTCGATCGCGGCCGATTTCATCTCCAAGGGCATCCGCGCGAATGCGATCTGCCCCGGCACGGTTGAAAGCCCCAGCCTTGACCAGCGCCTGCGCGACACTGGCGATTATGAGGCCGCCAAGAAAGCCTTCATCGCCCGCCAACCCATCGGCCGCATCGGCAAGCCCGAAGAAATCGCCGCCCTCGTGGTCTATCTTGCCAGCGACGAATCCAGCTATACCACCGGGGTCGCCCATGTGATCGACGGCGGTTGGGCCAATATCTGAGGAGATGACATGAAACTTCTGCGCCACGGCCCCTCGGGCTCCGAACACCCCGGCCTTCTGCATTCCGACGGCACGATCCGCGACCTGACCGGCCTTGTGCCCGATATCGGGGGTGCCGTCATTTCCGAAGCGGGCCTCGCGATGCTGCGGGCGATCGACCCCGCCACCCTGCCGGTCGTCGACCCCGCCACCCGCCTCGGCCCCTGCGTCGCGGGCACCGGCAAGTTCATCTGCATCGGCCTGAACTATTCCGACCACGCCGCCGAGACCGGCGCCAAGGTCCCGGTCGAGCCGATCATCTTCATGAAGGCCACCTCCGCCATCGTCGGCCCCAACGACCCCATCGTGATCCCCCGCACCTCCGAGAAAACCGACTGGGAGGTCGAACTGGCCGTCATCATCGGCAAGAAGGCCAAGTACGTGTCCGAGGCTGACGCGCTGGACTATGTCGCGGGCTATGCGATCACCAACGACGTCTCTGAACGCGCCTTCCAGACCGAGCGGGCGGGCCAATGGACCAAGGGCAAGTCCTGCGACAACTTCGGCCAGATCGGCCCCTGGCTGGTCACGAAGGACGAGGTCGCCGATCCGCAGGACCTGTCGATGTGGCTGACCGTGAACGGGGTGACCCGGCAGAACGGCTCGACCCGGACGATGGTCTACGGCGTCAAGCATCTGGTCGCGTATCTGAGCCAGTTCATGACCCTGCATCCGGGCGACGTGATCTCGACCGGCACGCCTCCGGGCGTGGGTCTGGGCATGAAGCCGCCGCAATTCCTGAAAGCGGGCGACGTGGTGGAGCTGGGGATCGCGGGTCTGGGCCAGCAGCGTCAGGACGTGATTGCGGACTGACTGTGTGAAGCGGGCGGGATTGCACGCGTGCAATCCCGCACAAGTCTATGATTTCATTGGACTTGTATTGTTCCTGTTAAGGATTTTTTAAGAAGGCTTTCACGGGAGCGTCACTGTTGACGTGCCGCTTTACGGGTGAAGACCAGGCGGGGCACGCCCCGACCTACGGAGCCTTTACGAGCCACCTTTGTTATGGCGGCAATCTGCGGGTGCCGCGCGACAGCCTCAAGGATGACCACGTCGATCTGATCTCCCTTGACCTGCCGCTCAACTCCAACGCCAGCTATGATGTGCTGTTCAAGGGGCGTGCCGGCGCGGAGCCTACCGCGCACCGGGGCGTTTGACGACACCTTGCCTTGGAACGACGCGGTTGAAGAGGCCTTTGGCGAGGTGGTCCGCAAAGACAAATTTGGAGCCACCATCCGGTGGGCGATCCTGTCCTTCTTCGGCGACAATGACATGATGGCCGTCCGCCTGATCGAGTTGCACCGATTGCCGAAACCCACCGGCCGCCGTTACTTGCCTTGTGATCAGACGGCGAGCGTTTTTCTGAAGGTCTTTCTGGATGCCGTTTTTGGGGCATAGAATTGCCGAACTGAAGAAAGCTGGCGAAGAACAAGCGCAGAGCGACGATCAAAGGCCAAGATCCCAGGATTCGTCCCGGCGCAGCTCATCCAGATCATGACAATCGAAAGGGCGATGGAGTTGCGTGGCTGCGCGGTGCAACGGCCTGCGCGGCGCGACGATGGCCTCAAACGGGCGGCACGCAAGGAAGAGACCAGCCGCCAGAAGTCGATTGACCTATAGTTTCCCACTTGCCCCCGGCCCGCCCCCCGATTAAATACGACCCGTCGGAGGCGTGGCTGAGAGGCCGAAAGCACTCGGTTGCTAACTGAGCATAGGGGGAACCCTATCGTGGGTTCGAATCCCACCGCCTCCGCCAACCACCATTGAAATCATTGGATAATTTAGGGGTTTTCGAAACCTACCCCCGAATTTACCCCCGATCCGCAAAACGATGCTTTTTCTGCGCTGGGCGTCACCCTGCAAACCTGCATTGGTCGCGCGGGCGGGCTTGACCGGGCGTTCAAAGCGGTAGTCATCGTTCTGCGCATCCGAGGCGGCGGGCTTGGGACGTCCATGCCCAGCAGCTGCGTGAGTTCGATTTCGGACTGCGGAAAATTGGCGCGCTCACTGCCGCCAGAGGCCGTCCACCGGGAAATGAAGAGGCCTATATCCAAAGGGTGCGATTATCAACGAAAGATACGACATTGATGGCGTGCGGCGCTAGGCTTGGCAAGCGAGGTGTGGGCGGCGCGCAAGGGTGCAGGTCAATGCTGCGCCCGCCAGAGCAGGCGCAGGGCTTTGTTCGGTCAGATATTGCGCGACGACAGGGAAAGCCTCGGCGGGCTTCCAAGACTGGAAGCCGCCTTCACCCTCAGAACACCAGCACATCGGTGTAAGCCAGCGCCGGGTGGCCATCCAGCACGGCGATCTGGACGGCGGCGCCTGAGCCGTTGCCGTCCGCGTCGTAGGACAGGGCGCCGGTGGTGGCGTTGTAGATCAGGCGGTCGGTGGCATCGTGGGCTGCGGTGCCGGTCCAGAAGGCGTCGCTGGCTAATGTGCCTGTGGCGCCAATCGCTGCCATCACCGACTTGGCCAAGGCGATGTGGTCGGTGCCAGAGGTGAAGTCGGTCACATGGTCGACGCCGGTCAGCAGGGTGAAGACGAAGGTGTCCGCCCCTGCGCCACCAGTCAGGCTATCGTTGCCACCGGCGCCGGTCAGGCGGTCATCGCCCGCTCCGCCCAGCAGCGTATCGTTGCCGGTGCCTCCAAGCAGGGTGTCAGCCTGTGCCGAACCGGTCAGCGTGGTGGCGGCCCCGGTGTTGGTGACCGAGAAGCCAGCGGTGCCGGTGGCTGCGCTCAGGTTCACCGCGAAGCCTGCGGTCGTGAGGGTTGCGGTTCCAGCGTTGCTGCTGGCGCTGGTCGCTGTCCACGCTGCGGTCACCGTCGCATTGGCGGTGGCGCCCGAGGCGATGGTCAGGATGTCCGAGCCGCCAAGGTCGGTGATGCTGTCCGTTCCAGATCCCACGCTGAAGGTGTCGTTGCCCGCGCCGCCCGTGAGCGTGTCGTTGCCCAGCCCGCCGTCGAGGCTGTCGTTCCCGGCAGCCCCGCTCAGGCTGTCGTTGCCAGCGCCGCCGAAGAGCGTGTCATGGCCCGCTCCACCGATCAGGGTGTCCGCCCAAAGCGAGCCGGTGAGCGTGGTGGCTGTGCCGCTGTCGGTCACGGAGAAGCCATTGGTCCCGCCAGTGATCCCGCTTAGATCGACGACAAAGCCATTCGTGGTCAGGGTGGCGGTTCCGGCATTGCTGCTGTCTGCAGTTGCCGTCCAAGCTGCCCCCAGCGTGATCGTCGCCGTAGCCCCCGAGGCGACGCTCAGGACATCCGCCCCACCAAGGCCGAGGTCCGTGATCGTGTCGGTACCTGCGCCAACCGTGAAGACGTCGATGCCAGCCCCGCCCGTGAGGCTGTCGTTGCCTGCACCGCCGTTCAGGGCGTCGTTGCCACCACCGCCGAGCAGGGTGTCCGCACCAGCCCCACCCGTGAGGGTGTCGGCGTAGCTCGACCCGGTCAGAGTCGTGGCGGCGCCGGTGTCGGTCACTGAGAAGCCGTTGGGTCCTGAAGCCGCGCTCAGGTTCACGGCAAGGCCTGCTGTCGTCAGGTTTGCGGTGCCAGCGTTGCTCGTTGCGGCTGTGGCGGTCCACGCTGCGCCAACCGTGGCATTGGCCGTGGCACCCGAGCTGACCGTGAGGACATCCGCTCCGCTAAGGTCTGTGACGATGTCCGTCCCGCTGCCAATGGTGAATGTGTCGTTCCCCGCGCCGCCCGTCAGAGCGTCATTGCCAGCCCCACCATTGAGGCTGTCGTTCCCGGCTCCGCCAAGGAGCGTGTCAGCGCCAGTCCCGCCCAACAGCGTATCCGCGAGGCCCGACCCCGTCAGGGTTGTCCCAGCCCCGGTGTTGGTCACCGTATAGCCTGCAGTTCCGCCTGTGACCGCGCCAAGGTTCACGGCCAAGCCAGAGGTGGTCAGGTTCGCCACCCCGGCATTGGTCGTGCCAGAGGTCGCCGTCCACGCCGCCGAGATGGTGGCCGCCGCTGTGGCTCCAGCTGCCACGGTCATGACATCGCTGCCGCTCAGATCGGTAATAGTGTCCGTTCCCGAGGCCACCGTGAAAGTGTCGTTGCCAGCGCCGCCCGTCAGGTTGTCGTTGCCGCCCCCACCCACCAGCGTGTCATTGCCTGCACCACCCATCAGGGTGTCTGCCAGCGCCGACCCGGTCAGCGTGGTGGCGGCACCTGTGTTGGTTACTGCAAAGCCCGCCGAGCCGCTCGTCACGGCAGCGAGGTTGACCGCCAGACCGGCAGTCGTCAGGTTCGCCACCCCGGCGTTGGTCGTGCCGACCGTCGCCGTCCAAGCCGCCGTTACTGCAACATTGGCTGCAGCGCCCGATGAGATCACCAGAAGATCGGACCCGCTGAGATCGAGGACGCTGTCGGTCCCAGAGGTGATCGCGAAGGTGTCGTTCCCCGCCCCGCCGGTCAGAACGTCATCCCCCACCCCGCCGCTCAGGCTGTCATTGCCAGCCCCGCCCAGAAGGCTGTCTGCTCCAGAGCCACCCACGAGCGTGTCGGCGAAACCCGAGCCTGTGAGGGTCGTCGCGGCCCCGCTGTTGGTCACCGTATAGCCTACGGACCCTGTCGCCGCCGTCAGGTTGACTGCCAGACCGCTGGTCGTCAGGTTCGCCACCCCGGCATTGCTGGTGCCTGCCGTCGCCGTCCAAGCGCCCGCGAGGGCCGCGTTCAGCGTTGCCCCAGCCGCCACTGTGATGACATCGGCATCGCCAAGGTCGGTCACCGTGTCCGTGCCCGTGGCCACTGTGAAGGTGTCGTTGCCAAGCCCGCCAACGAGGGTGTCGTTGCCAGCGCCGCCGACAAGGGTGTCGCTCCCCCCGCCACCGATGAGCGTATCCGCCCCACTGCCGCCGGTCAGGCTATCCGCCAAGGCCGAGCCGGTAAACGAGGTCGCCCCGCCCGTGTCAGTGACCTTGAACCCCGCCGTGCCGCCTGTGACCGCTGAGAGGTCCACCGAAAGCCCTGCTGAGGTCAGGTTTGCTGTGCCGCTGTTGCTGGTCGCTGCTGTCGCCGTCCATGCCGCAGCCAGCGCGGCATTGGCTGTGGCGCCCGTGGCCACGGTTAGAACGTCGCCCGCTCCCAGATCGGTGACCGTGTCGGTCCCCGCGCCAATCGTGAAGACATCGGCGCCGGCACCCCCGGTCAGGGTGTCATTTCCGGTGCCACCGTCCAAGATGTCTGCGAATGCCGTCCCAACCAGCGCATTGGCGCCCGCGTTGCCAACCATCGTCAGGCCCGCCAGAACCGCCGAGGCATTGAGGCTCAATCCCACGCTGCCGGTTGCCAGCGCCACCCGCTCGACATCGAGGCCCGCCCCCAGCACCAGCGTTCCCGCAGCCGTCGCAGCAAAGCGAAGCTCATCCATGCCAGCGCCGCCGGTGACCACCTCACCCGTGGCGAAATCCGCGATGGCGCCCACGATGAAGACGTCATCCCCGTCGCCGCCCAGCAGCGTATCCGCCCCTGCGCCGCCCGTGATCGTGTCGTTCCCCGCCCCACCGTCGATCTGGTTGACCGCAGCCGATCCGGTCAGACTGTCCGCGAAGCCCGAACCTGTCAGGTTCTCGATTGTTGCCAGAGTATCCGTCCCCGCCCCAACCGTATTCTGCGCCGCCACCATCGCGAGGCTCACCGTCACCGCCGAAGTGGCGCTGGCATAGGAGGCGGTGTCGGTCCCGTCGCCGCCGGTGAGGACGTCATTGCCAGCCCCACCATCGAGCGTGTCGTTGCCCGCGCCTCCGGTCAGAGTGTTGGCCCCCGCATTCCCGAGCAGGATATTGTCCAGCGCGTTGCCGGTGCCGTTGATGGCGGCGCTGCCGGTCAGGGTGAGGTTCTCGACATTCGCACCGAGCGCGTAACTTACGGAGGACTGGACAGTGTCAGTGCCTTCGCCAACGTTCTCTGTGACCACGTCATTTGCGCTGTCCACGACATAGGTGTCATCGCCGGTGCCGCCGACCATTGTGTCGTCGCCAATGCCCCCGTCAAGAACGTTGGCACCTGTGTTGCCAGTCAGGACGTTCGCAAGTGCGTTGCCGGTGCCGTTCAGTGACCCCGTCCCGGTCAGCGTCAGGTTCTCAAGGTTAGCTCCAAGCGTGTAGGTGATTGAAGACTGGACCGTGTCCGTACCTTCACCGACATTTTCTGTGACCGTATCGCCGAGACTGTCCACGATGTAAGTGTCGTCACCGGTGCCGCCGACCATGCTGTCACTGCCAGCGCCGCCGTCGAGGGTGTCGTTGCCCGCCAAACCCGCAATCGTATTATTTCCAGAGTTCCCCGTCAGGGCGTTGGCCAGTTCGTTTCCGATCCCGGCGAGGTCAACCACGCCCACCAGCGTCAGGTTCTCAACATTGGCAGCCAAAGTGTAGGTCGCGGATGAAATGACGCTGTCCGTGCCAAGGAAGGCACTCTCGGTGATGACGTCGGACGCACTGTCTACATAGTACAGGTCATCACCTGCGCCGCCGACCATGGTATCCGCGCCCACGCCACCATCCAGCGTGTCGTTTCCTTCAAGGCCCGTCAGCGTGTTGTCCGCACTGCTTCCGACCAGCAGGTTGGCGAGCGAATTGCCGGTGCCGTTGATCGCAGCGCTGCCCGTAAGGTTCAGGTTCTCCAGATTTGAACCAAGAACATAAGTGAATGAAGACTGCACCGTGTCTGTGCCTGCATTGGCATTCTCGGTTACGATGTCGCTGGTATTGTCCACGACATAGGTGTCATCGCCGACCCCACCCGCCATGCTGTCGTTCCCGGCACCGCCATACATCAAGTCATTGCCCGCACCGCCCACTAGCGTGTCATTGCCATACCCGCCGATCAGGGTGTCAGCCAAGGCAGAACCGGCCAACGTTGTTCCGGCTCCGGTGTTGGTGACGTTGAAACCGTTTGT
>CANBRQ010000136.1 GCA_947371955.1 Paracoccaceae bacterium | reverse complement strand
CAGGGTGGCGGACCAGAGGCCGCCGGACTGCACGTCGCGCAGGAAGATGAAGGAGCCCTGCCGCGCCTGAGTCGGATCGGCGCGCCAGCGCGTTATGGCAAGTTCGCCCCACCGGCTGAAGCCTGCGCCGCCGGGGGTCAGCACCAAGCCGTAGTGGCCGTTGGAGATGAGATGGGCGGTGGGGGCCACATCATCGGGATGGTCGAAGTGGCGCAGGACAGAGGGCGAGACGGTGACTTCGGCCGCCGTCAGAACCTCACGCGCGCGGGGCGGGGCGATGGAGACATCGCGCGGCACGCGTTCCTGCAGCAGGGGATCGACGGACTGGATGATCGGATCGGCATGGAACTGGCTGCGCAGGATGCCGTAGCGCAGCACGTTTGTCAGGGCGGCGATCGTCATGCCCTGATGATGCGCCATGAAGCTTTGCACGATCACGTGGCCTGCATCCTCGGGCAGTCGGGCGGTCGTGAAATCCAGCGCCTCATAGAAACCAAAGCGCCCCTCGGCCCCCAGTTTGCGCAGGGCGTCGAAGTTCTGCAGGGCGGCTTTCGGGTCCACCATGGCAGCCAAGCCCGTGGCATAAGGCGCGATGACGCGGTTCTCGCCCAAGCCTCGCTTCAGGCCAAGACCGGGGACGCCGAAGTTGGAATACTGGTAGGTCATTTCCAGATCGCGGGCGTTGTAGGAGGATTCCGAGATGCCCCAGGGCATGCCCAAAGCCTGACCATAGGCCACCTGCCGGGCCACGACCCTTCGGTTGGTTTCCGCAAGGATGGAGCCTTCGGGCGTGCGCAGGACCAGCGCGGGCATCAGGTATTCGAACATGCTGCCCGACCATGAGATCAGCGCCGAGCCTGCGCCCAAGGGCGTCGCAGCACGACCAAGCTGGAACCAGTGCCGCGTTTCGACATCGCCCTTGGCGATGGCAAACAGGCTGGCCAGTTGGGATTCGGACGCCAGAAGGTCATAGCAATTGCTGTCCAGCGTGTTTGTTGCGACCTGAAAGCCGATCGACAGCAGGTGCTTTTCAGGATGCAGCAGGAAGGCGAACTCCATCTCCAGCGCAAGCTGGCGGGCGAGAGCGGCCACGGCACGGACGCGGTCTGGCGCGGCGGGTTCGGCCAGTTGACTGCGGTGGCAGGCGACGATGGCGGCCGTCCAGAAGGTTAACTCGCCGTCCGGGCCGGTCAGGCTCTGGGCACGTTCGGCCGCTTGTCCGGCCATGCCGGGGTGGTGGGCGGCTTTGGACAGAAGGTCGCTCAACTGCGCGTCGGGGGCGGCGGCCAGCGCCAGCATGGCCAGCGCCTGCGCATCCTGCAGACCGGCCAGATCCGGCACGGGCGGATGCTGCCAGCCAAGGCAGGCCTGCGCCACGGCAATCAAATGGCCAGCAAGGTTGCCGCTGTCGACCGTGGAGACGTAAGGAGGGGCCAAAACGCGCAGGTCAGACGTGTCATACCAGTTGTACAGATGCCCGCGAAAGCGCGGGATCTTCTGTAGGGTGGCCAGGGTCTGTTCCAACCGTGTGACGGCTTCGGCCTGACCGATCCAGCCCATTTCCACGGCCGAGGTCACCGACAACAGGTACAGGCCGATGTTGGTGGGCGAGGTGCGGCGGGCGACGATGGGGTTGGGGCTTTCCTGATAGTTGTCGGGCGGCAGGAACTGGCTGTCCTCGGTCACAAAAGTTTCAAAATAGCGCCAAGTGCGGCGGGCGATCTGGCGGAGGCGCTGGAGGTCGGCCTCAGTCAGCGCGGGTGAGGTACGTGCGGCATGGGGCTGGCTTAGCCGCCAGACCAGTGCGGGGGTGGAGAGCCAGAGCGCGGCGAAGGCAAGGGTCAGCGGCAAGACAGAAGGGTTGAGGGCGGTGAGGGTGGCAGAGGTCCCAAGACCCAAGACAACGCCGCCAAGGCCCAGACGGTAGTAGCGCGCGGGCCCGGGCATGCCGCCACCAGCGGATTGCGAGGCCGTCAGCCACTCCAGAAGATGGCGTCCAGTCGTAAGGCGGTACAGGCTGCGGGTGATGGCATCCAGCCGCTGCGCTGCGGTATCGGCCAGAAGTGCGACCGACAGGCCGAAGCGGGCCAGCGCGGTGGTCGTATCCCCGGCCAAGGCCTGCAGATGGCTGCGCGAGGTGATCCCGGCGCGGCCCGGCAGAATGGCCAGGGGCAGGCCGATCAGCAAGGGCACTGCCGTCAGGCCCAGCACTACCGCTGTCCAGATCAGCGCGGCGGGCAGGGGCAGCATCCAGCCCAAGGCGAGCGCCAGCAGAACCACAGGTGCCACAAGCGAGCGGCGCAGGTTGTCGACCATCTTCCAGCGGTTCAGGGTGGAAAGACTGCCTTTGGTCTGGCGATAGCCGGTGATCCACGGCAGCAACTGCCAGTCGCCCCGCACCCAGCGGTGCAGGCGGCGGGCGTCGACGTCGTAGCGGGTCGGGAACTCCTCAATCACCTGCACATCCGAGGCAAGACCGGCGCGGGCGAAGGCGCCCTCGAACAGATCGTGGCTGAGCATGGTGTTGTCCGGCACCCGCCCCGCCAAGGCTGCTGAGAAGGCATCGACGTCATAGATGCCCTTGCCGGTGAAAGAGCCCTCGCCGAAGAGGTCCTGATAGGCGTCGGACTGTGCTGCCGCATAGGGCTCCATCCCGCCGGGGCTGGCGGTGATGCGCTGATAGGCCGAGCCTTCGGCCCCGTTGGGCATGAGGGATGTGACCTGCGGTTGCAGGATGCCGTAACCGGAGGCGACGCGCTGGCGCACCTCGTCCAGCACCGGGCGGTTCAGGGGATGCGCCATCTTGCCGATCAGGCGGCGCAAGGTGTCGCGCGGCAGGCCGGTGTCGGCATCCAGGGTCACGACAAAGCGCACCCCCAGCGGCACAGTGCTGCCGGGAATGAAGCTGGTATCTGTTGCCCCGCGCAAAAGGCGGTTTAGTTCCGCAAGCTTGCCCCGCTTGCGCTCCCACCCCATCCAGACGCCTTCTGCGGCGTTCCACAGGCGGTGGCGGTGTAGCAGAAGGAAACGGTCGCTCTGGTCGGACGGGTAGGCGGCATTCAGGGCGGCGATGCCGGTTTGGGCGGCAAGGATCAGGGCGCGGTCGGCCGGGGTGCTTTCGGCATCGGCATCCGGGCCGTCGGACAGAAGGGCATAGTGGACCGCGCCTTCGACGCTGGAGAGGTGATGCACCTCCAGCCGGGCTAGGGTCTCGGCAAGGTCTGTCGCGCGCGACAGCAGGACGGGCACGGCGACAAGGGTGCGCAGGTCGGGCGGAATTCCCGCCTTCAGCGAGAGGCTCGGCAGGCGCTTGGGTCCGATCAGGCGGCCCACGGCAAGATGCACGAGCGCAATCCCGGCCTCGACCGCGACGAAGCCGGCTGCAAGCGTCATCGTCAGGCCGTGAAAGCCGGCAATCCACAGGGCCAAAGCCAGAAACAGGGCCGATGCCGCGGCAATCGTCGCCAGATACCCGCCGACGCCGAACCGCATCCGTCCGATCCGCTGGTGCAGGGTAGGGGAGAAGGCCAGAGCCCGCTCCAATTCCGGGCGTCCGGTGCCGATCAGCACATGGCCGGCATCGCGTGTCACCGCCGACTGGCCCGAGGCAGTCATGGCAAAGGCCGCATCGGTCACCGCAGCCTCGTCATGGGCAGAGCCGCGCGCCAGAGTCTCGATGGCAGAACGGTAGTCGTTGCGGGTGGCAAAATCCATGTCGGCATAGCCGGGTTGCTGGCGCAGACGGGCTTCGATCAGGCTGGCGTCCTCGAAGAAATCGGCCCAGTCGATTTCGGCCATCCGCCGCATCGAGGTGACGATGTTGCGCATGGTAACGTTAGAGGCGCCCTGACGGTTCTGCGCGATCGCCACCACCGCCTCGACCGTCTGACCCTTGGCGGCGAGGCGCTTGTCAAGCCAGGCGGCCATCGGCGTCTCTGCCGGGTCCAGTCCGCGCAGGCGCTTAGCGATCTGGGCGGCCATCAGGTCGGGCAGGTCCAAGTCCTGCAAGTTCGCCAGCACCTTGTGGAGAGAAGCCTCGTCCGCCGCCACCTGATCTACCAAGGCATCGGCCGCCTGACGCTGGGTGTAGGCCTCGATGATCTGTTCGGCCAGACGACGCATGTTCTCGATCAGCACGATGCGCAGGGTGATGGCCACGGCCCAAAGCTCGCCGATCGTCAGGGGTTGCACGGTTTGATAGGTCTGCACGAAGCGCAGCAGCAGCGATGTCGACAACAGGCTGTCGGTATGGGCGACATAGGCCCATGCAAGGCCCATGACGCGGGGGTAACCGGCCAGAAAGCCATCGGCCAGTTTGGGCAGGTGGCGGTAGTAGCCCGGCGGCAGGTCATCGCGGATCTGGCGCAGCTGCGCCTCGACGATGTGGAAGTTGTCCAGCAGCCATTCGGCGGCGGGGGTGATCGGCTGCCCCGTCTCCAGCGCGCGCGCCGCCGCACGGTAGGAGGCAAGAAGCGCCACCCCATTGTCGGACATCCGGCCGCGCAGGCTGGCCACCCGGCGCGGATGGTCGGTGACACCTTGGGCGGCGGCGAGGGACAGGGCGTGATGTTCCAGCCGCTCGGGCCCGAAGATCTCGGATCGAATCGGCGTGGTCTCGGACCAGAAACCGGGGGTGCTGCGCAGGATCATGCGCGTTTTCCGGTCATGGGAGAGAGGTTTTTCTGCGGTCCCCCCAAAGGCCCTGCGGCCCCGGGGCGTTGCGGGAAGGCTGCCCAAGTGATGGCTTTCTGTTTCCACTGCATCGGATTTCCCTCTGGCCTGTCTCTCGGCTTGTGGTCCCGCAACGCGTTGTGGTGGCGAATGGTTCCGCAGCTGCAGCAATTAAAGCGGTCCA
The DNA here is from genome assembly GCA_947371955.1 of Paracoccaceae bacterium. Taxonomy (GTDB): domain Bacteria; phylum Pseudomonadota; class Alphaproteobacteria; order Rhodobacterales; family Rhodobacteraceae; genus Stagnihabitans. The sequence continues at coordinate 6,699 of CANBRQ010000136.1, read as the reverse complement.
ACACATCACAGATCAGCGCGCCCGGGGGCCTCTTCGGGCAGGTTCGGATCAATCCAACGCTGTCCGGGAACCAGACCCGGTCGGCTCGCGTTCTGCAGCAACACGGTCCTGATCCCTGGAACCCGACATGCCGCAGAACCCACCCTTGCATCCGTGGCGCGCACGCCCTCGGCCGACTGTGGACCACACCTTGAAAGAGGCGTTCGCCCCCATTCTGGCCGAGGCCCTGCCCGACCGCTTTCGCGTGGTTCTGGACGCGCTCGGCCGAAAAGGATCGCTTGATGACCCCGCCAACCGCCCGCGATGATATCGTTTTGCACGTGCCTGCCCTGCGTGCCTTCGCCCTTGGCCTGTGCCGCAGCCCGGACCGTGCCGATGATCTGGTACAGGACACGATGGTGCGGGCCTGGAGCCACTTTGGTTCTTTCACCCCCGGCACCAACCTGCGCAGCTGGCTTTTCACCATTTTGCGCAACGGCTTCTATTCGGACCTGCGCAAGCGTCGGCGCGAGGTGGCCGACCCTGAGGGCGCATTCGTGGCCCGCTTGGCTGTGGCCCCCTCGCATGACGGAGCACTTGCCATGCGGGAATTTCTGGTGGCCTTCGCCCGGCTTTCCCCCGAACACCGCGAGGTGCTGACCTTGGTTGGCGCCTTGGGGTTTTCCTACGAAGAGGCGGCCTCGATCACGGCCCTTGCCGTGGGAACGGTGAAAAGCCGGGTCAGCCGGGGCAGGGCGATTTTGGGCGACAATCCCTTGCCCGACCGTGACCGCACCACAATTGCAATCCTGTCGCAGTCCACGACCTGTGAAGTGGCCAGCGCCTGAGGCACCTGCTGCCGGTGCGGAATTGCCAAGGCTGCAGGGAACCGCGCCGCACTTTGCGCGTTGTCCTGTCAGGGCGACGAAACGTCCCCGGAACAGGAGTTATCATGCGGAAGATCTACCTGCTTATCCCCGTCTTCGCGATCCTCGCGGGCTGCGAGGACATGTCGCAGAACCAACTGGTCGGAACCACCGGCGGGGCCGCCATCGGTGCCATCGTCACACCGCACAACCCGCTGCAAGGCGCCCTGATCGGCGGCGCCGTGGGACTGGTCGCGGGCACCTATCTGGGCAAGGATGCCAAGGGCAACTGCGTCTATCAGCGTCCGAACGGCACCCGCTATCAGGCGGCTTGCCCGTAAGCCGAACGCCAAAGGCCCAAACCATGACGGTTTGGGCCTTTGGGCAATGGATGCGGCCAGATTGAAGTGACGGCCTAGCGCCCCTTGCCGGCGCTGGCGCTTTTGCCGCCGGTCTTGGCCGAGGGCCGTCCCGCATCCGCAGCGCCCTTGATCGCCGGATGCAACGCGGACATGGCCGACGTTTTCGCCTTGGCCGCGTCCGCAGCGCCTGGCGCCCCGGGCGGCTTCTTCTTGGAGGATTTGGACATTCGTCTCTCCCAGACAGGGATTTCAGCGCCCGGATCGGGCGCTGTCGCTTAGTGGTCGTGCTCCGGCAAGGCGCGGACCTGATCCTTGGTCCAGCTGGTCAAACCATGCACCGAACCATTGTCGTCGCGCATGAAGATCAGATCCTTGGCCGACATCATGACCGATTTCCTACCCAGCCCCAGAAAGCCGCTGACGTCAATGATCACTTCCGAATCCGTGCCAAGCCCATGCACATGGCTGACGGTGCCGATCCGGTGGTCTTCGTCGCCGTAGATCTCGGCATTCATCAAAGTCTCGGGCGTGAAGTCGAGCGATTGCAGAACGACGTTGCTGGCATGATCCATGAAAGGGTCTCCTTTGACATGCCATCCGTGCGGCACATCAGCAAACGCCCGGGCGCGGGAATGGTTCCCCGGTTGCGCCGTCTTTGGCCGCTTACAAAGGGTTAAGGTCGGTCGGGAACCAGAACCGCATCCCGCGCGTTGCCCTGCTGCCGTTGCCGCAAGGAGCCCGATGCCGCCCGCCTCGTCCCAGACAGATCCCGCCCAGACGCCTGAAGGCCAGAAGCTTTCGGGCGATTTCGTCCTTGCCCGGCTGACGGCGCTGCAAGGCACCCTGACCGAGGGGGACACGGACCTGACCGGTCTGACCAAGCTGGATACCGCCGGGGCCTGGCTGATCCTGACCGAGGCGCGGCGCAGCGGCGCATTGGTGAACGGGGCCACTCCGGCGCAGACGCTGCTGCTGAAGGCGGTCAAGGATGCGCTGCCAGCGGAGGCCAAATCGGTCAGAAAGCCCCGTCATGTGCATCTTTTGGAGCGGATCGACCAGATCGGTCACGGCACGGCGGATGCAGCGGCAGGGTTGGCCCGCATCACCGGCTTTTTCGGACAGGTGGTGGCGCGTTTTGCAGGCTCGCTGCTGCATCCAGCCCGGTTGCGGGTGACCTCACTGGTGTTTCACATGCAGGAAACCGGGCTGAACGCGGTGCCGATCGTGGCGCTGATGGCCTTTTTGATCGGCATCGTGATTGCCTATCAGGGCGCTGACCAGCTGCGCCAGTTCGGGGCCGAGGTCTTTGTCGTCGACCTGATCGCCATATCCGTGCTGCGGGAGCTGGGGATTCTGCTGACGGCGATCATCGTGGCGGGCCGTTCGGCTTCGGCCTTCACGGCGGCCATTGGTTCTATGAAGATGCGGGAGGAGGTGGACGCGCTCCGCACCCTTGGTCTTGACCCGGTCGAGGTTCTGGTCTTGCCCCGCGTCATGGCGCTGTTCCTGATGTTGCCGGTGTTGGGGCTGATTGCCGATCTGGCCGGGCTTTTGGGCGGTGGGCTGATGAGTTGGTACGAGCTTGGCATCTCTCCGGGCATGTTCCGCACGAGGCTGCTGGACACGGATGTCACGCATTTTCTGGTGGGTATCGCCAAGGCACCGTTCTTTGCCGTCATCATCGGGGTGATCGGCTGTTTTCAGGGCCTGCAGGTTGAGGGCAATGCGGAAAGCCTTGGCCGATTGACCTCTCGCGCCGTGGTGCAGGCGATCTTCATGGTGATCCTGGCCGATGCCACCTTTTCCATCTTCTTTGCCGCGGCGGGGGTATGATGGAAAACGTCGTTGAAGTGCGCGGGCTCGTGAACAAGTTCGGGACGGCTGTTGTGCAGAACGGGCTGGATATCGACCTGATGCGGGGCGAGGTTCTGGGCGTGGTGGGCGCTTCGGGCACCGGAAAATCGGTACTGTTGCGCAGCATTGTCGGGCTGCAAAAGCCTGATGCCGGCAGCGTCAAGGTTTTGGGCGTTGATGTGCTGACCGCCGATCTTAAAGCGACCCGCGCCCGCTGGGGTGTGATGTTTCAGGACGGGGCCTTGTTCTCGGCCCTGACGGTGCGCGAGAATGTCGAGGCACCGATGCGGGTGCAGTTCAAGCTGGCGCCGGACCTGCGCGCCTCGCTGGCCGATCTGAAGCTGGCGATGGTGGGATTGCCTCCCAAGGCTGGCGCGCTTTATCCGTCTGACCTGTCGGGGGGGATGCGCAAACGCGCCGGGCTGGCGCGAGCGCTGGCGCTGGATCCGGAGATTCTGCTGCTGGATGAACCCACGGCGGGGCTGGACCCGATTGCGGCCTCCGAATTCGACACGTTGATTGCCGCGCTGCGGCAGGCGTTGAACCTGTCGGTGTTTCTGGTGACGCATGACATCGACACCCTGCACGCCACCTGCGACCGGATCGCCGTTCTGGCGGGCGGCAAGGTTCTGGTGACGGGTACCCTGGCCGAGATGCTGAAGGTTGCGGACCCTTGGGTGCATTCCTATTTCCACGGGCCGCGCGCCCATGCGGCTTTGGGCGATTAAACGATGGAAACCAAAGCGAATTACGTCCTGATCGGGGCTTTCACCATTCTGGCCGTCATCGCCGGGCTGGGTTTCTTCCTGTGGCTGGCCAAGGTGCAGATCGACAAGAGTTATACGCAGTATGACGTGGTCTTCGATCAGGTCTCGGGCCTTGGGCAATCCAGCACGGTCACCTTCAACGGCGTGAATGTCGGCAAGGTTCTGACCATCTCGCTGGACAGCGCCGATCCCTCCAAGGTGCGTGTCCGCATCGAGGTTTCCGCCGCCACCCCCGTCAGGGTTGGAACCGAGGCAACGCTGGCCTCGCAAGGGGTGACGGGTGTGGCCTATGTCGGGCTGGAGGGGGGTGCCGCAGATGCGCCCCGGCTGAAGGTGGATATCGGAACCGGGGTCGCGGTGATCCCGACCAAGGTGACCGTGGTGCAGGGGTTGCTGGCCGATGCGCCGGACCTGCTCGCCAAGGCGATTTCCGTGCTGGATGACATGGGCGGCTTCACCACGCCCGAGAATGCAGATCACGTCGCCAAGATCATCGCCAATCTGGACGAGGCTTCTGGCCGACTGAACGCGGTCATGGATGACCTGACCAAAGCTTCGGCCAGCTTTTCGGCCGCGGCGGACAAGATCGCGGGTTTCGCCGACAAGCTGGACAGTGTTGCAGGCAATGCCGACGCCACGCTGAGCGATGCCCGCAAGGCCTTGGCCGATGCCCGCACAGCCATCAGCAACATCAACAGCTTTGCGGACAAGGGCTTGCCGCAGATCACTGCTCTGAGCCAGCAGGCCAAGAAACTGGTCGCCGATCTGTCGGCCCTGACCGCCCGCATTGAACGCGACCCGGCCCGCTTCTTCCTTGGCAACCGTACCCCCGAATACACCAGATGAGGTTCGCATGACCCGTTTCGCCCTGCTTTTCGTCCTTCTCCTCTCAGCCTGCAGCGCGCTTGGCCGTGCCTCGGCCCCGCTGGACGCCTATACGCTGCAACCGCTGGCCGCGGTGCAGGGGCCGTCAGGAACGCGGCATCTGGTGGTTGAACTGCCTACGGCCAGCGGGGCGCTGACCACCGACCGCATCCTGATCAAGCCGACACCGTTGCAGGCGCAATATCTGCCCAAGGGCCGCTGGGTCGATCCTGTGCCCGAACTGGTGCAGACATTGCTTGTGGCCTCGCTGCAGAATTCCGGTGGTTTCCGGCTGGTGGGCCGCGACGGGGCGGGGCTGACCCCGGACTTCGTGGCGCTGGTCGAGGTCAACGACTTTCAGGCCGAGGCGCCGGACCCCGCCACGCAGCAGACTCCGGTACATGTCGGACTGACGCTGACCCTGCTGCATGAAGTCGACGGCCATCTGATCAGCTCTCGCCGTTTTGATGCGATTGGGATGGCGGTCAATGCCAAAACCCTGAACGTGGTGGCAGCTTTCGATGCTGCCACCCGTCAGGTTCTGTCAGAGGCGGTGACTTGGGTGAACCGGACCGCCCGCTGACGGCCCGGCATTGGTTCAGCGCGACAGGATCAGGTCAACGATCCGGCTGGCGGCGTCCTCTGCGGCGAGTTCCACCGTATTCACGGTGATATCGGGCGCTTGCGGCGGTTCGTAGGGGCTGTCGATGCCGGTGAAGTTCTTCAGCTTTCCGGCGCGTGCCTTCTTGTAAAGCCCTTTCACGTCGCGGCTTTCGGCCACGGCAAGCGGGGTGTCGACATAGACCTCGATGAACTCACCAGCGGCCATAAGATCGCGGACCATCTGCCGCTCGGCCCGGAAGGGCGAGATGAAGGCGGTCAGCACGATCAGGCCGGCGTCGGTCATCAAACGCGCCACTTCGCCCACGCGGCGGATGTTTTCCACCCTGTCGGCATCGGTGAAGCCAAGGTCGCGGTTCAGACCGTGGCGCACGTTGTCGCCATCCAGCAGGAAGGTGTGCTTGCCCAAGGCGTGCAGCTTGGCTTCCACCAGGTTGGCGATGGTCGATTTGCCGGAGCCTGACAGCCCCGTGAACCAGACCACGCAGGGCTTTTGCGTCTTCAGGGCCGCGTGCGCCTCGCGGTTCACCTCCAGCGCCTGCCAGTGGATGTTCTGGCTGCGGCGCAGCGCGAAGTGGATCATCCCGGCGGCGACGGTGGCATTGCTCATCCGGTCGATCAGGATGAAGCCGCCAAGGTCGGGGTTGACGTTGTAAGCCTCGAACGGAATCGCCCGGTCGATCGACAGGTTGCAGACGCCGATGGCATTGAGGCCGAGCGTGCGCGAGGCGAGGTGTTCCAGCGTATTGACGTTCACCTCGTACTTCGGCTCGGTCACCGTGGCGGTGACCGTCTGGGTGCCGATCTTCAGCAGATACGGCCGCCCCGGCAGCATGGGTTGTTCGTCCATCCAGACCAGTGTTGCCTCGAACTGGTCGGCCACCTCGCAGGGCGCGTCGGATTGCACGATGACATCGCCGCGCGAGCAGTCGATTTCATCGTTGAAGGTCAGCGTGATGGACTGCCCCGCCACAGCTTGCGGCAAATCGCCGTCCAGCGTGACGATGGATTTGACCGTCGTCGTCTTGCCCGAAGGCAGAACGCGGATCGCATCGCCGGGCTTCACCACGCCCGCGCCGATTTGCCCGGCAAAGCCGCGGAAGTCGAGGTTGGGGCGGTTCACCCATTGCACCGGCATCCGGAAGGGCAGGTCCTGCATGCGCGAGACATTGACCGGCGCCACCTCCAGATGGCCCAGCAAAGTCGGGCCGGTGTACCAGGGCATCGCCGTGCTTTTGGTGACGATATTGTCACCCTTCAGGCCGGAAATCGGGATCGGCAGGAAGCTTTCCATCCCGATTTGCTTGGCGAAGTGGCTGTATTCCTTGACGATCTCGTAGAAGCGCTCCTGGCTGTAGCCCACAAGGTCCATCTTGTTGACCGCCA
>CANBRQ010000135.1 GCA_947371955.1 Paracoccaceae bacterium | reverse complement strand
TCTCAGCCGTAGCCCTCGCCGCAACCGTCATGTTCTGGCTATGAAACGAGAACGAGTCCTGACCCTAGGTAAACTTGCTCACCCAGAGGTTAATTAACCCGCAAGAATTGCAGCCAATTTTCCTGATCTACCGGAGCGGAGCAGGCCGCTGCCCACACCACGTTAGGAAAAACCAGCATTTCGGGGTAATCTTGCGGCCAAGAGCATTGTTCGACATCACATTCCGCCCTTGGGCGGGGCCATTGGGGGGATGAAGAAATGGCAGGCATTAGCGGAACCAGCGGTCAGGATTTCATTCACCGGCTGGGCGACGGGCTTGGAGTGCCGGGTGGCTTCAACGAGATCACCGGCGTCACGCTCGGGGCCGATTCCATTTCGGGCGGGCTTGGGGGCGACCTCATCTATGCCGACAATGGCAATGACACGGTCAATGGCGATGATGGGTTTGACACGCTTTATGGCGGTCAGGGCGCTGACCAGCTTCTGGGCGGCAATGGCAACGACGTCTTCCGCCTGCTGCAGATTTCCGACATCAGCGGGCTGGCGGAAACCGTCAACGGCGGCAACGACATCGACACGCTCGACTTCCAGTCCTCTGGCGCGACGGGGGCTGTCGATCTGTCGGCGGCCACCCTGATCAGCGTTGAGGTCCTTTTGGCAACGCAGAACGACATCATCCTTAAAAGCGCGCAACTCGATGGCTTCACCTCGATCTTGGGCACTTTCGCGCAAGAGCGGCTGTTTCTGTCGGATGGCGGGCTGGTTGATCTGACCGGGGCCACAATCAATTCCATCGAGGAAATCCGTGGCAATGCCTTGGCCAACCAGATCAACCTGACCGGGGTCGCGATCGGGCAGTTCGTGAACACGCTGGGCGGCGACGATTCCGTGCTGGGGGGGCTCGGTGCCGACTTTCTGGATGCGGGTACGGGCAATGACACGCTCGCAGGTGATGCAGGGGCCGACAGTCTGGTTGCGGGCGATGGCAACGACGTGGTGGCGGGCGGCAACGGCAATGACGTGATCAACGGCGGCGTCGGGACGGATTCCCTCGTGGGCGGGGCGGGAAACGATGTCTTTCGTGTCACTTTCGTCGGCGATATCTCTGGATTGGCCGAGACGGTCGATGGCGGCACCGACATCGACGCGCTGGATTTCCAGTCTGAAGCGGCCGGCGGTGCCGTCAATCTGGCCAACGCGACCCTGATCGACATCGAGACGCTGTTGCTGGGCGGCACAGAAGTCACGTTGAAGGCCGCACAACTGGGTGCCTTCACCACGATCAGCGGCAGCTTTGCCACCGATCGGGTGATCCTGACGGGCGGCGGGGTTGCCGATCTGACCGGCGCCTCGATCTCGGCCATCGAGGAAATCCGCGGATCGGCGGTGGCCGACAAGATCGTTTTGACCGATGTGTTCACCGGCCAGTTCGTCGACGCGCGGGGCGGGGCCGATCAGGTGCTGGGATCGCTTGGGGCTGACATCATCAAGGGCGGCTTGGGCAATGACGCGATTAATGGAGCCGACGGGGCCGATACGCTGATCGGCGGGCAAGGGGCCGATAACGTTCAGGGTGGGCTTGGCAACGATCTGATCCAGATCGCCGGGATTTCCGACGTCAGCGCGCTGGCCGAGACGATCAACGGCGGTGCGGATGTCGATACGCTGGACTTTCAAGGCTTTGGCGCGGTGGGCCGCATCGATCTGACCGCAGCGACCATCGTCGGCATCGAGAACCTGCAGATCGGCAACAATCAGGTAAAGTTGACCGCGGCGCAGATGAGCGGGTTTGAAGGCATCTTCGGCAACTTCGCCTATGACCGCCTCGAACTGGCGGCTGCGGGCGTGGTCAACCTGACCAATGCCAACATCGCCGGCATCGACGAATTCCGCGGCACCGTCGGCGGCGACACCTTCCTGTTCGCCGGGGCTGCCGGAAGCTTCCTGATCAACACTCTGGACGGCGCGGATTCCGTCCAAGGCGGCGACGGAAACGAAACCCTGCAGGGCGGTAGCGGCAATGACACCTTGGGTGGCGGGGCAGGGGCAGATTGGCTTTACGGGCAACTGGGCACCGACAGTCTGACCGGCGGGGCCGCGGGTGACGCTTTCGTCTTTGACGACCTCAGCGAGATGGGTCTGGGCGCCGCACGTGACGTGATCACGGACTTTGTCCACGGCCAGGACATCATCCGCCTGACCAATGTCGACGCCAATGTGGATGCCGTGGGCGACCAGAATTTCATCTTCATCGGCAGTGCCGCCTTCAGCGGTGCTGCGGGTGAGGTGCGCTATGCCGGGGGGGTCTTGCAGGGCAATGTCGATGCGGGCACCGCCGCCGATTTCGAGATCAGGATTCTTGGCGCGCCCGTGATCACGCTAACCGATCTTCAGCTTTGATCCGTCATCCTGCGCATCAGGCCGGCAAAGTCGAACAGGCTCGCGTCGGCCAGATGAGAGGGGTTCACGTTCATCAGCGACCGGAACATGATCTGACGGCGGCCCGGGGTGCGGGCCTCCCACTCGTCCAGCAGCTTCTTGACCTGCGCCCGCTGCAAACCCTCTTGTGAGCCGCACAGGTCGCAGGGGATGATTGGATAGGCCATCGCTTTGGCAAAGGCCTCACAGTCGGCTTCAGAGACGAAAGCAAGGGGGCGGTAGAGAAACAGATCGCCATCCTCGTTCAACAGCTTCGGCGGCATCGCGGCGAGGCGGCCGCCGTGGAACAGGTTCAGGAAGAAAGTCTCAAGGATATCATCGCGGTGATGGCCAAGGATGACAGCCGAACACCCCTCTTCTCGCGCCACGCGGTACAAGTTGCCACGCCGCAGACGTGAGCAGAGGGAGCACATCGTCCCACCGGGTTTGATCTTTGAGGTGACGACTGAATAGGTGTCCTGATACTCGATCCGGTGCGGCACACCCATCTTCGTCAGGAACTCGGGCAGCACCGTGGCAGGAAATCCCGGCTGGCCCTGATCAAGGTTGCAGGCCAGCAACTCCACCGGCAGAAGCCCGCGCCATTTCAACTCGTGCAGCACGGCCAGCAGCGTGTAGCTGTCCTTGCCGCCCGAAAGGCAAACCAGCCAGCGCGCGCCCCGTTCGATCATGCCATAGGTCTCGATTGCCTCGCGGACCTGCTGCACCAGTCGCTTGCGCAGCTTGCGAAAGTCATTGGTCTGCGGCGCACCGTGGAACAGGGGATGGATCTCGGCACCGTCCGCCTTTGGGGCTTGGTCCAGTTCGGTTTCATCATCCAGCATGGGGCACCTCGCAGGGCTTTCCTATGCCAGAATCAGGTGACATTGCCTAGGGTAAGCCTCCGGCGGGGATATTTGCGCCAGAATGAAAAACGCATCCAGCAGGCGGGTTGCGCCGTATCAAGTCGAAACCATCGGAGAACCCCATGCGACCCTCAAAACTGAACCTTGGTCTTGGGCTGGCGACTGTGCTGTCGCTTAGCTTTGCCGTGCTGGCCTCGTGCACTGGCCACCCGTCCTTCAACGATCCCAGCCTGTCGGACCGCAAGTTCGAACTGGAGAAGTTCTTCGACGGTCAGTTCGTGGCACACGGCCAGTTCCAGGACATCCTCGGCACCGTGCGGCGGCAGTTCGAGGTCAAGATCAACGGCAAATGGGATGGCACCAATCTGACGCTGGTCGAGGATTTCGTCTACGAGGACGGCTCCACGGAACAGCGCGTCTGGACCCTGCACAAGACCGGCGAGACGACATGGGAAGGCACAGCGCCCGGCGTGATCGGCGTGGCCAAGGGTGAGGTCAAGGGTGACCGGTTCAACTGGAAATACACGATCGACCTGCCGGTGACCGCTGCGGGCAAACCCACAACCACGACCCGGGTCAGTTTCGATGACTGGATCTGGCTGCAGTCGGACACAAGGGCCTTCAACCGGGCCTATATGATGAAATACGGCGTCACCTTGGGCGACGTCAGCATCAGCTTCGAAAAGCAGTAGTCAATGCCGGTGATCGTGCTGGGGGTCGACTCCAGGCACCGGGTCATATCCGCTGCCACCCCAAGGGTGGCAGCGGCCAATCCGGCGCAGGGCAAGCCAGCCACCTTTGACCGCGCCGTGCCGCTCCAGCGCGTCCATCGCGTAGGCCGAACAGGTCGGCTGATAGCGGCAGCCATGGCCGACGTAGGGCGACAGCACCAGACGATAGGCCCGGACAGGGAGGGACAGGAGATAGGCGCCGGGGGTCATCATTTGCGGTCCTTATGGACCATCGAGATGGCGCCCCGCAGGTCATCCTGCAAGAGAGCAAAGTCGCGGCTGACCGTGGCATTGGGCTTGGCCACAAGAACATAGTCCCAGCCCGGCCGAGCGGCGGCGGCCAGAACCTCGCGCGCCAGCGCACGCATCCGCCGCTTGGCGCGGTTGCGGAAGACGGCGTTGCCGATCTTCTTGGAGGCGGTGAAGCCCACGCGGGTGATGTCAGAGCCATCGTCCCGGGCACGCGCCTGCAAAAGGAAGCCGCCTGTACCCGCCTTGCGACCTTGGGCGGCCCGCAGAAAGTCGGCGCGGTGCTGAATCACGGGAAGCGAGCATGACAAAACCGCCGCAGGCAGCTCGGTCACGGGCGTTTCGTCCCGGGTATCCGAGGGCCTCGGCGGTGTCATTCGTGCCTCCATCATCCGACCCTTAACAGGGCCGGACAGATCTTAGGCCGACAGCTTCTTGCGGCCACGTGCGCGGCGGGCATTCAGCACAAGACGGCCACCCTTGGTCGCCATACGGGCACGGAAGCCGTGGCGGCGGGCGCGAACCAGGTTCGACGGTTGGAACGTACGCTTCATCGCGATCTCCATCAGACTTCGCCCCAAACCCGGATGGATTCGGAAGGCACTTCACTTTGAGGCCCGTCCTTTAAGCAGGGTTGGGGCCCAAGTCAACGACGCCCGGCGGATCGCTGCAACATTTCTGTCACCTTGGCCTGTCAGCCTGATGATGGCGCGAAAAAAGACCCTGAGTGCCGTCACCTTTTTGCCGATGCGCTTCCATGTCGGGATCATGCCCGCGTGAAGGCTCTGGCAATCGGGCTATGTTAAACCCCATGTAGGGCAGGCCAAGGAACAAAGATGACAATGACACCGACCGCCAGCCTCGCCTCTCGTCTGCTGCGCAGAGCACCGATTGTTCTGATTGCGCTGGCGGCTGTCGTGGCACTGGTGTTCTTTCGCCATTGGCTGAGCTTTGACCGACTGGAGCAGAACCGCGTCGCGCTGATTGCCTTGCGGGATGCGCATTATCTGGCGACGAGCATCGGGTTCATCGTGCTTTACACCCTCGTCGTGATCATCTCGGTGCCCGGTGCGGTGATCCTGACCATGGCGGGAGGCTTTCTGTTCGGGTTGTTTCCGGGGGTCATCTACAACATCGTGGCGGCGACCACGGGGGCGCTGGTTGTGTTTCTGGCTGCGCGCACCGGCTTTGGTCATGATCTGGCCGAGCGGATCGAGGCGCGGGGCGGTGCCGTGGCGCGCCTGCAGTCTGCGTTGAAAGAGCATCAGATCACGGTGCTGCTGACCATGCGGCTGATCCCGGTCATGCCGTTCTTCGTGGCCAATCTGGTGCCCGCTCTGGTTGGCATCCGGTTCTGGACCTTCGCCATCACCACCTTCTTCGGCATCATCCCGGCCGATCTGGTTTATACCCAGTTGGGCGCCGGTCTGGGCGATGTCTTTGCCCGGGGCGAGCATCCAAACCTGCACATTCTTTTCACCCCCGAATTCGGCCTGCCTCTGATCGGTCTGGCGGTGCTCGCGGCGCTGCCGCTGGTGATCAAGCTGTACAACTCTCGCAAGGGCAAGAATGGCGCGGTTTGACACCGATCTTTGCATCATAGGGGCAGGCTCTGGCGGGCTTGTCATCGCCTCGGGCGCGGTGCAGCTGGGGGCGCGGGTCACGCTGATTGAAGGCGGAAAGATGGGGGGCGATTGCCTCAACTATGGCTGCGTGCCCTCCAAGGCGCTGCTGGCGGCGGCAAAGGTGGCGCAGACGGTGCGGCAAGGCGGGATGGGGGTGGCGGGCGTCACGCCTGCGGTGGATTTTGCAGCCGTCATGGCCCATGTGCACGGGTCCATCGCCACGATTGCGCCGCATGACAGCCAGGAACGGTTTGAAGGACTAGGCGTGCGTGTCATCCGGGGCTGGGCGCGCTTTGCCGGGCCGGACCGGGTCGAGGTGGCGGGACAGACCATCACCGCCCGCCGTTTTGTCATCGCCACGGGGGCACAGGCGATTGTGCCGGACCTGCGGGGGCTGGACGCGGTGCCCTATCACACCAACGAAACTCTGTTCGAGTTGGCCGAACTGCCACGCCACCTGGTCATCCTCGGCGGTGGCCCCATCGCGGCCGAGATGGCGCAGGCGTTCCGACGCCTGGGGGCAGAGGTCACCATTATCGCCCGCAGCCGCATGATGGGGCAGGATGATCCTGAGGCGGTGGCTGTGGTCACCACCCGGCTGCAGGCGGAAGGTGTGGTTCTTCTGGAAGGGCGCACGGCAGCTTCAGTGGCCCTCGCCACGGGCGGCTTTGCCCTGACGCTGTCAGACGGCAGGGTGGTGGACGGCAGCCACCTGCTGCTCGCCCTTGGTCGGCGCCCCGCACTGAAGCGACTGGAGCTTCAGGCGGCGGGGGTGGCGGTGAATGAGGCCGGTGTGGTGGTGGATGCCAGACTGCGCACCTCCAACCGGCGGATATTTGCGATTGGCGATGCGGCGGGACGGGGGCAGTTCACCCATCTGGCGGCCTATCACGCCGGCATCGTGCTGCGGCAGGCGGTTCTTGGCCTACCCGCCAAGGCCAATGCGCCCATACCGCGCGTGACTTACACCGAACCCGAACTCGCCCAGATCGGCCTGACCGAGGGTGAGGCGCGCAAGGCGCATGGCGAGGCGCTGATCGTCCAACGCGTGGGTTTCGACCATATGGACCGTGCAATCACCGATGAGACCACCGAAGGCTTCTTGAAACTGATGATCGTAAATGGCAGGCCGGTCGGCGTCACCCTTGTCGGGGCCCATGCCGGTGAGCAGATCGGCCTTTGGGCGCTGGCCCTGTCCGCCCGCGTCAAGCTTTCCGCCATAGCGGGCATGGTCGCACCCTACCCAACCTTGGGTGAAATCGCCAAACGTGCGGCTGGAGCCTATTTTTCCCCGCGTCTCTTTGATAGCCCTATGATCAAGAACGTGGTCAGGGTCCTGCAAAGGATCCTGCCGTAAAGGGGTTTGGGTCGGGTGCAAGGCAAGGGCAAGTTCTTCAACACGCTGTCAGGGCGCTTCCTGCTACTGACCGTCGCCTTTGTGTTACTGGCCGAGGTGATGATCTTCGTCCCCTCCATCGCGCGCTACCGCGCCGATTTCCTGCTGACCCGGCTGAAGCAGGCGCAAATCGCCTCGCTGGTGCAATTGGCCGCCCCCGATGCCGTCTCGCCCGAGTTGCAGGCTGAACTGCTGAAGAATGCCGAGGCTTACAACATCGTGCTGCGCCGCGATCAGGTCCGGCAGCTGATGCTGTCCTCGCCCGTGCCCACACCCATCGTGGCCACCTATGACCTGCGCGAGGCGGGTCCGTGGGAGTTGATCCGCGATGCCGCGATGACGCTGTGGCGGACGAAAAGCGAGGTGATCCGGGTGATCGGCTATCCGGTGCAGGATGGCGGCATCCTGATCGAGATCACCCTGCAATCGGGCCCCTTGCGCACCGCGATGGTCGATTACGGCCTGCGCATCCTTGGCCTTTCGGCACTGATCTCGGCCGTGACGGCGGTGCTGCTGTTCACGGCGGTGCGGCGGCTGATGGTGCTGCCGATCCGCCGTGTTGTCCGCCATATGCAGGCCTATGCCGAAGCGCCCGAGGATGCCCGCCGGGTCATCGAACCCACCGCCGGCGTCGTGGAGTTGCGCGTCGCCGAAGAGGCGTTGCAACGCATGCAGACCCAACTGACCAGCGCGCTGCGCCAGAAAGAGCGTCTGGCCCAGTTGGGCGGTGCCGTCGCCAAAATTGCCCATGACCTGCGCAACATCCTGACCACTGCCCAGCTATTCGCCGACCGGATCGAGGGCAGCGCAGACCCTGCCGTCGCGCGGGCCGCGCCCAAGCTGGTGAACTCGATCAGCCGGGCGGTGAACCTGTGCGAAGCGACCCTGGCCTTCGGCAAGGCCGAGGAGGCGCCGCCCCGTCTGACCCGCTTTGCTCTGCGCCCTTGGGTCGAGGATCTGGTTGATGGCGAGGGGCTGGCGGGCTCTGGCCCGGTCACCTGCCTGATTGACGTGGCCCCCGGCCTGACGATCCGGGCGGATGAGGAACAGCTGCACCGCGTGGTGTCCAACCTCGTCCGCAACGCCCGGCAGGCCATCGAAGCCACCGGGCGCGATGGCACGATTGAAATCTCGGGTGGGGAAAACGACGGCGAATGGTGGATCGTTGTCGGTGACTCCGGCCCCGGCCTGCCAGCTAAAGCGCGTGAGCATCTGTTTGCCGCATTTCAGGGCGGGGCGAGGGCGGGGGGCACCGGTCTGGGCCTTGCCATCGCCGCAGAACTGGTGCGCGGCCATGGCGGGCGGCTTGACCTGACGCGCAGCGACAGCGAAGGAACCGAATTCGTGATCCGCCTGCCCAAGGCGATTGGTCCGGGCGATCAGACTGGTTAGTGCGCTTTCGCCCTTGCAAACCCCCGACGCTCCGTCTAAATCCCCGTTCACAGTGCGCTCGTAGCTCAGCTGGATAGAGCATCAGACTACGAATCTGAGGGTCGGGCGTTCGAATCGCTCCGAGCGCACCATTGAATTAAAGGGCTTAGGCAGTAGTGCCTAGGCCCTTAAGTTTTTATCGCCACCACCGGGCCACAACCGCCGCGATTTCATTCTCAAAATCACCCCAAGGAAACGCCGAGAAGAATCTTTCGGCAGGGTCAAGAGCACTGGGCGTCGGGCAGCAGCTCAGCGCGCGGCGGCGAGGAGATATGGCAGGGCATCGGCCACCGGCACCAGGGCGAGGCCTCGCGCGCTGAGGCTGGGCTCATGTGTTTCGGCGTGCAATTTTGACCCCCCTGATGATCTGTCAGACCGTCCGTTGCTGGGCAGCGGACGGAGGGGGAGTTGAAGCGAGTGGATACGATCGCGCGGGTCCGGCGGGCCTTTCACATCCAGGGCTGGTCCCTGAAGAAGATCGTGCGGGAGCTGCATGTGTCGCGGAACACCGTGCGGAAGATCCTGCGGTCGGACGAGACCGACTTCACCTACGAGCGCGACCATCAGCCGATGCCACGGATCGGCCCCTGGCAGCAGAAGCTTGACGAGTTTTTGCAGGGCAATTCGAACAAGCCGCCTCGCGAGCGGCTCACCGTGATCCGCATCTTCGAGGAGCTTCGGGCGGTTGGCTATGAGGGCGGCTACGATGCCGTCCGTCGCTATGCCAGGTCATGGTCGAAGACCCGGGGGGCGGTGACGGCCGAAGCCTATGTCCCGCTTTTCTACGATCCGGGTGAGGCCTACCAGTTCGACTGGAGCCACGAGATCGTTGTGATCGCAGGCATCACGATCACAGTAAAGGTCGCCCATGTCCGGCTTTGCCACAGCCGGATGATGTTCGCCCGGGCCTACATGCGCGAGAGCCAGGAGATGGTCTTCGATGCCCACGACCGGGCATTTGCCTTCTTCAAGGGTGCCTGCACACGCGGGATTTACGACAACATGAAGACCGCGGTGGAGGCTGTCTTCAGCGGAAAGGAACGACATTACAACCGTCGCTTCCTCCAGATGTGCAGCCACTTCCTGGTCGATCCTGTTGCCTGCACTCCCGCCTCGGGCTGGGAGAAGGGACAGGTCGAGGACCAGGTCGGCCTCGTCCGAGAGAGATTCTTCACGCCGCGCCTGCGGGTCAAGAGCCTCGACGAACTGAACGGCTGGCTTCTCGACAAATGTGTGGCCTATGCCAAGGCGCACCGTCATCCCGAAGTGACCGACAAGACGGTCTGGGAGATGTTCGAGACCGAGCGGCCGCAGCTCGTGCCCTATGCCGGACCCTTCGACGGCTTCCACAGCGTGCCTGCCTCGGTCTCCAAGACCTGCACGGTGCGGTTCGACACCAACAAATACTCGGTGTCGGCCACCGCGGTCGGGCGTCCGGTCGAGGTACATGCCTATGCGGATCGGATCGTCATCCGGCAGGACGGGGCGATCGTCGGCGAACATGCACGAGCCTTTGGCCGGAACCAGACTGTCTATGATCCCTGGCACTATGTGCCTGTTCTGGCCCGCAAACCCGGGGCGTTGCGTAATGGTGCACCGTTCAAGGACTGGGTTCTGCCCCCGGCCATGGCCGCGATCCGGCGCAAGCTGAAGGGCAGCGACGACGGTGACCGCCAGATGGTTCAGATCCTGAGCTGCGTTCGCGATGATGGTCTGATGACCGTCGAGGCGGCCTGTCGCGAGGCCCTCGATCAGGGCGTCCACTCCGCCCCGATCATCATCAACATCCTCGCGCGACGCCGCGATCCCTTGCCATCGCCCTTGCTGCTTACCCCAACCTCGCTGCGCCTGACCCACGAACCCGTGGCCGATTGCGCGCGCTACGATAATCTCAGGAGGACCAGTCGCCATGGAACGCACCCAAATCCTCGACCTGATGGGGACGTTGAAGCTTTACGGAATGCGCAGCGCCTATGACGAGGTCATGGCCGCTGGCATCAAGCGCCAGCACGAACCGCCCCGGATCGTGGGCGACCTCTTGCAGTCCGAGATCGCGGAGAAGCAGGCCCGATCGATCCGCTACCAGATGACCATCGCCAAGCTGCCGCTGGCCAAGGATCTCGACCAGTTCAACTTCGGCGGAACGCCGATCAACGAAAGTCTGGTCAAGGAACTGGCCAGCGGCAGATTCGTGGCCGACCAGCGCAATGTCGTCCTGATCGGCGGCACAGGAACCGGCAAGAGCCACCTCGCCATCGCCATCGCGCGGTCGCTCATCCGCAACGGGACCCGCGGCCGCTTCTTCAACGTCGTTGATCTGGTCAACCGGCTGGAAACCGAGACCCGTGGCGGAAAGCAGGGCCGCATGGCCGACTACCTGACGCGCCTCGACTTCGTCATCCTCGACGAACTCGGCTATCTGCCCTTCGCGCAATCCGGCGGTCAGCTGCTGTTCCACCTGATCAGCCGCCTCTACGAGCGCACCTCAATCATCGTCACCACCAACCTCGCCTTCGGCGAATGGCCAACCGTCTTTGGCGATGCAAAGATGACCACGGCACTGCTCGATCGCCTCACCCATCACTGCGAGATCGTTGAAACCGGCAACGAGTCATGGCGCTTCAAAAACCGCGCCTGACCCCGATCAGGGCCTGACCCGCCTCCACCACATGAACGCTCCGTCGGCTCAGGCCCTGATCTCGACGCCGCACAGAGGTGTCAAAATTGGACGCCGATACGGGGTCAGGTTTGCGCGCCGATTGACATCTGGTCGGGCCGCGATGGCTGGACGACCCTCGCATTGGTGATCGACTGCCATACCCGCGAACTTTTGGGCTGGCATCTTTCGCGGTCAGGCAAATCCACCACCGCCGCAAGTGCCTTGGAACATGCCCTGATCAACCGCTTCGGCACC
>CANBRQ010000134.1 GCA_947371955.1 Paracoccaceae bacterium | reverse complement strand
GATGTCCAGCGTGGCGGCCACATCTTGCGCCTGGCCCATTTCGGTATGGGTCGACCCGGCCTGACTGTTCAGGGCCACCTGCGCCTGCGCCGCCTCACCCCGCGCCTCGTCCCGTTCGCGGATCGTGCGGCGCAGCGTGTTCTGGATCACGTCGATGCCGGTTTCCAACTCGCGCAGCCGGGTCTCGCTGGCCAAGAGACGCTCCTGCATGGCGGACACCTGAGATAGCGCCAGATTGAACCGCTCCTGCGCGCCGGCCGCTTCGGCCACCCGCAGATCGCGGTCATCCGACAGGGCGTTCAGCCGTTCTTCATACAGGGCTGTCTGTCGCTGCACCTGTTCACGCGACGAGCCCGAGTTGATGAAATCCATCAACAGGATCGCGGTGGCAAAGATCGTCCAGCCCACCGCCAGCACTGCCACCACGGCCGCAACGGCTTGGGTCATCGGGCGCAGCCGGATGAAGCGGGTGCTGGAGTCTGATTTCAGGAACAGGCGCTGTTCGGGGAAGCGCGGTTCAAGCGACAGGTTTATGCGGTAGGCGAGCCTTGTCAGCACGAGAGGTCCGTTCTGGGAAAAAGGAGTTGAAAACCCGCCCAGAACGGGCGTTTCAGCGTGATTAACCAGCGGCGCCCATCCTCGCAACCCTTTTGGCACGGTCCAACCGGGGCTTTGCGGGTTTCCGCCTGAGTCAGTCTTCGGTCTCGGTTCCGGTCCCAAGCTCCTCGGTCAGCGGCCAGTAGAAGTCCGGCGGAATGCCCGCTTCAGCCCGCTTTTCCTCATTGAAGGGCGGCTTCAGCAGCCCATGGAAATAGCGGCGCACCAGATCGTGGAAGGCCTCTTTCGGGTCCAAGCCGTCGCGCCCGCAAAGCCAGTTGAACCATTTGGAGCCATAGGCGACATGGGCCACCTCTTCCGTGTAGATCACCTCCAGCGCTGCCAGCGCCTGCGCTTCGCCTGCCTTGGCGAACAGGTCGATCATGCCGGGGGTGACATCCAGCCCCCGCGCCTCCAGCACCATGGGCACCACGGCGAGGCGGCCGAAAAGATCACCTGCGGTGTCCTCGGCCGCCCGCCACATCCCGGCATGGGCGGGCAAAGCACCGTAAGAACTGCCCAAGGCTTCCAGACAATCGCAGATCAGGTTGAAATGCTTGGCCTCGTCGTCGGCGGCCTTGACCCAGTCGTCATAAAAGCCCAAGGGCATCGGCAGATGGGCGAAGCGGGCAATGATGTCCCAATGCAGGTCGACCGCGTTCAACTCGATATGGGCGATGGCATGCAGCATGGCGATCCGCCCCAAGGGGCTGCCGGGCCGCCGCCGGGGCACATCGCGCGGCGACAGAAGTTCGGGCTTTTCAGGCCGCGCCGGTTGGTCCGGTGGCGTGGCCCGACCTATCGCCAAGGGCGCTCCCGCCGCCCTTGCCGCGAACCATGTCGCGGCATGCGCCCGGCCCAAGGCCGTCTTGGCCCTGCCGTCGGCGGTCGTCAGCACCTCAACCGCCATTTCCGCCAAGGTCATCCTGCGGCCCTTTTCATTTGTTCACAAATATGTCGCAGAGGGGGCTCGGGGGACGCGAAGTCCCCCCGAGCCGGCTCCGCAAAGCGCCCTCAGGCCTTTACCGCCGCCAAAACCTCGGCCGCATGGCCCTTCACCTTGTCGACCTTCCAGATATTGGCAATCCGGCCCTCGCCGTCGATCAGGAAGGTGGACCGCAGAACGCCCTGTACCAGTTTGCCGAAGAACAGCTTTTCGCCGAAAGCGCCCCAGTCTTCCATCATGTGGCCGTCCTTGTCGGACAGCAGGGGAAAGGTGATCCCCATCTTGGCCACGAATTTGTCGTGCTTGGCGATGCTGTCCTTCGACAGGCCCAGCACCGTCACGCCGAGGGATGCAAATTCTGCAAGATGCGTGTTGAAATCCATCACTTCGTTGGTGCAGGTGGGTGTACCATCGCCGCCATAGGTGAACAGCACCACACGGGCGGGGCGCAGGGAAGACAATGTCACCGAAGTCCCGCCATCGCGGGGCAGGGTGAAATCGGGGGCCATCTGGCCTTGGATGACTTCTGACAACATGGGCGGCTCCTTGCCTTGTGACCGGGCGGTCCTTGGCGATCTAGTTGCCTTCCGGCAAAGATAAAGGCAACGGCTGGTTTGCGAAATCATCATGGGGCAGGCAGGACGGTGGCAAGACGGGGAGGTGGGGCAGCAGCGGATCCCGAAGCCGCCTTGACGGCCCCTGCCGCTGTGGACGTAGAGGCGGGTGCGGACCTGCCGCTTTTGCTGCTGCGCCCGCAGGACCGCACAGCTGATCCTGACTTTGCCGAGGCAGCCCTGACCGCACCAGGCCGCAGTCGTCTGCGCCGCCGGGGCTGGGGTGGCGGGCGGATCGTGGTTCTGCTGGTCTTCTTCGGGCTTGCGGCCCTTGTGCTGGGTCTGGTCGGGCGGCCGGTCCAGATGCCAGTCTGGGTGGTGGCCGAAGCCGAATCCCGCCTGAACCACGCCCTGGCCGAGGCCCTGCCCGAGGGTGCCCTGTCGGTGGGTGGCATCGAGATCATGGTGGGCGACAACTGGGTGCCGCATCTGGTGGTGGAGGATCTGCGCCTGTTGCAGGTCGATGGCCAGACCTTGCTGACCCTGCCCGAGATTCAGGTCAACCTGGACCCCAAGGGCCTGCTTGAGGGACAGCTTCGTGCACAAAGTCTGCGCATCGTCGGCGCGCAGATCGCCATCCGCCGCGACCGTGAGGGGAAGTTCGATCTGGCGCTGGGCTCTGGTCAGGGGCCGAAGATCGACAGCCTTGCCGCCCTTTTCGCGGCCCTTGACCGTGCTTTTGCTCTGCCAGCCCTGACCCATCTGCAAAATGTCGAGGCCGAAGCCCTGACCCTCTCCATGACCGACCTGCGCGCCGGGCGCATGTGGCAGGTGGGCGATGGCCATCTGTCGATCGAGAACCGCGGCGCGGAACTGGCGGCACAACTGAGCATGACCCTTGTTGCAGGGGGAACCACCCCGGCGCGAGCAGTTCTGACGGCGGTGGCCGCCAAGGGCGCGGGCTCGGCCCGGATCGCGGCGCAGGTCGATGGGGTGGCCGCGCGTGACCTTGCCGCCCAGACACCGCTTCTTGGCTGGCTTGGCGTGCTGGACGCGCCGATTTCAGGCCGGATTGCTGCGACACTCGACACCCATGGCATCACCGCGCTGGATGGGCGGCTGGATATTGCGGCGGGGGCCCTGCAACCCTCGGCCACCACGACGCCGATCCTGTTTGACCATGCCAGCCTTGGCCTTGGCTATGACCCCGCCGCAGGCCGCATCCTGCTGACCGATCTTTCGGTGCAAAGCCGGACCCTGCGACTGACCACCAAGGGACAGGCCTATATGGTCGACGCGGCGGGCCAGACCATCACCGGTCCGCTTTCTGGCCGCCGCCCCGCCGCCTTTCTGGGCCAGATCGAGGTGTCAGACCTGAAGATTGACCCTGAGGGCCTGTTCCAGGCCCCGGTTCAGTTCAGTCAGGGTGCGGTCGATCTGCGGCTACGGCTCGATCCTTTCTCGGTCGACATCGGGCAGGTGGCGTTGTCGAACGGGGCCGAGCATCTGGGCCTGTCCGGCCATGCCGCGGCCGAGCAGGGCGGCTGGCGCGCGGCCTTCGATCTGACGCTGAACAAGATCTCGCGCGACAGGCTCTTGGCGATCTGGCCCCTGCATCTGGTGACGGGCACAAGGAACTGGGTGGCCAGCAACATCCGCAACGCTGATCTGTCCGACCTGCGCGCCAGTGTGCGCATCGCGCCGGGGACAGAGCCGCGGGCGGAACTGGCCTATGACTTTGCCGATGCCGAACTGCATTACATGCCCAAGATGCCCCCAGTGACCGGAGCAGATGGCTATGCCACCATTCAGGGCAAGACTTACACGCTGGTCATGTCGCGCGGCCATGTCACCCCGCCCGAGGGCGGGCCGCTCGACGTCTCAGGCAGTGTCTTTTCCGTGCGAGACATCGCCGTCTTCCCTGCCTTGGCCAAGATTGACCTGCATATGGCGGGGCCGGTGACGGCGGTTCTGTCTTTGCTGGACCAGCCGCCGTTCCATTACCTGCAAAAAGCTGGACAGCCGGTTGATCTGGGCTCTGGCATGGCGCGCGTTTCGGCGCAGGTGACGTTGCCGCTGATTGCGCGTGTGATGTCTTGGGACATTGGCCTGAAACTCTCGGCCGAGATTTCGGACTTCGCCTCTGACAAGCTGGTCAAGGGGCACCGGGTGACAGCACCGCTGCTGAAGATTGCAGGCAGCACCAAGGGGATGACGATCTCTGGCAAGGGCATGATCGGCAAGGTGCCTTTTGATGCGACGTTCGCTCAAGGTTTCCCGGTGCAGGTCCCGACGCCGCAAGAGCTTGCCGTTCAGGATATCGTGCCGGAAGGGGTCTATATTTCTCCTGCGTCAATCCCGCCGCCGCCGGCAGAGGTGACGGGCCAGGTCACCCTGTCACAGGACGCTGTCAGCGAATTCGGGCTGGGTCTGCCGCGCGGTATGGTGACGGGGCAGGCCCCCGCCGATGTCAGGCTGATCCTGCCCAAGGGCGCGCCGGGTCGCCTGACCCTGACCTCGGGCCTGCAGGGTCTGTCGCTGGCCATTCCGGAACTGGGCTGGCACAAGGCGACGGATGCAGCAGGCAGCTTGACCACCGAAGTCCGTCTCGGCACGCCACCAGAGGTCAGCCGGATCACGCTGTCGGGCGCCGGCTTGCAGGCGCAGGGTCAGGTTCTGCTGAAGGCGAACGGCGGTCTGGATGTGGCGCGGTTCGACAAGGTCGCGATGGGCGGCTGGCTGGATGGCGCGGTTGAGATCACCGGGCGCGGCGCAGGGGTGCCCGTCGGGCTGGCGGTCACGTCGGGCAGCATCGACCTGCGCAAGTTTCCGGCCAATCACGGCGCGGGCGGGGTGACGGCGGGCAGTCCGCTGAGCCTGAACCTGCAATCGCTGCAGATCACCGATGGCATTCGGCTGACGGGCTTTGCCGGAGATTTTTCGCTGAAGGGCGGCTTCAACGGTACCTTCACAGGCTCGGTCAACGGGGCGGCGCCGATCACAGGCACTGCGGTGCCCACCCGCAACGGCACGGCCGTGCGCATCCAGTCGGGGGATGCCGGGCGCACGCTGAAAGCTGCCAACCTTTTTGCCACCGCCCGGGGCGGCAGCCTTGACCTGACCCTGATTCCACGCTCGCAATCCGGCGAATATGACGGTGATGCCACGATCCAGCACATCCGGGTCAACTACGGCTCGGTCATGGCGGACCTGTTGTCGGCGATTTCGGTGATCGGCCTGATCGACCAGCTGACCGGCGATGGCATCGTCTTTGAAAATGCCGAGGCGCAGTTTCACCTGACCCCCACGGCGATTGACGTGCAGAAAGGTTCGGCCATCGGTGCCTCGATGGGGGTGTCGCTGGAGGGAATCTACCATTCCGACACCACCCGGATCGACATGCGGGGCGTCGTCTCGCCGATCTACCTGCTGAACGGCATCGGCTCGATCTTGACCCGGAAGGGCGAGGGGCTGTTCGGTTTTGCCTACCGGCTGAAGGGCACGGCAGCCGAGCCCGATGTCAGCGTCAATCCCTTGTCGATCCTGACGCCCGGCATGTTCCGCGACCTGTTCCGCGCACCTGCGCCGAAGCTTCCCGCAACCAATAACGGAGGCGGCGGATGAAGCTGTCCGATTTCGATTTCGACCTGCCCGAAGGCCTGATCGCCACGCGCCCCGCCAAACCGCGCAGCGCCGCGCGCCTGCTGCTGGCCGAGGGTGACTGCCTGACCGACCTGCATGTCCGCGATCTGGTTGACATCTTCCGCCCCGGCGACCGGCTGATCCTGAACAACACCCGCGTGATCCCGGCCCGCCTTTTCGGCGCCCGCCAGCGCGGCGAGGCTGTGGCCAAGATTGAAGTCACGCTGCTGGAACCTCTCGCCCAAGGCTGGCGCGCCCTGGCCAAGCCGCTGCGCAAGGTGCAGGTGGGCGAGGTGATCCGGTTTTCCGATGCTCTCTCGGCCACAGTGGCCGAGAAGTCTGAAACCGACATGGTCTTGTCCTTCAACCTGACGGGGGACGATTTCGACACCGCCTTGGCCGAGGCAGGCCAGATGCCGCTGCCGCCCTATATCGCGGCGCTGCGTCCGGCGGATGATCAAGACCGCACTGACTACCAGACGGTCTTCGCCCGCCATCCCGGAGCTGTCGCCGCCCCGACCGCCAGTCTGCATTTCGAGCCCTGGCTGCTGGACGCCCTGCGCGCCAAGGGCGTGGTCTCTACCGAAGTGACGCTGCACGTCGGCGCGGGCACCTTCCTGCCGGTCAAGGTCGAAGATGTCACCACCCACAAGATGCATGCCGAATGGGGCGAGGTGACCCAAGCCGCTGCCGCCGAGATCAACGCGACCAAGGCTTCCGGAGGCCGCGTGATCCCTGTCGGCACAACGGCTTTGCGCCTGATCGAAAGTGCCGCCGTCTCGGGACAGGTGGAGCCTTGGCAGGGACCCACGGATATCTTCATCTACCCCGGCTACCGCTTCCGGGTGACCGATGCGCTGATGACCAACTTCCATCTGCCGAAATCGACGCTGCTGATGCTGGTCTCGGCACTTATGGGGCAAGAGCGGATGAAGCGGGTCTATGCCCATGCACTGGAAGAGAAGTACCGCTTCTTTTCCTACGGGGATTCGTCCCTGCTGATTCCCTGACGTCCGGCGCGAAGAATTTTCGCCGAAAATTCTTCTGACACGCGCTGGTCAAGTACGAAGAATTTTCGTCGAAAAATTCTTCTGATCCCGTCCTTGGCCAAAACTTGGTAAAGTCTTTGTGCAAAGACGCTGGGACGGGCGGATCGGTCGGATACCGCCGCTGTCCAACAGCACTGCGGCTGCTAATGACCTGATGATGAACCGGAGCCTGTCATGCTGAAAGTCCTCGCCCATTCCTGGCCCCTGCTGTTGGGCGTCATGCTGCTGATGGTCGGCAACGGCGTGCAGGGCACCCTGCTGGGCGTGCGCGGCGCGGCTGAGAATTTCTCGACCTTCCAGCTTTCCATCGTGATGTCGGCCTATTTCGTGGGCTTCCTTGGCGGCTCGCGCATAGCACCCACCATGATCCGGCGGGTTGGGCATGTGCGAGTCTTCTCGGCGCTGGGCTCGATGATTTCTGCCGTGCTGATCCTCTATCCGCTGCTTCTGGACTGGCAGGCATGGAGCGTCATGCGCGTCGTCATCGGCTTTTGCTTTTCGGGCATCTATGTCACCGCCGAAAGCTGGCTTAACAACACCGCGACGAACGAGACCCGGGGCCAGACTCTGTCTGCCTATATGATCGTGCAGATGCTGGGCATCATCGCTTCACAGGGCTTGCTCGCGATGGGGGACCCCAAGGGCTTCGGGCTGTTCATCATCCCTTCGGTTCTTGTGTCATTGGCCTTCATGCCGATCCTGCTGGCCGATACCCCGGCACCGACTTTTGAGGACGCCAAACGCATGAGTTTTTCTCAGCTTTTCGCCACCTCGCCCTTGGGCTGCGCGGGGATGCTGCTGACCGGGTGCATCTATGCGGGAATGTTCGGGATGGCCTCGGTCTGGGGGGCGATGCGGGCGCTGACCTTCGGGCAGATCGCGGCCTATGGGGCTGCGCTGTATATCGGCGGGCTCTTGCTGCAATATCCGATCGGCTGGGCGTCGGACCGGATGGACCGCCGCGCGCTGATCATGTGGTTATCGGTGGCGGGGGCGGTGCTGATGATGGTGGCGACCTTCGTCAAGCTGCCCTTCACCCTGATCCTGCCGGTGGCCCTGCTGCTGGGCGGGATCATCAACCCGCTCTATTCGCTGCTGATCGCGCTGACCAACGACTATCTGACCAAGGAGGACATGCCCGGTGCTTCGGCCGGGCTGATCTTCCTCAACGGGTTCGGTGCAATCTTCGGGCCGTTGGTGTCGGGCTGGTTTATGGCAAAGATTGGCGCGGGCGGCTATTTCCTGTTCCTTGGCCTCTTGTTCGTGGTGCTGGCGGGCTACGCTGGCTGGCGCATCAGCCGAAGGTCCGGACCGGTGGAGCAGGCAGGCTTCACGAGCCTGTCGCCCAACGCCTCCTCGCTGGCCGTGGGGGCCGTGATGGAAATGGACCCGCGCCGCAGCCGTGCAGGTTGATTGCGCTGACGCAGTGAACCTGTCACCTTCGGCCAAAAGGGAGACGCGCATGGATGATCCGGTGGACGTTCTGGACTTCTGGCTGGGCACGGTCGGCCCTGACGGCTGGTACAAGGGTGGCGACGATCTGGATGCGATGTGCCGCGACGCGTTCCTTGACCTTTGGCAGGCCGCGCGCGACGGCGGGCTCGACCATTGGGTCGACGGCGCGGTGGGCACGCTGGCCTTCCTGATCCTGACCGATCAGTTGCCGCGCAACATGCACCGCGGCACGGCGGATGCCTTCGCCACAGACTCCTTGGCTTTAGCCGCCGCCCGCAAGGCCTTGGACGAGGGCTGGGATATGGGCGCGCCTGAACCCGAACGGCAGTTCTTCTACATGCCCTTCGAGCATTCCGAAAACCCCGCCGATCAGGCCCGCGCCGTCCGCCTGATGGAGGAGCGTCTGTCTTCTGACCCCGAGATGGCCCTGCACGCCCGCGTCCACCAAGAGATCATCACCCGCTTCCATCGCTTCCCCACCCGCAACGCGGCCCTTGGCCGCATCTCGACCCCCGAGGAAGCGGCCTTCTTGGCCGAAGGCGGCTATGGCGCGGTGGTCAGGGCCCTGACGGAAAGCCATGCAAAACCCGCATAGGGCTACGGCGGGTGCGGCGTTGCTGGGCTTTCCAAGATAGTTTAATGCCAAACTACTTTTTCACGGGAGGAAAAGATGGCTGCTCAATCTTTCGACGTTGTGGTGATCGGTGCCGGACCCGGCGGCTATGTGGCGGCGATCCGCGCCGCCCAACTTGGCCAGAAGGTGGCGATCATCGAGCGGGAGAACCTCGGCGGCATCTGCCTCAACTGGGGCTGCATCCCGACCAAGGCGCTTCTGCGCAGTGCCGAGGTGTTCCACCTGATGCACCGCGCCAAGGAATTTGGTCTGGCCGTGACAGGCGCCAGCTTCGATCTGGACGCCGTGGTGGCGCGCTCGCGCGGGGTAGCCAAGCAGTTGTCGGGCGGCATTGGCCATCTGATGAAGAAGAACAAGGTCACGGTCTTCATGGGCAACGCCACTTTGCCCAAAGCCGGGACCGTGACGGTGACCTCTGCCAAGGGCACCGAGGAATTGACCGCCAAGGCCATCGTGCTGGCCACGGGGGCGCGTGCCCGCGAACTGCCGGGGCTTGAGGCGGACGGCGATCTGGTCTGGACCTATCGCCACGCCTTGCAGCCGAAACGGATGCCGAAGAAGCTGCTGGTCATCGGGTCCGGTGCCATCGGCATCGAATTCGCCAGCTTCTTCAACACCTTGGGGGCTGATACCACGGTGGTTGAGGTGATGGACCGCGTGCTGCCGGTGGAAGATGCCGAAGTCAGCGCCTTTGCCAGGAAGGCGTTCGTCAAGCAGGGCATGAAGATCCTTGAAAAGACGACGGTTAAGAAGCTGGACCGTTCGCCCGGCAAGGTCGTGGCCCATCTGGAAGACGCCAAGGGAACCACGACGCAAGAGTTTGACACGGTGATCTCGGCTGTCGGCATCATCGGCAATGTCGAGGGGCTGGGGCTGGAGGCTTTGGGCGTCAAGATCGACCGTACCCATGTCGTCACCGACGATTATTGCCGCACTGGAGTTCCCGGCCTTTATGCCATCGGCGACATCGCCGGTGCACCTTGGCTGGCGCACAAGGCCAGCCATGAGGGTGTCATGGTGGCCGAACTGATCGCGGGCGGCCATCCGCATCCGATCAAGCCGGGTTCGATTGCCGGCTGCACCTATTGCCATCCGCAGGTTGCCTCGGTCGGCATGACCGAGCAGAAGGCGAAGGACGCGGGCTTTGACATCAAGGTGGGCCGCTTCCCCTTCATCGGCAACGGCAAGGCGATTGCGCTGGGCGAGGTCGAGGGTTTCATCAAGACCGTGTTCGACGCCAAGACCGGCGAGCTTCTGGGGGCCCACATGATCGGCGCGGAAGTCACCGAACTGATCCAGGGCTATGTGATCGGCCGCCAGCTGGAGACGACCGAGGAAGACCTGATGAATACCGTCTTCCCGCATCCGACCCTGTCAGAAATGATGCACGAGTCGGTGCTCGACGCCTACGGACGCGCCCTGCACATCTAGTAGTCGGCCTGCACGCCGCAACTGCCCAACTGATCAGCAAGAAGCGAGATCACCAGCGCTTCCTGCCCCAGACCGTGGAGGCGCAGAAAATGCGCCTGCACGGTGTAGGCTTCGGCCTCCAGCGCTGCGGGGCAGGCGGCGCGGGTCTGCGCGCCATTGGCATATTGCGCGGCATGGACCAGTTCGTGCAGCAGATAGCTTTGCCCATAGGCTCCTGTCAGGTCCAGGTCGGGGGCAAGTTCGATCCGTTTACTGTCGGGCAGGAAGGCCCCGGCTTGCGAGTGAACCGCAGTGCCGCCCACGGGCAAGGCGGAAAAGCCGATCTTGGGGCAGGGCGGGGTCTTGTAACCGGTGTCCGCGACCACGAAGCCGTTCAGCGCCTTGGCCAGCGGGCAAAGGTCGGCGGCTTGGACAGGCAGGGCCAAGAGGCCCAGAAGGGCAAGGCGGGGTGTCATGCTGTTGATACTGAACCGTCGCAAAAATTTTGCAAGAACGTCATGTTAGTTTTACGAAACTTTAGTCCAACGGTCTGCTGGACAGATTCGCAAGTCCTGCGCTGGACAAGCGCTGGCCCGGGCCTTACCCAAGCCTGACCCCAAGCGGAGCCCGTCATGCGCAGCCTTCTGACGATCCTTGCCCTCTGGTGCGCAGGCCTTGGAGCCGCTGCCCAATTCGGTAAGATTTCCGTGGCTTATGAAGCGCTTGGGACTGCATATCCGGCTGAGGCCGGCGTGTGGATAGGCCTCATGGTGTCCATCGTCGGCATGGTGGGGCTGGTCTTTGGCACCACCGCCGGGCTGGTCGTGGCACGGGTTGGCGCACGGCGGGCGATCCTTGTGGCCTTGGTTCTGGGGGCTTTGGTGTCGCTGGTGGAATCCTTCCTGCCGCCTTATCCGATGATGATGCTGGCCCGCGTGCTGGAAGGTGCTTCGCATCTGGCGATTGTCGTCGTAGGCCCCACTGCAATTGCCGCTGCGGCACCCCCGCACCGACAGGGGGCGGCCCTGACGCTGTGGTCCAGTTTTTTCGGGCTGACCTATGCGGTTTTGGCATGGGTTGGGCCGGGGATAGTGCAGGGTTACGGCATCGCGGGCCTGTTCCGGCTGCATGGGCTATGGATGCTGGCCTGCGCCGCAGCGCTTTGGCCGCTGATGCCGTTGGATGTGAAGCCGGTCGTTGTGACGGGGCAGGGTGGGATTCTGGCGCAGCATTGGCAGATCTATGCCTCGCCCTTCATCGCGGCACCTGCGACGGGGTTCATGTGCTACACCGTGACCTATGTCGCGGTTCTGACGCTCATGCCGGCGCTGATGGGGGCATGGGGCCATTTTGCCGGGGTGGCGATGCCTCTTGTCTCGA
>CANBRQ010000133.1 GCA_947371955.1 Paracoccaceae bacterium | reverse complement strand
GTCCCACAGGCGGCAGCTGTCGGGGCTGATCTCGTCCGCCACGATCAGGCGCATGTAGTCGCCCTCCCAGATGCGGCCCACTTCGATACGAAAGTCCGCCAGACGGATGCCCACGCCCAGCATCACGCCGGACAGAAAGTCGTTCACCCGCAGGGCAAGTGCGATGATATCGTCCAGATCCTGCTGGCTGGCCCAGCCGAAGGCAATGATATGCTCTTCAGACACCAGCGGAGCGTTCAGCCGCGGGTCCTTGTAGAAATACTCCACAATCGGACGCGGCAGCGGCGTGCCTTCCGGAATCCCCAGACGCGCAGACAGATCGCCCGCCGCAAAGTTGCGCACGACGACTTCCAGCGGCACAATCTCGGCTTCGCGCACCAGTTGCTCGCGCATGTTGATGCGGCGGATGAAATGCGTGGGCACCCCGATGGAATTCAAACCCGACATGAAGAATTCGGACAGCCGGTTGTTCAGGACGCCCTTGCCTTCCGAGGCGAGATTCTCGCCCTCGGTCGCCGTGGGGCCAGCGGCCCCTTCGTCCTTGAAATATTGCACAAGCGTGCCCGGCTCAGGTCCCTCGTACAGGATCTTCGCCTTGCCCTCGTAAATCTTCTTGCGCCGTGCCATGAACGCTCCGAACCCTTCGGGGGGCGTGCGCGTGCCCTTAGCGGCACCATGGGCGCCGGCCCCTCTTTCATGGCGCTATAAGCCAAGCCTTGGCCCCCGGCAAGGCGGAACGGCCCCCCGGCCAAGTGGCATGGGCCGCGCGCTGAACGCCTTGCGGTTTTGCCGCCAAGTTTTGCCCTCAGGTTTTACGCGCCCTTCCCCTTGCAGTAAACTGATCCGGAAGGCATATGAGGAAGTCTATTCAACGTGCAGCCGAGGGCCACACCATGACCACGTTCGATGATCGCGAAAACGCCTTTGAATCGAAATTCGCCCATGATTCCGAAATGCAATTCCGGGCCGAGGCCCGTCGCAACAAGCTTCTGGGTCTTTGGGCCGCTGGCCTGCTGGGCAAATCGGGCGACGAGGCCACGGCCTATGCCATCGAAGTCGTGAATGCCGATTTCGAGGAAGCCGGAACCGAGGATGTCGTGCGCAAGGTCGCAGGCGATCTGGGTGCGAAATCGACCGCAGACGAGGTCCGCAAGAAGCTGATCGAACTCTTGCCCGTCGCCAAATCGCAACTGATGAACGAATTCTGAAAGGAAGCCCGATGGCGCAAGATCTTTTGTCCCGCCTGATGGCGGAGCGTGACTGGCTCTTGGCAGATGGCGCCACCGGGACCAACCTGTTCAACATGGGGCTGTCTTCTGGCGAGCCGCCCGAGTTCTGGAATATTGAGAAGCCCGACAACATCCGCACCCTGTATCGCAATGCGGTGAATGCCGGGTCGGACCTGTTCCTGACCAACTCTTTCGGCGGCAATGCGTCGCGGTTGAAGCTGCACAACGCCCAAGGTCAGGTGCGCGAGTTGAACAAGGTGGCGGCGTCGCTGGGCCGCGAGATTGCCGATGCCTCTGGCCGCGTGGTGGCCGTCGCAGGCTCCATCGGCCCGACCGGTGAGATTTTCGAGCCGATGGGCATGATGACCCATGCCCTTGCCGTCGAGATCTTCCACGAACAGGCCGAGGCGCTGAAAGAAGGCGGCGCGGACGTTTTGTGGATCGAGACGATGTCCGCCTTCGAAGAATACGCCGCAGCGGCCGAAGCCGCCGTCATGGCCGGAATGCCGTGGTGCGGCACAATGAGCTTTGACACCGCCGGCCGGACGATGATGGGCATCACCTCGGCTTCGCTGGCCGAGAAGGTCGAAAAAATGGCCCACCCGCCGCTGGCCTTCGGTGCCAACTGTGGTGTGGGTGCCTCGGACCTGATGCGCACCGTTCTGGGGTTCGAGATGACGGGAACCAGCCGTCCGATCATCGCCAAAGGCAATGCCGGGATCCCCAAGTACCACGAAGGCCACATCCACTACGACGGCACGCCAGAGCTGATGGCGGAATATGCCGTTCTGGCGCGCGACGCCGGGGTGAAGATCATCGGCGGCTGCTGCGGCACGATGCCCGACCACCTCGCCGCGATGCGCGCAGCGCTGGAGACGCGTCCCAAAGGCCCCAAGCCATCGACGGATGACATTCAAGCCAAACTGGGCGCCTTCTCTTCCGCCTCGGATGGCACCGGCGACACGTCGGGCGATCCGAAACGCGAGCGGCGCAACCGCCGGGGCTAAGGTAGGATGGGCCATCGGCCCATGTTCAGGAGGCATGGGCCAATGGCCCATCCTACCTGTTCAAACGTCCTGTCCTCTGGAGCGGTTGGGAATAACATCTTAAAAAAAGATGAAGACGATCAGTTAATATACATAAATATCAATGACTTGGCCCTGATTGCACGCGTGCAATCCTCCCAATTTCACAGATCAAACCCCATCTGCGCGCCCTGTTCCAGCGGCACCCGAAACAAGTCCGTCCGCAGGGCCGGCTGCGGTTGATCCAGCCCCAGCCGCGCCCCGGCCACATGAAACCGCCGCGCCATCAGTTCGGCCCAGATGCCCTGCCCCTTGAACCTTTTGCCCCATTCGGCGTCATAATCCTTGCCGCCATGCAACTCTCTCACCCGCGCCATCACCTTGCCCGCCCGGTCGGGATAATGCTGGGCCAGCCAGTCCTGAAACAGCGGTGACACCTCTCTCGGCAGCCGCAAGCTGATGAAACTCGCCGCGACCGCCCCCGCCTCGGCCGCAGCCTCCAGGATCGGCTCCAACTCGTGATCCGACAGGCCCGGGATCATGGGGGAGACCATGACCCTGACGGGAACCCCCGCCGCGGTCAGCCGCCGGATGACTTCCAGCCGCCGCGCTGGCGAGGCCGCCCGAGGTTCCATTCGCCGCGCCAGAACGGGGTCCAACGTCGTCACCGACACCCCCACCCGCGTCAACCCCGCCTTGGCCAGCGGCACCAGCAGGTCCAGGTCCCGCTCGATCAACGTCCCCTTCGTCGTGATCCCCACCGGGTGCCGGAAGGCCAGCAGCATCGCCAGCACCTCACGCATCACGCCATACTCGGCTTCAATCGGCTGGTAAGGGTCCGTGTTCGTGCCAATCGCAATCGTGGCAACCTTGTAGGATTTCGACCGCAACTCCCGCTCCAGTACCCGGGCAATCCCGGGGCGTGCGACCAGCCGCGTCTCAAAATCCAGACCGGGCGACAGGTTTAGATAGGCGTGGGTCGGCCTTGCAAAGCAGTAGATGCAGCCGTGCTCACACCCCCGGTAAGGGTTGATCGACCGATCAAACGGCAGGTCGGGGGAGGTGTTGTAGGTGATGCCCGAACGGGGGCTTTCCACCCGCACCTCAGTCCGCACCAGACGGCCTTCCTCGGCCATATCCCAGCCGTCATCATAGGCCACCCGAGAGGTCCCCTCAAACCGGCCTGTGTCATTGCTGGCGGCCCCACGGGCGCGCAGACGCTGGCCGGGAAGGATACTGCTGTCTTTGGGCTCGCTTGGTCCTGGCATAGGCACAGAATAGAACAATACAAGAACACTTCCAAGCCTATCGAGGCACGGAGCGAAGAATTTGCCTCGACTTTCGCCACGTGTCAGATCCTGCAGGGGCCAAAGACAAAAGCAATTTCCGGCCCTTCCTCTTGGACCATGCTTAACCTGCCTGTAGCTTCTGCCCGGCAGACTTGAACAGATCCTTGTTGCAAAGGCTATAATTCTCTGGCGAATCCCCTTTCCTTCCCCCTTGCTGTCGGCTTTCATTGCGGGCATGTCGCTAAAGGAAAAGTCGATAGCGGCCTTTGGCCCCATTGACGTTGAAACGCCCGAAGGAGTCGCAGCATGGCCGACGATGACGAAATCATCCTCTCTGAACTGTCCGATGATGAACTTGTTCTGCAAATGCATGACGACCTTTACGACGGCCTGCGGGAAGAGATTGAAGAGGGTGTGAACCTCCTGATCTCGCGCGGCTGGGCGCCTTATGACGCGCTGACCAAGGCCTTGGTGGCGGGCATGACGATCGTCGGCGCGGACTTCCGTGACGGCATCCTGTTCGTGCCGGAAGTGCTGCTGGCCGCCAATGCGATGAAGGGCGGCATGGCCATCCTGAAGCCGCTGCTGATCGCCACGGGCGCCCCGCGCATGGGCAAGATGGTCATCGGCACGGTCAAAGGTGACATCCATGACATCGGCAAGAACCTTGTCGGCATGATGATGGAAGGGGCGGGCTTTGAAGTGCGCGACCTTGGCATCAACAACTCGGTCGAGAAGTATCTGGCGGCCCTTGAAGAGGAAAAGCCCGATATTCTTGGCATGTCGGCCCTGCTGACCACCACGATGCCCTACATGAAGGTCGTGATCGACACGATGAAGGAAAAGGGAATGCGGGACGATTACATCGTTCTGGTCGGCGGCGCGCCGCTGAACGAGGAATTTTCCAAGGCCATCGGAGCGGACGCCTATTGCCGGGACGCGGCTGTGGCAGTGGAAACCGCCAAGGCCTATGTCGCCCGCAAGCACAATCGCCCGAACGTCTGATTGTTTGGCAGAATTGTGGAAGCCCCGGGTCGCGCACCCGGGGCTTTTCTTTTGCCGCTTGGCAAGGGCAAGCGCAGCGTCCATCTTTCGCCGACGGAGGCTTCCATGACTAACCTGCCTGACGACACCACGTTGACCGAAGCGGGCCTCGCACCTGACCACAAGGGCCGCATCCTGCTGATCGCTTGCGGGGCCTTGGCGCATGAGGTTTTGGCCGTGGTCAAAGCGAATGGCTGGACGCATATGGACCTGCAATGCCTGCCCGCCAAACTGCACCTCTACCCAGACAAGATCACTGACGAGGTGGCGAGGGTGGTGGCCGAGTCGCGTGCGGCCTATCAGTCCATGTTCGTGCTTTACGCCGATTGCGGGACCGGCGGCCAATTGCAGGAAAAGTGCAAGAAATTAGGCGTCGAGATGCTGGAGGGGCCGCACTGTTATTCGTTTTTTGAAGGCAACGCGCAATTCGCCACCCATCTGGATACCGAATTCACGGCGTTTTACCTCACCGATTTTCTGGTGCGGCAGTTTGATGCCTTTGTCTGGAAACCCATGGGCCTCGACCGGCATCCGCAGTTGCGCGACATGTATTTCGGCAATTACACCAAGCTGGTCTATCAGGCGCAGACCGATGATCCGACTCTGGACGCCAAGGCCGAAGACTGCGCCCGACGGCTGGGCTTGGAATATGAGCGGCGGTTTACCGGCTATGGCGACCTTGCCACGGCGCTGGAACAGGTGGCCCGCGCATGACGCCTGAGAGCTTCGCCAAACTGTTCGCCAGCGCCTTCGGGCGCCAGGATGCGGCGGGCATGGCCGAATTGCTGGCCGAGGATGCCGATGTGCTGACCTTGACAGGGGCCATCCTGTCGGGGGCAAAGGCTGCTGAAGCGGCCTTTGCGGGCGAGTTTGCCGGCATCTTCGCGGCCTCGCGGTTGGTGACCGGTAAGGTCAAGCTGCGCGATCTGGGCGCGGGTGTTGCCATCGTGTCGCAACGCTTTGTGGTATCGGGCGCTAGGGAGGAGGCCGGACAGGACCTGCCCCGCTTCGGTGCCCTGCTGACCGCCGTCGTGACAGCCGAGACGGGCTGGCGCGCCGTAAGCCTGACCTTCTCAGCCACCGGCCAATAGCGAGCGGGCAGCGGCGCGTGCGGCTTCGGTGATTGTGTCACCGGCAAGCATGCGGGCAATTTCCTCGATACGGGCCTTTCGGTCCAGCGGAGTGACGGTCGACAGCGTGATGTCATCCACCACCCGCTTTTCCACCCGCCAGTGATGCGCCCCCAAGGCCGCCACCTGCGGCGAGTGGGTTACGACCAGAACCTGCGCACCGCTTGCCAGTTGCGCCAGACGGCGGCCCACGGCATCGGCAGTGGCTCCGCCGACGCCCCTGTCAATCTCGTCAAAGATCAGCGTCAGGCCGGGGGTTTGGCCCGTGAGGCAGACCTTCAGCGCCAGAAGGAAGCGGCTGAGTTCACCACCCGAGGCGATGCGGTTCAGGGGCCCGGCAGGCGCGCCTGGGTTGGTGGCGACGGTGAAGGTCACCTCGTCCTGCCCTTCCGGACCCGGCTGGGCAGCGGTGAAATCGGTGCGGAAGACGGCGCGTTCCATCTTCAGGGGGGCCAGTTCGGCGGCCATTGCCCTGTCGAGCCTCTCGCCAGCCAAACGGCGGGCCTGGCTCATCGCTTCGGCGCGGCGGGCGTAGTCGGCCTCGGCCAGCGCTGCCGCTTGCCGCAGGCGGATCAGGCCGCGCTCGCCGCCATCCAAGGCCTCCAGCCGATCCCGCAGCTTGCCGGCATGGCCGCCAAGGTCGTCCGGCAGAACCCCGTGCTTGCGGGCCAGAGCGCGGATCGCGAACAGCCGCTCCTCCAGCTTTTCCAAGGCGCTCTCGTCGAAATCCAAGGAGGCAAGGCAGGCTTCCACACCGCTTTGCGCCTCTGACAGTTCCGCCATTGCCCGTTCGAGGGCAGCCAAAGCGGCGTCCAGACGCCCCTCCGCCTTGTCCGCCGTGCCGTTCAGCCAGCGCAGGGCGTCCTGCATCGCCGGGTCAGCGCCCTGTTCCAGTACGGTATGCGCGCGCGAGATATCCTCGCGGATCCGCGCTGCCGCCTGCATGGACCGGCGCGCGCTGTCCAATGTCGCCTCTTCGCCCGGCTTGGGGTCAAGCTTGTTCAACTCGGTCACGGCATGGCGCAGGAAGTCTTCCTCCGACCGGATGGAGGCCAGGCGCGCCTCAGCCTCGGCCAGATCGCGCAGGGCATCGGACCGTGCCCGCCACGCGCTGCGCAGGCCTGACAGGTCCAATGCGGCGAAAGAATCCAGCAACTGGCGGTGGCCGCGCGGGTTCAACAGGCCACGGTCGTCATGCTGGCCGTGCAGTTCCACCAAGGTATCCGACAGATCGCGCAGCACCTCTCCGGAAGCGCGCCGGTCGTTGATATAGGCGGTCTTGCGGCCATCAGCGGAGTTGGTGCGGCGCAGGATCAGGTCGTCTTCCACCTCGATCCCGGCGGCCTCCAGCACCGCGCGGGCTGGGTGGCCGGGGGACAGGTCGAACACGGCGATCACTTCCCCCTGCGCGGCACCGGTGCGGACCAGATCGGCCCTGCCCCGCCACCCGAGAACGAAACCCAAAGCGTCCAGCAGGATCGACTTGCCAGCCCCGGTCTCGCCGGTCAGCACGTTCAGGCCGGGCTGAAAGGCCAGTTCCAGCCGATCAATGATCAGCACGTCGCGGATGTCGAGGCTTCGCAGCATCACGCCATCCAGAGGCGGCGCACACCACTCACAGCCACTGGCCCTTGATCATCTGGCGGTAGATCGTCGAAAGCCAGCTTGTGCCGCGCGCATCGGGCGCCAGACCCTGTTTCTTCAGTTGCGCGAAAGCGTCCTGATAGAAGGGGCTTGATTCGTAGTTGTAGCCAAGGATGGCACCCGCCGTCTGCGCCTCGTCCGGCAGACCAAGAGCAAGGTAGCATTCCACCAGCCGCTCCAGCGCCTCTGCGGTCTGGCCGGTGGTCTGATAATCCTGCACCACGGTGCGGAAACGGTTCAGGGCGGCGGCATAATGGCGCTGTTTCAGGTAGTAGCGGCCGATTTCCATTTCCTTGGCGGCAAGGTGATCGAAGGCGAGGTCGAATTTAAGCATCGCCGACTTGGCATATTCGCTGTCGGGATACTGTTCGATCACCACGCGCAGGGCCTGCAGGGCCTGGAAGGTCAGGCCCTGGTCGCGGCCCACTTCGTCAATCTGGTCATAGTAGGACAGGGCAAGAAGATACTGCGCATAGGCCGTATCCTCTCCTGCTGGGTAGAAATCGAGGTAACGCTGTGCGGCCACCCGGGATTCTTCATAGTTCTTCGTCTTGTGCAGGGTGAAGGCCTGCATGATCAGCGCGCGCTTGGCCCATTCGGTATAGGGATACAGCCGCTCGACCTCCTGGAAATAGGTCAGGGCAGTGCGGGCGTCCTTCTTGGCCCCAAGCTCCAGCTCGCCGCGCTTGTAGATTTCCTCTGCGGTATAGTTTTCCAACGGCAGTTGTGTGGGTGTTGGGCTGCCGCAGGCCGTCAATACGGCCATCATCAGCGCCAAGCCCACCCCACGCGCCGCGCCTGACCTTCCGACTGCCATCGTCCGCCTATCCCCAACCCAACAAAGCGTGGCACACCCGGCACCCGCCTATCCTTGACGGTGTCCTAGCACAGAAAAATCCGGGGCGCAAAACGGCTTTCACCGCTGCGGCACGAGGTTACGCGTAAAGGGGAAGATCGCCACGGTGAACGCCCACTCCGGGCAGCTTTCCACCGGCCAAAGCGTCGCAATCGTCGATCGCAAAGGCCCCCGGCGTGGCGAACAGCTTGTGCAACAGGCGGTTGGTCAGGGCATGGCCCGCCCGCTCGCCCGTGTAACGCGCCAGAAGCGGGGCGCCGGCAAGCGCCAGATCGCCCAAAGCGTCCAACATCTTGTGGCGCACCGGCTCATCCGCATGGCGCAGGCCACCCGGCGTCAGCACACGGTCCCCGTCGAAGACCACGGCATTTTCCAGCGTACCACCCAAAGCCAGACCACGGGCGCGCATGTCATCGACATCGGATTGGCGGCAGAAGGTCCGGGAATCACACAGTTCCCGCACGAAAGCGCCGTTAGACATGTTCAGGTGACGCGACTGCTGGCCGATCGCAGGTTCGGCAAAGTCGATGAGGAAGTCGATTTCCAGCATCTCGGCCGGGTCCAGTCGGGCGACGGCAGCACCATCACGCACTTCGATCGTCTTAAGCACCCGGATCGCCCGCGCCGGAGCGGACTGCGCGCGAATGCCCTTGGCGAGGATCGCCGCGACGAAGGGAGCGGCGGACCCGTCAAGGATTGGCACTTCCGGCCCGTCAATCTCGATCAGGGCGTTGTTTATGGCAAGGCCGGCCAGTGCGGCCATGATATGTTCGATGGTCGACACCTGCGCGCCGTCATCATTGGCCACCAAGGTGCACAGCTTCGACGGCACCACCGCATCCCAACGCGCGGGGATCAGTGTGTCGCCCTCCAGCAGGTCCGTGCGGCGGAACCAGATGCCATAGTCAGACGAAGCCGGGCGCACGACCATGCGCACAGGCTTGCCAGAGTGCAATCCCATGCCCTTGAACGTCACCGCGGATTTGACTGTGTTTTGCACGCCGGCCTCAATCGCTTTACTATGGATGGTGGCGGAATACAGAATACCCGCCATTTGTTGTCCTCTAGCTATGCTGCATCAGTGCCCATCTCAACTCACGCTTTGTGACCGAGTGTAACAGGGCAATGGCTCTGCATAATGGACTGATCTTAAACGGAAAAAGCCCAAGGCGAACCTTGGGCTTTCTGACAGTGTTGCGGGCCTGTGAAGGCTGTTTCAGTTGGCCTGACGGCGCAGGAAGGCGGGAATCTCCATCCGCTCCTGATCGGCGGACAGTTCCTGTTCGTCGTCATAGGCGGTGACCGGCGGCTGAGCGCGGCCCGGCTGGGTCGGTTCAGGATGGGCGCCGGACATGCGGTTGATCAAAGATCCGATGCCAAAGCGCGGACGCTCTGCCGGTTTCGGCGCGGGCTTGGACAGCGGTGCGGGGCTGCGGGCAGGTTGCTGGGCCGTGGCAGCGGGCTTGCTGACAGCGGCCTGCAGACGCGCCATGGCCTCGGCCGAGGGCGTGCCCATCGGACGCGGACGCGGGGCGATGAACGAGCCTGCATCATCACGGGAAGCCTGTGCCGGACGCTGCTCGGGCTGCGGAGCCGGACGGTAGGCCGGGGCCGGAACCTCGTCCACTTCCGGTTCATAGGCGTCCTGCTCTTCGTACTGCTCTTGCACCGGCTCGGGGGCGCGGGCCTGCGGTTGCGGTGCCATCGGGCGGGGTTGGGCGACCGGTTGGGTCAGCGGCATCGGCGCCTCACGGCGGGCTTCGGGCTGCGGCGCGGGCATCGGCTTGAGCGGTTCGTGCATCGAGCGGCGTGCGACCGGCGTATCGGCCTTGGCAGTCTTGATGTCGATGCCGGTGGCGACGACAGACACGCGCAGGATGCCTTCCATCGAGATGTCCAGCGTCGAACCGACAATGATGTTGGCGTCGGGATCGACCTTTTCGCGGATGATGTTGGCGGCTTCGTCCAGTTCGAACAGCGTCAGGTCATAGCCGCCGGTGATGTTGATCAGCACACCCTTGGCGCCGTTCAAGCTGATTTCGTCCAGAAGCGGGTTGGCAATCGCCTTTTCTGCCGCCTGCACGGCGCGATCTGCGCCCGAAGCTTCGCCGGTGCCCATCATCGCCTTGCCCATCTCGTCCATCACGGACCGCACGTCCGCGAAGTCGAGGTTGATCAGGCCGGGGCGCACCATCAGGTCGGTGACACCCTTGACGCCCTGGTAGAGCACGTCGTCGGCCATCGCGAAGGCTTCGGTGAAGGTGGTGCGTTCGTTGGCCAGCCGGAACAGGTTCTGGTTCGGGATGACGATCAGCGTATCGACGACCTTCTGCAGCGCCTCGATGCCCTCTTCGGCCTGACGCATCCGCTTGTTGCCTTCGAACTGGAAGGGCTTGGTCACGACACCAACGGTCAGCACACCCAGTTCACGCGCGGCCTGCGCAATGATCGGCGCAGCCCCGGTGCCGGTGCCGCCCCCCATACCGGCGGTGATGAAGCACATGTGCGCGCCTGCGAGATGATCCACGATCTGCTCGATCGATTCCTCGGCGGCTGCGGCACCTACGGAGGGGCGCGCCCCAGCGCCCAAGCCTTCGGTGACCTTCAGGCCAATCTGGATCTTATTGCCCGCTCGGCTTTGCTGCAGCGCCTGAGCATCGGTATTGGCCACGACGAACTCGACGCCTTCGAGGTTCTTGTCGATCATGTTATTGACCGCATTCCCCCCGGCACCGCCGACGCCGAACACCGTGATGCGCGGCTTCAATTCTTCGCGCTCCGCATTCACCATCAGATTCAATGTCATTTTACGACCCGCCGTTTCTTGTTGTGAAGCAGCGGCCCCGCGCTGCCTTTTATCGTTCTGTCCCACGCCCGGACCCTGCCCATTTGCCCCAAACACAGGGGCAGAACCCGACTTATCTTCGATTCTACCCACAGTGCACCTCAAGGTCACGAAAAAACATCAGCTTCCCCACAAAATATGGGGATTTGTGCCGGTTTGGCCCTGGTATATCGGCCAAACCGCAGGATATTGGGGGTCACCAGTTGTCCCGAAACCATTTGAGGGCCCTTTTGAGCGATCGCGCCGGATAACGCTCGGACGGAATGTCGAAATCCCACCACTCGTCCTGCGGGTGCGCTGCGAAAAGACACAGGCCCACTGTAGAAGCAAAGGTCGGCCCGGTCGCCGCTTGCGGCAGACCCTGCACGCGCAACGGCCGCCCCATGCGGACACGCTGGCCTAGAATCCGGCTCGCCAGCCCGTCCAGCCCCGGGATCTGGCTGGCCCCGCCGGTCAGCACGATCTGCTGGCTGGGCAGATGCGCAAAGCCCGCAATCTCCAGCCGTTCGGCCACCTGTTCCAGAATTTCCTCGACCCTTGGCCGGATGATCCCGATCAGTTCGGTGCGGCTGACCTGACGGCGGTCCTTGTCCCAGTCGCCACTATCGCCGCCGATCTCGATCATCTCGCGGTCATCCATGCCGGTGGCGTGAACCCCGCCGTGCTTGGTCTTGATGCGTTCCGCAACAGCCGTCGGCACATGCAGACATTGCGCGATGTCAGAGGTGACATGGTCACCACCCAGGCGGACGGAATCCGAGAAGATCATGTGCTTCTTCATGAAGATCGAAATGCCGGTCGACCCGCCACCCATGTCGATGCAGGCTGCCCCCAACTCGCGTTCATCCTCGACCAGCGAGGCGATGCCGGACGCATAGGCAGACGAGGCAATCCCCGCCAACTCCAGATCGCAGCGCTTGATGCAGTAGAGCAGGTTCTGCACCACTGCCGCATCCACCGTCAGCAAATGCATGT
>CANBRQ010000132.1 GCA_947371955.1 Paracoccaceae bacterium | reverse complement strand
TCATGTTCAGAATCATGGCCTGCGCCAAAGGCTCGCCGTTGGCGTCGGTCAGGGCTTGCGGCGCTTGGGCGGCGAAGGCTTGGGTCAGCAGGAAGGGCGCGCGCAGGTTCGAACCAATGGCGCGGTCCCAGCTCTTACGGGTCGCAGTCTGGATTGTGTCGTATTCGAAGATCGATGCATTGTTGACCAGAACCGTCAGCGGCCCGCCAAGTGCCTCGGCACCCTGCGGTACCAGAAGCGCAACGGCGTCTTCGTCCAGAAGGTCGGCCTTCAGCAGCACGGCCTTGCGGCCCAAGGCGCGGATGGCGGCGGCGGTCTCTTCCGCCTCGACTTCTGAACTTGCGTAGTGCACCGCCACGTCCGCGCCGCGCTGGGCCAGATACAGCGCAATCGCCCGGCCAATCCGTTTGGCCCCGCCAGTCACCAGCGCCCGCATCAGCCTTTACCGCACACGCAGGGAGCAGTGCCTATCACCGGGCGGCCGCAATGGGCGCAGGTGGCGCGGGTCTGGTTCTTGGCGGGCGGAGGTGTCTTGAGGCCAAGGAACTTGGTCACCAGATTGCCGATCATCGAGATGATCAGCATCAGGCCAAGGAACAGGATGACGATCTTGATCATGCTAAAGCCCGTAATGCGATCGCAACAGGCGATCTTCCAACGTCATCATCATATCCTCGGCCAAAGACAAGCCGAACCGGCTGAGCAGTCCGCGCTTCGGGCCGATGGGCGCAAGGCGGACCTTTTCGCCGAACAACTCTTTCATTTTCGGCACCAGATGGGCGACGCCATCGACCAATCCCAGATCGACCGCCTGCTGACCCACCCAGATATCGGCGTTGAACAGATCCTGATCGGCCAATCTGGAGCCGCGCCGGGCCTTCACATGGGCAATGAAGGCCTGATGGATCGGGGTCTGGATGGCTTTCAGACGCTCGATATCCTCGGGCTTCTGCGGCAGGAACGGGTCGGCCAGACTCTTGGA
The DNA here is from genome assembly GCA_947371955.1 of Paracoccaceae bacterium. Lineage (GTDB taxonomy): Bacteria > Pseudomonadota > Alphaproteobacteria > Rhodobacterales > Rhodobacteraceae > Stagnihabitans. The sequence continues at coordinate 11,206 of CANBRQ010000132.1, read as the reverse complement.
GGTGCCAGCGGTCACAACGCGCCGCTCGATCCCCTGCCGTGCCATCAATTCCGAAAACCCGAAGGAGGAGAAGATCACGCCGATGGATCCCACGATGGAACTGTCATCGACCCAGATCTGATCCCCCGCGCAGGCCAGCCAATAGCCGCCCGAAGCCGCCATATCCTCGACAAATGCATGAACGGGCACGCTCTTTTCCACCGAAAGCCGCCGGATGCGCGCGGCGATCAGGCTGGATTGCACTGGAGAGCCGCCCGGTGAGTTGATCAGAAGTGCCACGGCAGCAGGCTTTGATCGGAACGCCTTTTCGATCAGCGGTGCCAAGACTGCATCGTTCAGGCCCCGGGCCGATGACGAAATCGTACCCTGCAGCCGGATGACCGGAACAAGGGCGGGTTTGAGAAAGAAGGGGATATGGATGCGCATCCCTTATCAGGTAGGGCGCTTGGCCCTTGCGGGCAAGTGCAGAATCCGGTGAGGGTGCACCATGATCGACAAGCTGGAAATGTTCATCGCCCTCGCGGCCGAGCGCCACTTTGGCCGTGCGGCCGAAGTCTGCGGCGTCACGCAACCCTCTTTATCCTCTGCCATCCGGCAGTTGGAGGATCAACTGGGCGTGCAACTGGTCTATCGCGGCTCCCGGTTTCAGGGTCTGACCCCGGAAGGCCAAAGTGTACTGGACTGGGCGCGCAAGATCGTCGGCGACGTGCGGGCGATGAAGGACGAGATGCGCTCGGTGCACACCGGCCTGTCCGGCATCCTGCGGTTGGGGGTGATTCCCACGGCTTTGCCCATGGTGGCCGACCTGACCGCCCCCTTCACCGCTCATCACCCCAACGTGCGGGCCACGGTGCTGTCGCGCACCTCGGCCGAGATTCTGGCGGGGATCGAAAGCCTCGAACTGGATGCCGGGATCACCTATCTGGACAACGAGCCTTTGGGGCGCGTGTCGCAGGTGCCCTTGTATGTCGAGTACTACCGGTTCCTCTGCCGCAAGGATTCGGCTTTGGCGGGGCGTGATAAGGTAACCTGGGCCGAGGTGGCGGGGGAATCCCTGTGCCTGCTGACATCCGACATGCAGAACCGCCGGATCGTGAACCAGTTGCTTGCCGAGGCCGGTGTGCGGGTGCAACCCAGCGTCGAGAGCAATTCCACCATCGCGCTCATCTCGCATGTGCGGTCAGGCAAATGGTCCAGCGTGGTGCCGATGCGGCTGGCCCAGATGTTCGAGGACGGATCATTGCGCGCGATCCCCATCGTGCAGCCCGAGGCAGAGCACGTGGTGGGCCTGATCATGCCCCGCCGCGATCCGCAGACGCCGGTGCTGTCAGCGCTGATCGACGAAGCGGAGCGGTTTGGGGAGCGAGGCCGGTAGCCGCTCGGCGGACCCGGCAAGGGTGGCATGCTGCCCCCCTTGACCCCCCTGCCCGGGGGCGGCCCGCCCCCGAACCCCGGGGGATATTTGTGCAAGTATGAAAGAGGTTTGATAGGGCTTTCCTATCGAGTGACGAGACTGCGATATTGATTTTCGTATAGACGGGCGTAGACCAAGGGAAATGATCCAAGGGCTGCCGCATGCTTGATTCCGCCACCACCGTCGCACGGGTCGAGGATATCCTCTCCCATCATCAGGGGATGGAGGGCGCTTTGCTGCCGATCCTTCACGCCATTCAGGCCGAGTTTGGCCATGTGCCGCAGGTGGCTTTGCCGGTGGTGGCCAAGGCGCTGAACATCTCGGGCGCGGAAGCCCATGGTGTGATGAGCTTTTATCATGACTTCCGTGAGGCTCCGGCCGGGCGGCACGTGCTGAAGCTGTGCCGGGCCGAGGCATGTCAGGCAGTGGGTGCGGACAGGGTGGCTGCGCATGCCCGGAAGGTTCTGGGGCTGGATTGGCATGAGACCTCGAAGGATGGTGCGGTGACGCTGGAGCCGATCTTCTGTCTCGGGCTTTGCGCCTGCGGTCCTGCGGCGATTGTCGATGGCAAGCTGGTTGGCCGGGTGGATGAGGCGAAGATCGACGCCTTGATCGGAGCGCTGTCATGAAGATTTATCTGCCGCTTGATTCCGCAGCCGTCGCCTTGGGGGCCGACGAGATTGCCGAAGCAATCCTGTCGCAGGCCCAAGCCAGGGGCGTTTCGGTTGACCTCGTTCGCAATGGCAGCCGGGGCATGGTCTGGCTGGAGCCTTTGGTGGAAGTGGTAACCGAGGCGGGCCGTCTGGCCTTTGGGCCGATGACGCTCGCCGATGTGCCGGCGTTGTTCGGCGATTTGTCCGAGCATCCCAAGGCGCTGGGATTGACCGAGGATCTGCCTTGGCTGAGGACGCAGACACGGCTGACTTTTGCGCGGGTGGGGGTGATCGACCCGCACAGCCTTGCGGACTACGAGGCTCAGGGCGGGCTTGCAGGCTTGCGGCGGGCGCTGACGATGGACAGGGCGGCGATCGTGGCGGAAGTCACGGCCTCGGGTCTGCGGGGCCGTGGCGGGGCGGGGTTCCCGACGGGGATCAAGTGGAAGACCGTCAGCGAGGCCAAGGCTGACCGCAAGTACATCGTCTGCAATGCCGATGAGGGCGACAGCGCCACCTTTGCCGACCGCATGCTGATGGAAGGCGATCCGTTCACGCTGATTGAGGGTATGGTGATTGCAGGTCTCGCCTGTGGCGCGACCAAGGGGTTTGTGTACATCCGCTCGGAATATCCGGTGGCGGTGCGCGTCATGCAGGAGGCCATTGCGATTGCGCGGGCCGAGGGCGTGCTGGGCAATGTTCTGGGTTCGGGCCAGATATTTGACATGGAAGTGCGGGTTGGGGCGGGCGCTTATGTTTGTGGCGAGGAGACCAGCCTGCTGAACTCGCTGGAGGGCAAGCGTGGCGTGGTCCGCGCCAAGCCGCCGCTGCCCGCCTTGCAGGGCTTCATGGGCAAGCCGACGGTTGTGAACAACGTGATCTCGCTCGCCTCGATCCCGGTGATCTTTGAGAAGGGGGCGGAGTTATACAAGAGCTTCGGTCTGGGGCGGTCTCGGGGGACCATTCCGCTGCAAATTGCGGGCAATGTGAAGCATGGCGGGCTTTATGAGATCGCCTTTGGCTTGACGCTTGGTGAGATCGTCGATGGGATTGCCGGGGGTACTGCCTCGGGCTGTCCGGTCAAGGCGGTGCAGGTGGGCGGGCCTTTGGGGGCCTACTTCCCGCGCAGCCTGTTTGGCACGCCGTTCGGATATGAGGAATTCGCGGGCAAGGATGGTTTGATTGGTCATGCTGGCCTGACGGTGTTCGATGACTCTGCCGACATGCTGGCCCAGGCGCGCTTTGCGATGGAGTTCTGCGCCATTGAATCCTGTGGCAAATGCACGCCCTGCCGGATTGGCGCGGTGCGCGGGGTTGAGACGGTGGACCGGATCGCAAAAGGCGATGCCTCCGCCATTCCGCTGCTCACTGACCTCTGTGCCACGATGAAAGCCGGATCCTTGTGCGCCTTGGGGGGGTTCACGCCTTACCCGGTGCTGTCTGCGCTGACCCATTTCCCTGACGACTTCAACCGCATGAAGGAAGCCGCCGAATGAAAGACTTCATCATTCCGGATCGCGACTATGGCACTCCCGCCAGCCGCGCCAAGACAATGGTCACGCTGACCATCGACGGATTTGACGTGACGGTGCCCGAAGGGACCTCGATCATGCGGGCGGCGGCGGAGCTTGGAATTCAAGTGCCGAAGCTGTGCGCCACGGACTCGGTCGATGCCTTCGGCTCCTGCCGCCTGTGTCTGGTCGAGATTGAGGGTCGCAATGGAACACCGGCCTCGTGCACCACTCCGGTTGCGGCGGGGATCAAGGTCCAGACCCAGAACGCCAAGCTGGAAAAGCTGCGCAAAGGGGTGATGGAGCTTTACATCTCGGACCACCCGTTGGATTGCCTGACCTGCTCGGCCAATGGCGATTGCGAGTTGCAGGATATGGCTGGGGCCGTGGGCCTGCGCGATGTGCGGTATGAGGCCATCGACACCCACTTCAAGGCCAAGGACAACTCCGGCAAGGCAAATCCACAGTGGAACCCCAAGGACGATTCCAACCCCTATTTCACCTATGACCCTGCCAAGTGCATCGTCTGCAGCCGCTGCGTGCGGGCGTGCGAGGAAGTGCAGGGCACCTTCGCGCTGACCATCTCGGGCCGTGGCTTTGACAGCCGGGTTTCGGCGGGCCTGAAGTCCGACACCTTCCTGACCTCGGACTGCGTGTCTTGCGGCGCTTGCGTGGCGGCTTGCCCGACTGCGACCTTGCAAGAGAAGTCGGTGATCGAACTTGGCACTCCGCAGCGCAGCGTGATCACGACCTGCGCTTATTGCGGCGTGGGCTGCCAGTTCAAGGCAGAGCTGCGCGGTGATGAACTGGTGCGGATGACGCCTTACAAGCATGGCAAGGCCAACCGGGGGCATAGCTGTGTCAAGGGGCGCTTTGCTTACGGCTATGCCAGCCACAAGGACCGCATCCTTTCGCCGATGATCCGCGACTCGATCGCCGACCCGTGGAAAGAAGTGTCATGGGCCGAGGCGATGGAGTTTGCCTCCAACCGCATGAAGGGCCTGATCGAGACGCATGGGCGGCATTCGGTTGGGGTGATCACCTCCTCTCGTTGCACCAATGAGGAAGCCTATCTGGTTCAGAAACTGACCCGGGCGGTGTTCCAGAACAACAACACCGACACCTGTGCGCGGGTCTGCCATTCGCCCACCGGCTATGGCCTCGGCCAGACGCTGGGGACTTCAGCGGGCACGCAGGACTTTGACTCGGTGGAGCACACCGACGTCGTCATCGTCATCGGGGCCAACCCGGCCTCGGGTCACCCGGTCTTTGCGAGCCGCCTGAAGAAGCGGCTGCGCCAAGGCGCCAAGCTGATCGTCATCGACCCGCGCCGGACGGAAATGGTGGAAAGCGCCCATATCAAGGCCGCCCACCATCTGGCGCTCACGCCTGGCACCAACGTGGCGATTGTGACCGCGCTGGCCCATGTGATCGTGACCGAGGGCCTGTTCAACGAGGGCTTCATCCGCAACCGCTGCGATTGGGATGAATTCCAGGACTATGCCGAATTCGTCAGCCAGCCGAAAAACTCTCCGGAATCCGTGCAGCTTCTGACCGGTGTGAAGGCCGAGGAAGTCCGCGCCGCAGCGCGCCTCTTCGCCCGTGGCGGCAATGGCTCGATCTACTACGGCCTAGGCGTCACCGAACACTCCCAAGGCTCCACCACCGTGATCGGCATCGCCAACCTTGCCATGATGACCGGGAATATCGGTCGTCCGGGCGTGGGCGTGAACCCGCTGCGCGGGCAGAACAACGTGCAAGGCTCCTGCGACATGGGCTCTTTCCCGCACGAACTGCCGGGTTATCGCCATGTGAAGGGCGAAGCGGTGCGCGACATCTTCGAGAAGATCTGGGGCGTCAAGATTGACGACGAACCGGGCCTGCGCATCCCCAACATGCTGGACGCGGCGGTGGAGGGCACCTTCAAGGGCCTGTACTGCCAAGGCGAAGACATCCTGCAATCTGATCCTGACACCAAGCACGTCGCGGCAGGTCTGGCGGCGATGGAGTGCGTCATCGTCCACGACCTCTTCCTGAACGAGACGGCAAACTACGCCCACGTCTTCCTGCCCGGTTCCACTTTCCTTGAAAAGGACGGCACCTTCACCAACGCCGAACGCCGCATCAACCGCGTCCGCAAGGTCATGTCCCCGCGTCAGGGTTACGCGGATTGGGAAGTGACGATGATGTTCGCCAATGCGATGGGGGCAGGGTGGACCTATACGCATCCATCTCAGATCATGGACGAAATCGCGCTGACGACCCCCTCTTTTGCGGGTGTGTCCTATGAAAAGCTGGAAACCTTGGGCTCGGTCCAATGGCCCTGCAACGAGAAGGCACCGGAAGGCACACCGTTGATGCACGTCGACGGCTTCGTGCGCGGCAAGGGCAAGTTCATCAACACCGAGTATATCGCCACCGACGAACGCACCGGCCCGCGCTTCCCGCTTCTGCTGACAACTGGGCGCATCCTGTCACAATACAACGTCGGCGCCCAAACCCGCCGCACGGCGAATGTGGTCTGGCATGCCGAGGATGTGCTGGAAATCCACCCCTCCGACGCCGAAGTGCGCGGCATCAAGGATGGCGATTGGGTCAAGCTGGCCAGCCGATCCGGCGAAACCACGCTGCACGCCCAGATCACCGACCGCGTGCTGCCGGGGGTCGTCTACACCACCTTCCACCACCCCGACACGCAAGCCAACGTCATCACCACCGACTATTCCGACTGGGCGACGAACTGCCCGGAATACAAGGTGACGGCGGTGCAGGTCGGCTCCTCCAACGGCCCGACCGAATGGCAGCAGGACTACAACGCCCAAGCCACCCTGTCCCGCCGCATCCTTCCGGCGGCCGAGTGATGCAGACCCTCCGCCCCCTGCCGCGTCTTTCCTTCGGGCAAGGTGCCTTGGCGGTGGAGGGCAGCCGCCTGCTGCCTGAAGAAGTGGCGGTTGCGTTGTCCTTCAACGGCTCAACCCAAGCCGTGATGATGGCGACCCCGGCCGACCTTGAGGATTTCGCCTATGGTTTCGCCCTGACCGAAGGTCTGGCGCGGCCGGAGGAGATCACCGAGGTCGAGGCGTTCGAGACCCCCAAGGGCATCGACGTGCAAATCTGGGTCACCCCGCAGGCTGAGGCGCGGTTGGCCAAGCGCCGTCGCACCATGGCGGGACCGGTGGGGTGCGGGCTCTGCGGGATCGACTCGCTGGAGGAAGCGGTGCGGGCGCTGCCACCGGTGACGTCTGCTTTTACCATCTCGCCCGCGCAGGTCCGCGCCGCAATCGCGTCCCTGCCGGGCGCGCAGCCGCTGCACGATGCCACCCGCGCCGTCCATGCGGCGGGCTTCTGGAACGGTGGACTCATCGCTGCGCGAGAGGATGTCGGCCGCCACAATGCGCTCGACAAACTTGCGGGCCACATGGTCCACGCCAATCTGCGCGACGGGGCGATTGTCCTGACATCGCGCGTGTCCATCGACATGGTGCAGAAGGTGGCGGCTATTGGAGCACCGGTTCTGATTGCCGTGTCCGCCCCCACCGCCCATGCGGTTGCCATGGCAGAGGCTGCGGGAATCACCCTCATCGCCCTCGCCCGGCCGGACCGTTTCGAAGTCTTTACCCATGAAAGCCGCCTGACCGGTGGCCCCGCCTCAGGAGAACAACATGTCGCATGACGCCCACACCAAGCTCGTCTACATGGCAAACCAGATCGCCAAGTTCATGGAATCCAAGCCCCATGATGAAGGCCTGACCGGACTTTCCAGCCATATCAACGACTTCTGGGAACCCCGCATGCGCAAGCACCTGTTCGAAGTGCTGGACGCCGGTGGTCAGGGCCTGCGCCCGCTGGTCCTGGAAGCGGCTGACATGATCCGAAGGCCAATGGCCGCCTGAGGCCAGAAACGCTCCATCTTGATGCCTCAATCGGGGTGTAGGCGGCCTGCAACGCGGAACAAGCCAAAGCAGGTGGCGACAGATGGCCGACCATAGCGAAACCGAAGGGATGCTGCGCCCCGCAGGTGCCGTATTCCGCCGGTTCTGGGCGGTGGGTCTTGTCGTCATCCTGTCCTGCCTTGGTGCCATGGCCTATCTGCACAGCCGGGGTCCTTCGTTTGAGGCGCAGGCCGTCGTGCGGGTCCGGGTTGGCGCCGATGTGCTGGGCCTGATCGAAACCCATCTGATGGGGCGTGATGCGCTGATTGCCACGGCGGGCCGCCATGGCATGACCGGCGATACCGCCGCCGCGACGCTGCGCGAGGCCGTAGGCCTGCATGAACTGACTGCCATGGCCGGAACCACCCTTGGCCTCGCTCCGGATGTGGCGGGGGTCGTGATCTCGGTCCGTCTGCCGGATGCAGAAACCGCGGCGCGTGTGGCCAACGACCTGGCGCTGCAGGTGCTTGATCTGGGCCAGGCCGGACAACTGGATGCCAATCACGACCTTCTGTCGTTTTACGGCAGCGAGGAGCAAAGGCTCTGGCAGGAAATCGCCGCCCTGAAGGCTGAGATGTCAGGCGTCCGGGTTCGGGCCGAGCGGGATTCCTCGGCCTCGGACCGCCCCCTGCTTTTGCTGCAGGATCAGTATGATGTCGTCCGCCGCCATCTGGCCGAGGAAGAGGTGGCCACCCGTCTGGCCGCCCGCCAACGCGGCTCGGACTTCGTCTTGTTGCAGCGGGCCAGTGGCGGGCAGGCGGTGCGGTCGGGGAATGTTTCGGTCCTGGGCGGGCTGGCCGGGGCGGTTTTCCTCGCTTTGGCGGCGGCTTTCCTGGTGGAACGTCGGCCTTGGACCTCGCCCCGGCTGGAAACCCAGATGCGCGATGGCTACCGGCTGGTCGATGATCCCAATCGCCCGATCTTCGGATTACCACGCTTTATCGTGCTGACCGCCATTGTCGTCGTGGCACTGGTGACCTTGTCGGTGCTGCTGCGCTAGGCGGTTTCGGTGAGGATGGTCAGAAGATACAGGCCGTAATCGTTCTTGCGGAAGATAGCGGCGCGGGCAGCGAGGGCGTCGCGGTCGATCCAGCCCGCGCGGAAGGCGATTTCATCAGGGCAGCCGACTTGAAGGCCTTGCCGGGCTTGCAGGGTGCGCACGAAGTTGCCGGCGTCGAGCAGGCTGCCATGCGTGCCGGTATCCAGCCAGGCAAAGCCGCGGCCCATCTTCTGCACGGTCAGCGCGCCATCCTTCAGGTAAGTGTCAAGCAAGTCGACAATTTCCAGCTCCCCGCGGGGCGAGGGTTTGATCGCCTTGGCACGTTCCGGTGCGCTGCCATCAAGGAAGTACAGCCCCGTCACCGCGAAGTTTGACGGCGGAACGGCGGGCTTTTCGATGATCTCTTGCACAGTGCCATCGGCATCGAACTTGACGACGCCATAGCGTTCGGGGTCGGCGACGCGGTAGCCGAAGACCGTGCCACCCTCCGCTTGCGCCACTGCTGCCGCAAGAATCTCGGGCAGGCCGTGGCCGAAAAAGATGTTGTCGCCCAGCACCATGGCCGAGGGAGCACCGGCCAGAAAATCCTCGGCCAGCAGATAGGCTTGCGCCAGACCATCGGGCGAAGGTTGGATGATATAGGTGATCTTCAGGCCCCACTGGCTGCCGTCCCCCAGAAGCCGGATGAAGGCGGGCTGATCCTCTGGGGTGGAGATCAGGGCAATCTCGCGGATACCAGCCAGCATGAGGACGGTCAGTGGGTAATAGACCATCGGCTTGTCATAAATCGGCAGAAGCTGCTTGGAGACGCCCATTGTGATCGGCCACAGCCGTGTGCCAGAGCCGCCGGCCAGAATAATGCCTTTTCGATTCAGCGGGGGGCGTGTCATGGGTTCAACTCCTGAAGGATAAGGTCAAGCCCCGCGCGCCAATCCGGGCGGGCGACGCCGAATGCCGCCTGCAACGCGCTGCAGTCCAGCCGGGAGTTCAGCGGGCGGATGGCGGGTGTCGGGTAGGCCGAGGTTGGAATGTCGTTGATCTGGCAGGGCAAAGCGGCACGCGCCATGATGGTCCGGGCGAAATCGGCCCAGGAGGTGTCGGGCGTTCCAGCGAAGTGGTGCGTGCCGCCCTTGGCCCCGCCAACCATCGCTTCGGCTGCCACCAGAAGGGCATCTGCAATATCCGCCGCAGGTGTCGGCCCGCCAATCTGGTCCGCCACGACGTTCAGGCTTTCCCGCGCGGCACCCAGCCGAAGCATGGTTTTCACGAAGTTCGCGCCGTGGGCCGAGACAACCCACGACGTGCGCAGGATGAGATGATTGCCACCCGCCGCCCGGATGCCAAGCTCTCCGGCCAGTTTGGAGCGGCCGTAGGCGTTGCATGGGCCGGTAGGGTGGGTGACAGGGAAGGGCGTTTGCCCCGCGCCGTTGAAGACATAATCGGTCGAGATATGCAGGAACGGTAGTCCCAATTCGGCGCAGGTCTGTGCCATCGCCGTGGGCGCATCGCCGTTGATGACGGTGGCTGCGGCCTCCTCCGTCTCGGCCTTGTCGACGGCGGTCCAGGCTGCGGCGTTGATCACGGCGTCACAGCCATTCAGGCTCTCGGTGCGGATGGCGGTGGCGCAAGCGGCAGGGTTGGTCAGATCCGCCTCGGTTCGGTTGAGGAACCGCGCTGTCACGCCCTTTGGCAGTCGCCGTGCCAGGTCTTGGGCGACTTGTCCCGTCTGGCCGAAGACAAGGAGCCTCACTGCGACACCCCCAGCCTTTGCCCGACGCCCTGCCGCGCCAGCAACGGCCGCCACCAGGCTTCATTGTCCAGCACCCAAGCGACGGTCCTGCGCAACCCTTCCTCCAGCGTGACCGAGGTCTGCCAGCCCAGTTCGGCGCGGATGCGGGAAGGGTCGATGGCATAGCGGGCGTCATGTCCGGGGCGGTCGGTGACAAAGGTGATCAGGCGGGCATGGGGGGCACCTTCGGGACGCATCTCGTCCATCAGGGCGCAGATGGCCCGCACGAGGTCGATATTGCGCGCCTCGTTCTCGCCGCCGATGTTGTAGCTGCGGCCGATCTTGCCTTTGGTCACGACCGTCAGCAGGGCGTCGGCGTGATCCTCGACATAAAGCCAGTCGCGGATGTTCTCGCCCGCGCCGTAGACCGGGATCGGGCGGCCATGAAGCGCGTTCAGGATCACGACCGGGATCAGCTTTTCCGGGAAGTGATAGGGTCCGTAGTTGTTGGAACAGTTCGTCAGGATGACCGGCAAGCCATAGGTCTCGCCCCAGGCCCGCACCAGATGGTCGGACGCGGCTTTGGAAGCAGAATAGGGACTGCGGGGGTCGTAGGGCGTGTCCTCGGTGAACTTGCCAGTCGGGCCAAGCGAGCCAAACACCTCATCCGTCGAGATATGATGGAAGCGGAAGCCTTCTGGTTTGCCTTGCCGCATCCAAAATGCGCGGGCGGCCTCTAGCAGGTTGAAGGTGCCGGTGATGTTGGTCTCGATGAAATCGCCCGGCCCATCGATCGACCGGTCAACGTGGCTTTCGGCGGCCAGATGCATGACGGCGTCCGGGGCATGCTTCACAAAAACCTGGTCCAGCGCCGCGCGGTCGCGGATGTCGGCCTGTTCGAAGCTGTACAACGGTGAACCCGAAACCGAGGCCACATTCTCCAGATTGGCGGCATAGGTCAGGGCGT
>CANBRQ010000131.1 GCA_947371955.1 Paracoccaceae bacterium | reverse complement strand
ATGACGACCGCCTGCAAGGCCTGCGCGATCTGATGGAGATGCAGGGCATCGACGCCTGCGTCTTCACCTCGATGCATTCCATCGCCTACTATTCCGGCTTCCTCTACTGCTCCTTCGGCCGCCCCTACGGTCTGGTCGTCACCGCCACCCAATCCGTCACCATCTCGGCGGGCATCGACGCAGGCCAACCCTGGCGGCGCTGCCATGGCGACAACATCACCTACACCGACTGGGCGCGCGACAACTACTGGCGTGCCGTGGCCTCTGTGACCGGCGAAGGCCGCGTCATCGGCTGCGAGGCCGATCACCTGACCCTCGTGCAGTCCGAAAAGCTGAACGCCTTCCTGAAGCCGTCCCGCGGTGTCGACATCTCCAAAGGGGCGATGGAACAGCGCATGACGAAATCGCCCGCCGAGATCGAACTGATCCGCCACGGCGCCGCTGTCGCCGACGTCGGCGGCTTCGCCATCCGCGACGCCGTCAAGCTGGGCCTGCGCGAGATTGACATCGCCATGGCCGGTCGTGACGCGATGGAACTGGAAATCGCCAAGCGCTTCCCCAATGCCGAGTACCGCGACACCTGGGTCTGGTTCCAGTCCGGCATCAACACCGATGGCGCACACAACCCGGTCACCGCCCGCAAGCTCAAGCGCGGCGATATCCTCAGCCTGAACACCTTCCCGATGATTTCTGGCTACTACACCGCCCTTGAACGCACGATGTTCGTGCAAGAGGTCGACCCGGCATCAAAGCGCATCTGGGACATCAACGTCGCAGCCCACACATACGGCATGAGCCTTCTGGTGCCGGGTGCCAAATGTTCCGAAGTCACCGCCAAGCTAAACACCTTCTTCGAAGAGCATCAGGTCCTGCAATACCGCACCTTCGGCTACGGGCATTCCTTCGGCGTCCTGTCGCACTATTACGGCCGCGAAGCCGGCCTTGAACTGCGCGAGGATATCGACACGGTGCTGGAACCCGGCATGGTGATCTCGATGGAACCCATGCTGACCATCCCCGAAGGCCAGCCGGGGGCTGGCGGCTACCGCGAGCATGACATCCTGATCATCACCGAAGACGGCAACGAGGACATCACGAAGTATCCCTTCGGCCCCGAGTTCAATATCGTCGGCTAACCCTGCCAACCCCAAGATTTTTCGCCGAAAAATCTTGGGGTTTCCCGGCTAGAACGGTTCTGGTTGCGATACGTCAAAGCCATTTGCGCAACCCCAAGATTTTTCGTCGAAAAATCTTTGCCCCCGAACCGGCTCTCAAGCGCTCAGCCACAAAACCGCGCCGCGATCAGTCCGCGCAGGGCGTTGCCGACCCAAAGCCGCACATCGGCCAAATCGTCGGCCCGCAAGACCTCTTCGTTCACGGCCAACTCGGCCCGCAAGACACCGGGCAACAGCCCGCTGGCCAGCGGCGGGGTTCGCATCCCCTGCCCCCGGTCGAAAAACACCGAAGTGATCGTCCCCTCACAGACCTCGCCCCGTTCATTGAGGAAGATCACCTCGTCCAGACCGGCGGGCAAAGCCGCCCGCGCCGCATCATAGACCGCCCGGCGCGTGCTTTTGACCCGCAGCCAAGGGTCCGCACTCTCAAGCCGGGCCTCCGCCAGCCCAACGACCCATTCCACCTTGGCCGCAGGCAACGGCGCACGCTCCACCGCCAAAACACCCGAGGCAGCCAGCGTCAGCCGTACCCTTTGCGGCTGGTCCGGCAGACCGGCCAAGGCCTTGTCCAGACCTTCGGGCATGGGCCAGCCCAAAGCCGCCGCCGACCTTGCCAGCCGTGCCTCATGCAAGGCAAGCCGGGGAAAACGTTCCCCATCCCACAACAGCGTCTCAATGAGCCTCAGGTCGGGGGCAGAGGCCCCCTCGGCAAGCCTCAGATCGGGCTCACCAGCCCCGTCAGATAGCGCGCTTTCCAATGCGCCTCCTCCCACTCACCCTCGGCGGTGCTGTCCTGCACCACGCCGCCGCCCACGTTCAGCACGATCCGGTCGCCGGTCAAGGACAGCGTCCGGATCGCCACCGAAAAGCAGCTTTCCCCATCGGGCGCCATCCAGCCCACAGCCCCGCAATAGGCGCCCCGGGCGAAAGGCTCCACCTCGCGGATGATCTCCATCGCCCGGATCTTCGGCGCCCCGGTGATGGATCCGCAGGGGAACAAGGCCGGCATCAGACCGGCCATGGAGGGCTTCTCCACCATCTCGCCCACCACCCGGCTGATCATCTGGTGCACCGTGGCATAGGACTCCACGGCGAACAGCGAGGGCACCTTGACCGACCCCACCCGTGCGATCTTCGAGATGTCATTGCGCAGCAGATCAACGATCATGAGGTTCTCGGCCCGGTTCTTCTCAGACAGCCGCAACTCTTCGGCCACTTCCGCATCGCGCACCGGATCGGCATCCCGCAAGGCCGTGCCCTTCATCGGGCGGCTCTCGATCCGCCCCCCCGCCTCGGTCCGCAGGAACAACTCGGGTGAGCGGGACACCAGCACCGGCACGCCCGGCCCGAAGTCGCAAAACGCGCCATAGCCCACCGCCTGCCGCGCCCGCAAAGCGCCGTAGAGCCCCAGAGCCGAGCCCTCCAGCAGCCGGCTTTCCATCGGAAAGGTCAGGTTGATCTGATAGCAATCCCCCGCACCGATATAGTCCATCACCTTGGCGAAGGCCGCGCCATAGTCCGCCTCCGAGATCATCGGCACCACCGGCGCAATCCTGACCCGCGCCTCGGCCTTGGCCTGCGCCAGCACCGCCGAAGTGTCCTGCGGCGCTTCATAAATCCCAAAGCACAGCAAAGGCCCCGCGTCCGCAGGCATCAGCCCGCCCAGACGGTCCTCCAAGGCATAACCAGCCTCATAGGCCATCCAGCCTGCCACCCAGCGCCCCTCCGCCCGCGCGGCATCCAAGGCCGCCAGTGCCGGGCCGACCTCGTCCGCCGACCAAGCCTGCACGACCGACACCGCCCCGTCAAACAGCGCCGCCCGCCCCTTCGGACCATGCTCAAGAAGGATCATGCCACCCCAATTCCCGCAGCCCCCTGCGGCGCGCGTCGCCCTGACCTAGAGCGGAACCCCCCGCCGCGCCAGTCGCGGAACCGTCGGATTTCCAACGAAACCGACGCCAAACCCGGCAAACGCCCTGCAGAATGCGTTTCCCTTCTGTAAACTTCTATTCAGCGCTGGACAGACTGTACAATCGGCGCTTTCTTGCGCGGGGGGCGGCGAAAAGCTGCCGACCGAAGCAAAAACAACAAACAGGGAACCAGGAGGGACCAGAATGGCGGATAATTCCACCGACAAGGACCATGTTGAGGATCTCAAGATCCTTCATGGCATGGGCTACGCGCAAGAACTTTCCCGCCGGATGGGAACGTTTCAAAGCTTTGCGATTTCGTTCTCGATCATCTGCATCATCTCGGGCGGGCTTGGGTCCTTTCCGATCGCTCTTTCGGCAGGCGGGCCCTTCTCGCTGACCGTGGGCTGGCTGATCGGCGGGGCTTACGCGCTGATCGTGGCGGCTTGCCTTGGCCAGATCGCCTCGGCTTACCCGACGGCGGGCAGCCTGTATCACTGGTCCTCGATCCTCGGCGGCCGTTTCTGGGGCTGGGCCACGGCCTATACCAACCTCCTGGGCCTTCTGTTCGTGGTGCCCGCCGTCAACGTGTTCCTGTACACCATCACGCGCGACCTCTGGTTTGGCGGCGTGATGGGCTGGGACGTCTCGACATGGGGCATCTGGACCCAGATCTGGTCCGTCGTGGGCCTGCAAGTCGCACAAGCCTTGCTGAACCATTTCGGCATCAAGCTGACCACGATCCTGACCGACTTCGCGGGCTATCTGATCTTCGTCGTCTCGGTCATCCTGATCGTCATGTTCTTCATGGCAGCCCCCAGCATCGACCTCGGCAAGGCCTTCACCTTCGTCAACAACACCGGTGCCCCCGGCGGTGGCGTCTCGCCCGCATACGGTCCGCTGATGGCCGTGCTGATCGGTCTGCTCTACCCGCTCTTCACCATCACCGGCTTTGACGCCTCCGCCCACACGGCCGAGGAAACCAAGAACGCCCGCGATACCGTGCACAAGGGCATGCTCTACTCGGTCTTCTGGTCGATCTTGTTCGGCTTCGTGATGATCCTCGCCATGATCGAGGCGATCCCTGACGTGACCGCCGCCGCCTCCACCGGCTGGTCGTCGTTCAACAACCTCTTCATCGCGGCCATCCTTGGCTCGGTGGTTGGCAAGATCATGCTCCTGGGCATCATCGTGTCGAACTTCCTCTGCGCGCTGGCAGCCGTCACCTCGACCTCGCGGATGATCTACGCCTTCGCCCGCGATGACGGCTTGCCCTTCTCCGCGCTTCTCAAGTCGGTCAGCCCGACCTACCGCACCCCGGTGGCTGCCATCTGGATGTCGGCAATCCTCTGCTCGATCCTGACCGCAGTGACCACGCCGCTCAACGCCTTCGCGGCGCTGTCGACCGGGTCGGCCATGTATCTCTACATCTCCTACGCGATGCCGATCCTGGCTGGCGCCCTCGCCCTCGGCAACACCTGGACCACCAAGGGCTCCTTCACGCTCGGCGCCCTCTACAAGGTCTTCGCCGTGATCGTGGCCATCGGCACGGTTGCGATCATCGTCGCAGGCCATGCCTTCGTCGTGTCGATCCCGGGCGACGCCACCGCAGGCACCCTCTTCGTGCCGGGCCTGTGGTACTACTCCGCCGCCTTCGTGATCATCCTCGCAGTCCTGTGGTTCGGCATTGAAAACCGCCGCTTCAAAGGCCCGCCGATCGGCGACGAGGTCAAGAAGCGCCAAGCCGCCATCGCCGCCGCCGAGCGCGCCGTGGGCGAAAAGGGCTGACATCCGCCACAAGCACAGCAAGGGCCGGGGGGAAACCTCCGGCCCTTCCCCATTCCCCGTCCCTCACTTCATCTGTCCAGAAATATCCCACGGGAGGTCTGGAGGGTGTGAAACCCTCCAGCGCCGGGCGTGATCGCCGCAGCCCCCGGACTGCCCCCGGAATCCCCTTGCGCCCATGGCCCCCATGGCTATAACCCGCGAAGTTTTGCGCGGCCGGGCGCTGAAAATAGGGGGCCATGATGCCGAAAAGAACCGATATCAAATCCATCATGATCATCGGCGCAGGCCCCATCGTCATCGGCCAGGCGTGTGAGTTTGACTACTCCGGCGCACAGGCTTGCAAGGCTTTGCGCGAAGAAGGCTACCGCGTCATCCTCGTCAACTCCAACCCCGCCACGATCATGACGGACCCGGGCCTTGCCGATGCCACCTATATCGAACCCATCACCCCCGAAGTCGTCGCCAAGATCATTGAAAAAGAGCGTCCCGACGCCCTTCTGCCCACGATGGGCGGCCAAACCGGCCTCAACACCGCGCTGGCCCTCGCCGACATGGGCGTGCTCGACAAATTCAACGTCGAACTGATCGGTGCCAAGCGCGAGGCCATCGAGATGGCCGAAGACCGCAAACTGTTCCGCGAGGCGATGGACCGCATCGGCCTCGAAAACCCCAAAGCGATCATCGTCGCCTGCCCGAAACTCCCCACCGGCAAATACGACATCTCCGCAGGCGTGGCCGAGGCCGTTGCCGCCCTCGACTATGTGGGCCTGCCCGCCATCATCCGCCCCGCCTTCACCCTGGGCGGCACCGGCGGCGGCGTCGCCTACAACCGCGACGACTACGAAGCCATCGTCAAATCCGGGCTTGAGGCCTCCCCCGTCGCCCAAGTGCTGGTCGACGAATCCCTGCTCGGCTGGAAAGAATTCGAGATGGAGGTGGTGCGTGACACCGCCGACAACGCCATCATCGTCTGCGCCATCGAAAACATCGACCCAATGGGCGTCCACACCGGCGACTCGATCACCGTGGCCCCCGCCCTCACCCTGACCGACAAGGAATACCAGATCATGCGCAACGGCTCGATCGCCGTCCTGCGCGAAATCGGCGTCGAAACCGGCGGCTCCAACGTGCAATGGGCGATCAACCCCGCCGATGGCCGCATGGTCGTGATCGAAATGAACCCCCGCGTCTCCCGCTCCTCTGCCCTTGCCTCCAAGGCCACCGGCTTCCCCATCGCCAAAATCGCGGCGAAGCTCGCGGTCGGCTACACGCTGGATGAACTCGACAACGACATCACCAAAGTCACCCCGGCGTCGTTCGAGCCCTCCATCGACTATGTCGTCACCAAGATCCCCCGCTTCGCCTTCGAAAAGTTCCCCGGCGCCGTCCCCAACCTGACCACCGCCATGAAGTCGGTCGGCGAGGTCATGGCCATCGGCCGCACCATCCACGAATCCATGCAAAAGGCATTGGCCTCCCTCGAAACCGGCCTCTCCGGCTTCGACGAAATCGCCATCCCCGGCGCCCCCGACCGCGTGGCCATCACCAAAGCGCTCTCGGAAGCCACCCCCGACCGCCTGCGCAACATAGCCCAAGCCATGCGCCACGGCCTGTCAGATGACGACATCAACGCCATCACCTCTTTCGACCCCTGGTTCCTCGCCCGCATCCGCGAGATCATCGACACCGAAGCCCAAATCCGCGCCAGGGGCCTCCCCCTCGACGCCACCGGCATCCGAAAGCTCAAAATGATGGGCTTCACCGACGCCCGCCTTGCCAAACTGACCGGCCGGGATGAAGCCCAAGTCCGCCGCGCCCGCCGCAACCTCGGCGTCCACGCCGTCTTCAAGCGCATCGACACCTGCGCCGCCGAGTTCGAGGCGCAAACCCCCTACATGTACTCCACCTACGAAGTCCCCGCGATGGGCGACGTCGAATGCGAAGCCCGCCCGTCGAACGCCAAAAAGGTCGTCATCCTCGGCGGCGGCCCCAACCGCATCGGCCAAGGCATTGAATTCGACTACTGCTGCTGCCACGCCTGCTACGCCCTCACGGCGGCGGGCTATGAGACCATCATGGTCAACTGCAACCCCGAAACCGTCTCCACCGACTACGACACCTCCGACCGCCTCTATTTCGAGCCGCTCACCCTCGAACACGTCCTCGAAATCCTGCGCGTCGAGCAGGAAAACGGCACCCTCCACGGCGTCATCGTCCAGTTCGGCGGCCAAACTCCGCTGAAACTCGCCCAAGCGCTGGCCAACGAAGGCATCCCGATCCTCGGCACCACGCCCGACGCCATCGACCTCGCCGAAGACCGCGAGCGCTTCCAGCAACTCCTGCACAAGCTCGGCCTCAAGCAACCCGTCAACGGCACCGCCCGCTCCCGTGACGAGGCTTTCGAAGTCGCCAAAACCGTAGGCTACCCCCTCGTGATCCGCCCCTCCTTCGTCCTCGGCGGCCGCGCGATGGAAATCATCCGCGACGACAACCAACTCGAACGCTACATCGCGACCGCCGTCCAAGTATCGGGCTCCAGCCCGGTTCTGCTGGACTCCTATCTCTCCAACGCCATCGAGGTCGACGTCGACGCCCTCTGCGACGGCAAAGCCGTCCACGTCGCCGGCATCATGGAACATATCGAGGAAGCCGGCGTCCACTCCGGCGACAGCGCCTGCTGCCTGCCCCCCCACTCCCTCAGCGCCGAAACCGTCGAGGAACTCAAAAAACAAACCGTCCAGATGGCCCTCGCCCTCAACGTCGTCGGCCTGATGAACGTCCAGTTCGCCATCAAGGACGGCGTGATCTACGTCCTCGAAGTGAACCCCCGCGCCTCCCGCACCGTCCCCTTCGTCGCCAAGGCCACCGACAGCGCCATCGCCTCCATCGCCGCCCGCCTGATGGCCGGCGAGAAACTCTCCAACTTCCCGATGCGCCCCGCCTACCCCGCAGGTGTGGGCCCCGACACCCCCCTGCCGTTGATGGACCCGCTGACTCTCGCCGACCCCAAAACCCCATGGTTCTCGGTCAAGGAAGCCGTCCTCCCCTTCGCCCGCTTCCCCGGCGTCGACCCCGTCCTCGGGCCAGAAATGCGCTCCACCGGAGAGGTCATGGGCTGGGACCGCACCTTCGCCTTGGCCTTCCTCAAAGCCCAAATGGGCGCCGGCGTCCACCTGCCCCTCTCCGGCCGCGCCTTCGTCTCGATCAAGGACATGGACAAGACCGAGCCCTTCGCCGAAGCCATGCGCGGCCTCATCACCCTCGGCTTCGAGATCGTCGCCACCAAAGGCACCGCCTCCTGGCTCGCCGCCAACGAAGTGAAGTCAACCCCGGTCGCCAAAGTCTACGAAGGCCGCCCCAACATCGTCGACCGCCTGAAAAACGACGAGATCGCCCTGGTGATGAACACCACCGAGGGCACCCAAGCCATCAGCGACAGCCGAGACATCCGCCGCGTCGCCCTGATGGACAAGATCCCCTACTTCACCACGGCAGCGGCCAGCATCGCAGCGGTCGCCGCGATGAAGGCACGGGGCGAGGGGTATGGGGTGAGGACGTTGCAGGGGTGAGCGCCGACGTCGGCGTCTACGACGGGGTGAAATCGCTCCAGTGGAGCGATTTCAGGCGCGAACGCCCGCGCACGCTTGCGCGGGCCGGGTGATTAAATTGGCACTGATAAACTTTGATTGAATTACCAACGCTCCAAGATAGTATTGCTTCATCTGCTTGGAGGGAATTGATGACCGAACAAAATGTGCCGCGATCGGATGATTTGGTTCTGACCGGATATTTCCTCGCAAGATGCACGGATAACATGTCTGGCAAACGCCCGAAGCCTCCGAGACTATTGGGAAGCAAGACCTGGTCAGACGCCTATGATCTATTCTTTGCAGTTCTTGGGTCAGGGCGTACCAAACTTCAATTCCGCAATACCCTTCGTAATTCGCGGGACACGTTTGATCCTCTGTTCGACAATGGTCGCCGGGGTTGGCTCGATGGTGCCACACGGGCTTCCGTGTTGAGCGACCGCGACCAGAAGATTCATGAGTATTGGGTGAAAAGGTCTGACGAGGACCTTGCACATGCCGTAATGAAGCACTGTCGCAAATCCTGATTGGCACTTATGCGGAATTCGTCGCATTGGCGGAATTGGCAATCCGTTTTTCAATCGCGTCCGTTTGTCCGCCGCCGGGACGCCCCAAGCGCCCCGTCCTGCGCCCGCCCAGTCAGGCGCAGGCCTCTGCCAGTTCCAATCCCCACCGCTGCCTTCGGACTGCGGCTTGCGCCTCCGTCCGAGGGGCCGGGCAAGGGTCCAGTGGACCCTCGCCTTTTCGGCCCCGGCGCTCCCCCAACCCGGCCAAAACCCGTTAACACCCGCTTAACCCAGCGGCCCGCGTGTCGGTACAGATGCCATACGGATGCCATACGCAAACCCGACGCCAAACCGACGCTGTGTACAGCCCATCACAGCCCCGCCAGCCCCCCTACCCTCGCCCCCTTCGCGGCCCTATATTCGCGCAAGCCAACCAAGGAGGCCGCGATGTTTCTGTTCGACCGCCGCAAGACCGAGATGGTCACCCCCGACAAGGCTCTGCCGGGCCGCGCCACACCATTGCCCACCGCCGAGACGCATTTCGTCTCGGGCATTCCGCTGAAATCCCCCGTCCCCGATGGGTTTGAGGAGGCCCTGTTCGGCATGGGCTGCTTCTGGGGGGTAGAGCGGAAATTCTACAATATTCCAGGGGTTTGGCTGACGATGGTGGGCTATGCCGCAGGCATCACCCCCAACCCGACCTACAAGGAAACCTGCACCCAGCTGACCGGGCATAACGAGGTGGTGCGGGTGATCTATGACCCTTCCATCAGCACCTACGAGGGTCTCTTGAAAGCCTTCTGGGAAGGGCATGATCCCACGCAAGGCATGCGGCAGGGCAATGACGTAGGCTCCACCTATCGCTCTGGAATCTATACCTATTCCGCCGAACAGGCAGCCGCCGCCAAGGCCAGCAAGGCCATGTACCAGACCGCCCTGAACGCCAAAGGCTACGGCCAGATCACCACCGAAATCCTGCCGGCCCCGACGTTCTACTTTGCCGAGGACTACCACCAGCAGTACCTCGCCAAGAACCCCGATGGCTATTGCGGCATCGGCGGCACGGGCGTGACCTGCCCGATCGGGCTGAAAGTACAAGCCTGATCAACGGCTTAGATCGGCCTCTATCCCCCGGATCAAGAGGTCGATCCCCGCCTCGAACACAAACTTCTGACGGTCGCCCACGAAATACGGGGCGACTGTCATCAGACTGGGATAAGCCAGCCGCGCCTCTTCAAAGGGCACAGGGATTGTGGCCGAGGTGCCCTTGACCACCTCATCCAGACAAGCGCCCACCAGATAGTGTCCCAGTATCCGGTAGTGTCTGGCGCGGTCCTCGGGCTGCAATCCGGTTTCCTCATAAATCCGCAGAATGCCTTCCAGAAAGCCAAACCCGGCATGGTTGTTCAGCCGGAAGCCACTGAAATAGATGAACATTCCCGGATGTCGCAGCGCCATGGCCCGATAGGCCCCCGCCGCCGCCCGCAAGCGGTCACGCCAGTCGCCCGAGGGGTCATATTGCATCGCCTCGGCGATCAACTGATCCACCAGCGCCTCATAGAGATGCGCCTTGGAGGGAAAGTAATGGTAAAGGCTCATCGCCTGACAGCCCAGCCGGGCGGCCAGAATGCGGAAGCTGAAAGCCTCCAACCCATTGGTATCTATAAGCGATATCGCCGCCTCCAGAATGCGTGCCACGGACAGCGCAGGCCCACGCTGGCGGCGTGGCGCGCGGGTCTTCTGGTCAAGCACACGAGAACCGTCGGACATGATCGCCCTGAAAAATGAGTTCCTAGGCGCGCGGCCGGGCGCCAATCCCGCAATTGCACAAGGTTCCCCCGGGTCGCGCGCGAAGTCAACATGGCTTGGATTGCAACCCGCTTGACGGGGTGCCGCGAGGGGCTTAAGCGCGCGCATACCCTTGCTGCGAAAGGCCGATCCCATGCCCACATTTACCGCGCTGACCACGCTGATCGGCGAGGATGCCGCCAACGCCATGGCGCAAGCCCTTGAAAAGATGACGCCAGAGCCGGTTGGCGTTGGCGTCTTCGAAATCGAGGATGACTCGGGGCTGTGGGAGGTGGGCGCCTATTTCCTCGACCCGCCGGACATGGTGATGCTGGAAATCTTCGCGCTGGCGTTCGACGCGAAACCCTTCGCCGTCTCGGAACTGCCCGAGGTGGATTGGGTTGCCAAGGTCAAGCGCGAACTCTCGCCCGTGGAGGCGGGCCGGTTCTATGTCTACGGCAGCCATGATGCTGATAAGGTTGCGGAAATTCAGGCGCAGGGCGATCGGATCACGCTGCTGATCGAGGCGACGGTGGCCTTTGGCACCGGCCACCATGGCACGACACTGGGCTGCTTGCGCGCCTGGGACCGGCTGTACAACGAGGGTGTCAGGCCCGCCAAGGTGATCGACGTGGGCTGCGGGACGGCCGTGCTGGCTATGGCAGCGGCGGCGGTTCTGCCCGATGCGCTGGTGATCGCCTCGGACATCGACCAGGTTGCGGTCGATGTGGCCGAGGCGAATGTGGCGGTCAACGGCCTCGCCGGCCGGGTGGAATGTCTGGAAGCAGCGGGATTCGCCCATCCCCGCATCAAGGCTGCGGCCCCTTTTGATCTGATTTTTGCCAATATTCTCAAGGGTCCGCTGATCGAACTGGCCCCGGCCATGGCGCAGAACTGCGTCTCGACAGGGCTTGTGATCCTGTCGGGTCTGCTGGTCGTTCAGGCTGATACGATCACGCAAGCCTATGTCGCCGCCGGTTTCACGCCCGTCTCACGCGAGGATCTTGGGGAATGGTCGGCTTTAGTCCTGCGGCGGAACTGAGGCCACCGAACACTCCACCGCCCCAATTGGCCGTTTTGCCCCACTTCCGCCACATTCTGACCCCATTGTGTCCTTGGTGGGGGCCAGAATCAGGGGACTGAGATGGCCGACTCGAATATGACGGATTTCTATCGGCGCGTGTCACGTATTCAGAAGATGCGCGCCAAGGGTTACGGGTTTGAGGCAGAGGGGACCTTGGGCAGGTCTTTCTACTACCGCCCTGCTGCGCGGCGTCGGTCCGTTTTGGGGCCCATCGTGTTCGTGCTGGCCTGCGTCTTTCTGCTGAAAGGCCTGATGTATCATGAGGTTGGCGCGCAGACCTACAACGACCGCGTGGCGTCGTTGATGGCGGGCGAAGGCGTCGATCATATCGGCGGTCTGCTGATGCAATCCGAGCCGGTGACGATCTTCATCGCAGACAAACTGGACGAA
>CANBRQ010000130.1 GCA_947371955.1 Paracoccaceae bacterium | reverse complement strand
AGGACCCGGCGTTGACGCCGATGCGGATGGAACAACCGTGGTCCTTGGCGGCCTTCACCACCTCGGCCACGCGGCGGGCGTCGCCGATGTTGCCGGGGTTGATGCGCAGACAGGCAGCGCCTGCCTCAGCGGCCTCGATGGCGCGTTTGTAGTGGAAATGGATGTCGGCCACGATCGGCACCGGGCTTTCGGCGCAGATTTCCTTGAGCGCGCGCGTGCTGTCCTCATCCGGCGTGGAAATCCGCACGATATCCGCCCCGGCCACGGCGCAACGCTGCACCTGTTCAAGCGTGGCCTTCACGTCAGAGGTGATCGTGTTGGTCATGGTCTGCACCGAAATCGGCGCATCGCCCCCCACCAGCACCTTGCCGACCCTGATCTGGCGGCTGACCCGGCGCTCGATATTGCGCCACGGGCGGATCGGATTGTGAGTCATGACGCATCCTCTGCTTCTTGCAGCAGGAAGATAGGCCGAGGTCAAGCGGCCTGCAACGGTTGAAACCGCTTAGTTCTGTGGGTCAGCCGTGGTGGGCACAGGGGCCACCTGCGTGGCCTCGGCCACATTGACGAAATGCGCAAGGTCGGCGTCGCCCGACAGATCGGCCAGTTGGAACGTCGTCGTCAGCGAAGCGCCATCCAGCGGCAGATTCTTGACTACATTGCTGCCAGGCGAGGCCGGGCCATAGGTCTTGCCGTTGACAGCAAAGTAGACCGAGCCGGAATTGCCCGCCCGCAGCACCGGCGCCTGCGCCAAGGCTGGAACCGTATACCGCTCGCCAGCATCCAGAATCTTCTCGAAGATCACCGTGCCATCGACGGCCGACACGCGCACCCACGAAGGTCGCACGGCCAAAATCTCGACACCCGGAGCGGCATCCGCGACAACCTGCACCGGAGTATCCGCCGCAGCCGCCTGTGCGACCGCCTGATCGACAGCGCTGGCCGCAACAGGGGCCGCCCCGTCGTTCGGGTTGATCCCGGCAATCGGACCATCGCGCGGGGTCAGCACCGGCACGCTCAGCGCCTCGGGCCGGTAAAGCATATTTGCCGAAGCGCCTGTTGCATCCGCCGTCTGCTGTTCCGGCACCGGGGCAGACCGCACCAGCGGCGCGTCGCCATTGACGTTGCCCAAGGGGTCAATCTCGGCCACCACGGCCGGGGCCTCGTTCACCGGGGCCAATTGCACGCGCTGCACTTCCTGCAACACCGACCAACCGCCATAGCCCAAGGCGCCAATCAGCGCGATCAGAACGGCGAAGGACCCGACAGCCCCCGGCTCCAGCTTGGAGAACATGCTTTCGCCCTGCGGGACGAAGCTGGAATGCACGAAGGGATCACGCTGTTCCAACGGAACCCGGTTGCGCGCGGCCTTGATCATCTGACCCGAGGCCGCCGCCGACATGCCATGCGCCACTTCGAACTTCGCTTCCGCGCAGAAGCGGGAAAACGCCGCTTCCGGGTCCATTCCCAGATAGCGCGCATAGGACCGGACATAGCCCGCAACAAACCCGGGCGATTCAAAAGCCGAGGCGTCGGCGTTTTCAATGGCGGCGATATACGAAGCTTTGATCTTCAACTCGCGCTGCACATCAAGAAGTGATTTGCCAAGCGTGGCGCGCTCGCCTCTCATCAGATCACCAAGCCGCAATTCGAAGTCGTCAAAGCCCTTTGGCCCTTCCAACTCCGGCGTCGGTGTGCGGATTTTCCGCCCGATCATGCGCCTTGCCCCATCACTGCCCCGTCTTGATCCTGAGCCGCCGTTAAGACACGACTCATGGCCGCTCGTATTCCGCAAAGGCTAGCACAGGGCAAGCCTCTTTGCATATGCAGTATGGGTCAGGCGGAAGCCTGCGCACGATTCAGCGCACAGTGTTGCCAAAGCTGATCCATCGCCTTCACCAGCACGTCGATCTGCCCCGCATCATGCACCGGCGAGGGGGTAAAGCGCAGCCGTTCGGTGCCACGCGGCACGGTGGGGAAGTTGATCGGCTGGACATAGATGCCGTAGTCCTCCAGCAGCAGGTCGGACAGCATCTTGCAATGGATGGGGTCGCCGACATGCACGGGCACAATATGTGACCCATGATCGAAGATCGGCAGGCCCAGGCCCTTCAACCGCATCTTCAGAATCTTCGCGTTCAACTGCTGCGCATCGCGCAGATGCTGCCCCGTTTTCAGGTACCGGACCGAGGCCGCAGCCCCCGCCGCAACCGTGGGAGGAAGCGAGGTGGTGAAGATGAAACCGGGGGCGTAGGAGCGCACCGCATCCACCATTTTCGCACTCGCAGCTATGTAGCCACCGAATACCCCATATGCTTTCGCGAGGGTCGCATTGATGATGTCGATCCGGTGCATCTGCCCGTCACGTTCCGCCACGCCAGCCCCGCGCGGCCCGTACATGCCCACCGCATGAACCTCGTCGATATAGGTCAAAGCGTTGAATTCTTCGGCCAAATCGCAAATCTGCGTGATCGGCCCAAAGTCGCCGTCCATCGAGTAGATCGATTCGAAGGCAATCAGCTTCGGCGTGGATGGATCATCCTTTGCCAACAGCTGGCGCAGGTGCGCCACGTCATTGTGCCGGAAGATCCGCTTTTCCCCACCGCCGCGCCGCACCCCTTCGATCATCGAAGCATGATTCAAGGCATCCGAGTAAATTATTAGCCCCGGGAAGATCGCCCGCAGGGTCGACAGCGTGGCATCATTGGCGACATAGGCCGAGGAAAACACCAGCGCCGCCTCCTTGCCATGCAGGTCGGCCAGTTCCGCCTCAAGCCGCTTGTGATAGACCGTCGTGCCGGAAATGTTGCGCGTCCCGCCCGATCCTGCACCAGACATGTCCAGCGCCTCGTGCATTGCCGCCAGCACCACCGGGTTCTGCCCCATGCCCAGATAGTCGTTGCCGCACCAGACGGTGATCTCCCGCGTCGTGCCATCGGGCCGGTGCCAGTTGGCGTGCGGGAAATGGCCGCGCTGCCGTTCGATATCAATGAAAGTCCGGTAGCGGCCTTCGTCGTGCAGGCGTTGCAGGGCGGTGTCGAGCGCGGAAGTGTAAGTCATCTTGGTCTCCTGTCCGCAGCTACACTGCGGCACGATCCTTGCGGTGCCCTTGATTTGCATCAAGGGCCTATGGTCTGACAGATGGCAATTTGCCGCCCCTGCCGGTTAGAGCGAGAGGGTTCAGGGCTTCGGCCCGATTTCCAGCACCAGAACGCAGGGCTTGCCCGCCTTGGCGCGTTTGGCATCGCAGGCATCCAGAACGGCCTTCGCCGCAGCATCCGCATCGGTAAAATCGCTCAGCGCAATCGCCGTATCCGTTGGCGCGCCATCTTTCAGGAAGCCATCCGCAGGTGCCAGCGCCATGGCAGAATAATGCGACTTGTCCCCCGGCACAAAGACCGCAAGCGCCTGCGAGTTGCTGGCCACGGTCCGCAGCACCTTCAATTCGTCGTCTTTCAGGAAGGGCTGGACATGCAGCGTGATCTGCGCCCCGTCCAGCGTGCTGACCTCGACCGGCACATCCTTGGCGAAGGCCGCGCCCGCCATCACCGCCATCGCCAGTCCCAATCCCAACAGCTTTTGCATTGCCAGCTCCATCTCTTGTCGGGGGTCATCTAGCGCGAAATTCCCGGTCTGGACAGTCCCCGCACGCCTGCTAGGCTTTGCACTACCTATCACAAGATGGAGACCACGATGACCCTCGCGCCCGTTCTGCAGAAGATCGACGCCACATTGCCCGAAGCGATTGACCGCTTGATCGACCTGCTGCGCATCCCCTCCATCTCGACAGATGCCGCCTACAGGCCCGATTGCGCCCGCGCCGCCGACTGGCTGGTGGCCGATCTTGCCGCCTTGGGCTTTGACGCCTCCAGCCGCCCCACGCCCGGCCATCCGATGGTCGTGGCCCATGGCGGCAGCGGCTTCGGCACGCATCTTCTCTTCTACGGCCACTATGACGTCCAGCCCGTCGACCCGCTGTCCTTGTGGACACGCGACCCGTTCGACCCCGCCATCGAGGAAACCGCCAAAGGCCGCATCCTGCGCGGCCGTGGCGCCTCCGATGACAAGGGCCAGTTGATGACCTTCATCGAGGCCTGCCGCGCCTGGAAGGCCGTCCACGGCACCCTGCCCGGCAAGCTGACGATCTTCCTTGAGGGCGAAGAGGAATCCGGCTCTCCTTCCCTCATCCCCTTCCTGAAAGCCAATGCCGAGGAACTGCACGCCGACGTGGCGCTGATCTGCGACACCGGCCTTTTCGAAAGCCGCGCCCCGGCCATCACCACCATGCTGCGCGGGCTGCTGGGCGAGGAACTGACGATCCATGCCGCGACCCGAGACCTGCACTCCGGCATGTACGGTGGCCTCGCACAGAACCCGATCCATATCCTGTCGAAGATCCTCGCCGGTCTGCACGACGCAGAAGGCCGCGTTCAGGTGCCGGGCTTTTATGACGGCGTCACCGAACTGTCGGACGAACTGCGCAGCCAATGGCAGAACCTCGCCTTCGACCATGCCCGCTTCTTGGGCGATGTCGGCCTGTCGGTCCCGGCTGGCGAACAAGACCGCACGCCGCTTGAGAAACTCTGGTCCCGCCCGACCGCCGAGGTCAACGGCATCTGGGGCGGCTATACCGGTGACGGCTTCAAGACCGTCCTGCCCGGAGAGGCACATGCCAAGGTGTCCTTCCGCCTTGTCGGCAAACAGGACCCCTTCCAACTGCGCGAAAACTTCCGCGCCTGGGTCGAAGCCCAGCTTCCCGCCGATTGCACGGTGGAATGGAAAGGCCACGGCAATTCCCCGGCTTCCGTCATGTCGATCGACCACCCCGCCTTCGCCGCCTGTCGCACGGCCTTGACCGAGGAATGGGGCATACCCGCGGCCTACGTCGGCGCTGGCGGCTCCATCCCCGTGGCGGGCTATTTCAAGACCTATCTCGGCATGGACGCCATCCTGATGGGCTTTGCCAAGGACGATGACCAGATCCACTCCCCCAACGAGAAATACGACCTCGACAGCTTCCACAAAGGCATCCGCTGCTGGGCGCGGGTTCTGGCGAAGCTGGCATGACCCCACTGATCCGCAACGCAACCCCGGCGGATGAGCCGCAATGGCGCCTCCTCTGGCAAGGGTTTCTCGACTACTATGAGGAGGCGCTGGACCCCGCCATCACTGCCCGCACCTGGGCGCGTCTGATGGACCCTGCAAGCCCGATGAATGTCCGGCTGGCAGAGGTGGATGGCGCGGTTCTGGGCTTTGCCATCCATCAGCACCACCCCTCGACATGGGTGATGGGCGATGACTGCTATCTGGAGGATCTTTTCGTCTCACCCGCCGCGCGCGGCAAGGGTCTGGGACGGGCACTGATCGAGGATCTGATGGCTCTGGCCCGCACCAAGGGCTGGCACCGGCTGTACTGGAACACCGACGAGGGAAATGCTGCCGCCCGGCACCTCTACGACAGCTTCGTGCGCAGCGATGGCCACGTCCGCTACCGCCTGCGGCTGTAACTGAAAACGGGGGCCGCAAGGCCCCCGTTCTGCCCCAAGATTTGGGTCGGCTTACTTGTCTTCTTTGACGGCCGAAGCTTCCTTGTCAGCGCCCTTGGCTTCCCAGGACACGGTGACCTTTTCGCCGGCCTTCAGGTCAGCAATCTTGAAGCCGGCGGGAAGCTTGTAGACCGAGCCGTCTTCCAGCGTGACGGTCATGGCCTTTTCATCAATGGCCTTGACGACGCCTTTGGTCTCGGTCGCTGCGGCGAAGGCCACGGCGCCAAAGGACATGGAAGCGACGAGAACGAGCGGAAGGATTTTCGAACGCATGATGTGTCTCCTGATACGGGTCGCCATTGTTTTCAGGCGATTTCCAGATCGATGTGCAAGGTGCTCCGGGTCTGTCGTGTCGGCGGTTTCGTCTACCGCCCGGCTGACCCTGACCTTGCAAGAAACGGTCTAACGCAGGGCTCGAATTGGTGTAAGGGGGTCTCACCACCATGTGATGAGCCGTGAAAAACCGTTTTTCACCAGTATGTTACCAGTTTCGATAGGCATTGGATCAGCCCCGGACAAAGCAGAACGAGGGCCACATGAGGCCCCCGTTCCTATCAGATCATTGGCCTGAAATCAGGCCGCTGTCATGGCGGTGACATTGTGGTGCTTGCCCTTCGTCTCGAAGGTGACGGCGACCTTTTCGCCCACCTTGAACCCCGTCAGCGCAAAGCCAGCCGGCACGTGATAGCGGTGGCCGTCCGACAGCACGACAAACAGAGCCTTGGCGTCGATCTTGGTGATCGTGCCGGTGGTTTTGGTGGCTGCCACCTTGGTCATGGTGGCGGCTTTGGTGGTCATCATCGCAGCGGCTTTGGGTGCTGCGACTTTCGGTGCGGTGGTGCCGGCAAACGCCGCCCCGCCGAGGGTCATGCCGGCCAGCAGAGTCAGGGTCAGGATATTGGAACGCATCTGGGTGTCTCCCTTGGCGCAAAGCCCCTACTGAAGGTGCTTGCCCAAATTTCGCACAAGGCGCGCGAAGCCTGTCGTGTCAGCGACGCAGTGTCGCCCGGCAGTCTTTGTCCTTGTGCCAAGCGGTCTAGCGCGGAGCGTCTTATGCTGCAAGGGGGTCTCACCTGCAGGTGATGGTGCGTGTAAAACCGTGCTTCACCAACACGTTACACCGTCCACGCCTGCCCGCCCCAAAACGAAACGCCCCCCGTTTCCGGAGGGCGTTTTCGGTAACTGGCGCGGTGGACGGGGCTCGAACCCGCGACCCCCGGCGTGACAGGCCGGTACTCTAACCAACTGAGCTACCACCGCGCAGATGTCACATAACGTTCGCACTTGCGATGGAACGCTTCACGTTCGAGGCGGGCGGATGGCTGGCGCGGTGGACGGGGCTCGAACCCGCGACCCCCGGCGTGACAGGCCGGTACTCTAACCAACTGAGCTACCACCGCTAAGCCATCCGGGCCCGCCCGAACGTGTGGGGGTATTACGGAAGCATGACAGCGGCGTCAAGCGCTTGCAGCAAGATTCTTGGCGCAAGGCAACCGTGCTTTCTCCCACCACCGACGCTGGGCGTATCAGCCAAGCGCGAAGTCACTGATGCCGATGGCGGCCAAACTGTGCACACCTTCGAACAGGATCGAACCCAGATGCATATGGTCCGCGTCAAAGAAGTCCAGCAGGACTCCGTCCGCGACCAGCGTCTTCTGATCCAGATTGTTTGCGAAGCCGTCGATGATGTCCTGCGTGGTCAGGATGTGATCCTGATTGAGGTGCTTGGCATCCGTGCTGTTGGCCTTGAAGTCGGTGATCGTGTCGTTGCCGTCGCCCGCGTGGAACACGAAACGGTCAAAGCCCGCGCCGCCGGTCAGCAAATCATTGCCGGCACCACCAGAGATGAGGTCGGAGCCAACGAAATGATCGGCAACAAGGTCGCCAATGATCGTGTCATTGCCCAAGCCGCCATAGAGGGAATCCTTCTGATTGCCCCCGTTGATGCTGTCATTGCCACCGCCGCCAAGGATTCTGTCCACCCCGTCGCCGCCCAGAATGACGTTGGCCTTCGTGTTGCCTGTCAGCTTGTCGCCGAACGCGGATCCGGTGAGATCCTCGATGTTCACAAGCTTGTCGCCAGCCGCGTCATTCAACTTGCCGACAACGCCAGCAACCAGACTGACCTGCACCGGACCGGTCGAAGTGCTGTAATCGGCCACGTCATGCAGCCCCCCAGTCTTCCCCAAGCCCCCATCCAGCGAGTCCGCTCCGGCCCCACCGTTCAGGATGTCGTTGCCGGTCCCGCCGTCGATCTTGTCGTTGCCCCCCCCGCCGTAGACTGAGTCATTGCCCGCGCCCGGGATGATCGTCAGATCGTCGCCAACGCCGGAGCCCACAACGGAATCATTGCCTCCGTTCACGGCCCTCAGAATATCCAGCAAGTTATGATTGTTGAGAGCGGTCTTCACGCCCGCGAGATCCACATCCAGGCCATCAACCGTGATCAAGGGATTGCTGCTGGAATCGTTGAACGCGATGTTGGTGATATGGCCTCCGATCGGCACCCCGCCGGCATAGCTGAACGGATTGCTGCTAGGGTTCGCGGACAGGAAGATACCGGCAAAGTCATGGGCAGAGTTGACATCGACGAGCAGCAAATTCGATGCATTTGCTACAAACGGGCTTACCACCAGATGGTTCGGGTCGATGAAGGTGGTCAGTTGGCCCTGCTCTCCCAACAGGTCTGACAGAAGGATCGTCGCCATATTCATTTCCTTTTGATTCTTTGGGTGGGATTCCTGCAACACTACGCCCGCCGTTCGGTTCCGACAACGTACACGACAACTGGCTAAAGAAACAGGAAGCCCTGCCAAAACCGGGCAAATCCCGGCGCCACCCAGCGGACCTGCGGCCCCGGCGAAACGACGGCGTGATCAGCGCACCGGAATTACCGCTCCGGCGCCGGAATGAACTCCGCGGCATCACCCGAGGGCAATTGAAACCGCCCATGCTGCCAGTCGCCCGCCCGCCAGGCCTCTTTCGCGGCCTCGATCCGTTCTTTCGACGAGGCCACGAAATTCCACCAGATGTGGCGCGGCCCTTCCATCGTGGCACCGCCCAGCACCATCACCCGCGCGCCCAAGGGGCCTGCCTTGACCCCAAGCCGATCACCGGGGCGGAACACCAGCATCTCACCCGCGCCGTGGGTCTGCCCGCCCACCGAGACCTCGCCCGACAGCACATAGACCCCGCGATCCTCGTGGTTGTCGGGCAAAGGCAGCACGGCCCCGGCGGCCAGCGTGGCATCGGCATAGATCGTCTCGGACGGTGTGGCGACCGAGGCTTTCGCCCCCCAGGCCTCGCCCAGGATCAGGCGCACCACCTTGCCCTCGCCCTCCAGCACCGGCAGATCGGCTTCTGGCGCATGGGCGAAGGCCGCAGGGTCATCTTCATGGTCCAACGGCAAGGCCAGCCAGGTCTGCAACCCAAACAGCGTCAGCGGCGCTTGCCGGGCCTCGCCATCAGTGCGTTCCGAATGGGTGATGCCGCGCCCGGCCAGCATCAGGTTGACCGAACCCGGCGTGATCCAGGCGTCGGTGCCAAGGCTGTCCCGGTGGTGCATCTTGCCCTTCAGCAAATAGGTCACCGTGGCCAGACCAATATGCGGATGCGGGCGCACATCGATGCCCTGCCCGGTCAGAAACTCCGCCGGTCCCATCTGGTCAAAGAAGATGAAGGGCCCCACCATCTGGCGCTGGACGGACGGCAAAGCACGCCGCACCTCGAACCCGCCCAGATCGCGGGCGCGCGGGATGATCACGGTTTCAATCGCATCCACCGCATCGCCAAGTGGCAATACGGGGTCAAGGGCGGGGTTCCAGCTCATGGGGGGCCTCCTGTGGGTTACCCGCAATATAGGGCATTATCGGGCAAGCCTTAGCCCCGAAATCGCACAGACCCTGTTTGCCAGAACGAAGTTGCCTTGGAGGAGTGGTGGGTCGTGACGGGATCGAACCGCCGACATTCTCGGTGTAAACGAGACGCTCTACCATCTGAGCTAACGACCCATGACGCGCCGTTTAGCCAAGGATGCCGCCTTGCGCAAGCCTGTCCGTGTGACAGCATCATTGTCTGGGCACCCACACATGCAAACGGGCGCGTCAAAGACGCGCCCGTGGGCAAACATGGTGGGCGATAAGGGATTTGAACCCCTGACATCATCGATGTGAACGATGCGCTCTACCGCTGAGCTAATCGCCCGAACTCTCAATTCGGTTGCGGGGTATTAGCCTTGATCGAAATCCGCCGCAAGAGTGCTTTTCAGTCTTCCTCACCCGATGGCGCCTTGGCTTTGCCGCCCTCGGTCAGGCGCAGCTTCAGGCGCATCACCGGGTTTTCGGTTGTCGCGGCCTTTGCCACCTTCAGATTGCCAAAGCCTTGCAGATTAAGGCTATCTCCCCGTCCAAGCGCAGCGCCCATGCGGGCGAGCGTGGCCTCGACCACGGGTTTGACGTCTTGCCGCTTGGCCCCCAAAGTCTCGGCAACCTGATCAATCAGGTCCTTCAGCTTCACCGTGCCCTGCGCGGCCTTGGCATCCTCCTGCCCGCCCGGCGCCTCAAGCTCCGCCTGATCTTCGGCCAACTCAAGCGCGGGTGTCTCGATCTCGTCCGATTTGATGGGGGCCGGTTTGGCAGTGGTGGGTTTGGCGCGGGCAGGCTTTGGCGTCTTGCCGGCTGCCAAGGCTTTGGCGGCCCGGGCCGCCTTGGCCGCCTCGGACTTGGCGCTGGGGGACTTGGTCTGGGAAGGCTTCATGGGCATGTGAACAGTTCCGATGGGTTGACTCGTTGATGCGCACAACTAGCGACAGATTTGGTTGAATATGCGGCAGGACGCAGTCAACAGAATACTATTCTGCAAAAGATGCCGCGCACCCGCCAGAAAAAAGGCGCCCCGCAGGGCGCCTTTTCTGGTTAATGGGCGGTCGGGCTGGCCACTTCGTCCCGTTTGGCCTGCCTTGCAGCCGCGGCGGCCTCTTCGGCCACCTGGTCCCACTCGACCGGCACCGGGTCCCGCACCAGCGCGATCTTCAGCACTTCGCGCACGTGTGTTACCGGGATGATCTTCAGCCCCTGCTTCACGTTGTCCGGAATATCCACCAGATCCTTGGCGTTTTCTTCCGGGATCAGCACGGTCGTCATGCCCGCCCGCAGCGCCGCCAGCAGCTTCTCCTTCAAGCCACCAATCGGCAGGGCATTGCCGCGCAGCGTCACTTCCCCGGTCATCGCCACGTCCTTGCGGACGGGAATTCCGGTGATCACCGAAACGATCGAGGTCACCATCGCCAGACCCGCAGACGGGCCATCCTTCGGCGTCGCCCCTTCGGGCACGTGCACGTGGATGTCCATCGTCTCGAAGGCCGGCGGCTTCACCCCAAGCATCGGGCTGACCGAGCGGACATAGGAACTGGCCGCCTCGATCGACTCCTTCATGACGTCGCCCAGCTTCCCGGTCGTCTTCATGCGGCCCTTGCCGGGCAGTTTCAGCGCTTCAATCTGCAGGATTTCCCCACCGACCGAGGTCCAGGCCAAGCCGGTCACGACACCGACCTGATCTTCCTTCTCGGCCAACCCATGGCGATAGCGCTGCACGCCCAGATATTCTTCGACCTTGGCTTCATCCACCGTCACCGAGGTGGTCTTGGCCTTCAGAATATCCGTGATGGCCTTGCGGCCCAGCTTGGCGATTTCCCGCTCCAGATTCCGCACCCCAGCTTCCCGGGTGTAGTACCGGATCACGTGGGTCAAAGCGGCATCCGACACCGAGAACTCGGTCTTCTTCAACCCGTTCGCCTTGATCTGCTTGGGCAGCAAGTGCCCCTTGGCGATCTCCAGCTTCTCATCCTCGGTGTAGCCCGACAGCGGAATGATCTCCATCCGGTCCAGCAAAGGTCCGGGCATGTTGTAAGAGTTGGCCGTGGTGATGAACATCACGTTGGACAGATCGTATTCCACTTCCAGATAGTGGTCGGTGAAGGTCGCATTCTGTTCCGGATCCAGCACCTCCAGCATCGCTGACGCCGGGTCACCCCGGAAGTCCTGCCCCATCTTGTCGATTTCATCGAGCAGGATCAGCGGGTTGGTGGTCTTCGCCTTCTTCAGCGCCTGAATGATCTTGCCGGGCATCGACCCGATATAGGTCCGACGGTGCCCACGGATTTCAGACTCGTCACGCACGCCACCCAGCGAAATCCGGATGAACTCACGCCCCGTCGCCTTCGCCACAGACCGCCCCAAGCTGGTTTTACCCACGCCCGGAGGTCCAACCAAGCACAGGATCGGCCCCTTCAACTTGGCCGACCGCGCCTGCACCGCCAGATACTCGACAATGCGTTCCTTGACCTTGTCCAGACCGTAGTGGTCCAAGTCCAAGATCTTCTGCGCCTCGATCAGATCCTTCTTGACGCGAGACTTGGTACCCCACGGAACCGACAGCAGCCAATCCAGATAGTTGCGCACCACGGTCGCTTCCGCCGACATCGGCGACATCGACTTCAGCTTCTTCAGTTCCGCTTCGGCCTTTTCACGGGCTTCCTTGCTGAACTTGGTCTTGAAGATGCGCTCTTCCAGTTCGGCCACTTCGTTCTGGCCGTCCTCGCCATCGCCCAATTCCTTCTGAATGGCCTTCATCTGCTCATTCAGATAATAATCGCGCTGCGTCTTCTCCATCTGCTTTTTGACGCGCGTGCGGATCTTCTTCTCCACCTGCAGCACGCCGATCTCGCCTTCCATGTGACCGAACATTTTTTCAAGACGCTCGTTGATCGAG